>NZ_MKVC01000031.1:0-85208 GCF_001899125.1 Dysgonomonas sp. 37-18 | reverse complement strand
AGGAGTAAAGCATATACCCTATTTTTTATTTAGATTAACGAATATTTATGCCTAGTCCACAACTTTTAGGGAAGAGCCCTTTTGAGTAGTTTTGAATTAACAGGTCCACAGTTCGATATTCTATCTGCAATTTATCAATTTTCAATTCAGAAGAGAGAAATCATTCAAATAGACCTTTCAAACACAACCGAAATAGATCCGATGACTACTTCGACAATATTACGCAATCTACAAAGAAAAGGCTTAATAACAAGAAGTCGCGGTGTTATTAACACTCGAACTGTAGAGATAGAATTTACTCCCAAAGGATTCGAGTTGTATAAAAAAGCTTCTGTCAAGATTAAATCAATGAATGAGTCTCTTTTTCAAAATATTGATAAAGAACATCTGGTATCCATCTTAGATATACTATTAGAGAGGCTGGTATAGAACAAATTAAATTATTAATTATATGAAGCTCACTAAAATTACAACAGGAATACTTATTCTAGTCCTATTTTCTTCATGCGGGAAGAGGCAAAACCCATTCGGAGAGGAAGCGGAAGTGCGGACATATTCAACTTTAGTTATGCAAAAGCAAGATGCAGAATTATTGTCTGTTTATCCGGCTACAATAAGAGGGCAGGAAGATATTGAGATCCGTCCCCGGATCGATGGTTTTATAGAAGCCATTTACGTTGATGAAGGTTCTGTAGTAAGAAAAGGGCAGTCTTTATTTAAAATTAACTCCCCGCAATCCGAACAGGCTTTAACTACAGCAAAAGCTCAGGTGAGTAGTGCAACTGCTCAGGTAAATACGGCTAAGATAAACGTAAACAGGGTAAGACCTTTAGCCGAAAAGGGGATTGTCGGAACGGTACAGTTAGAGACGGCAGAGAACTCTTATGAGACAGCTTTGGCGGCTTTGGAGCAGGCTAACGCGGCTTTAAAAAATGCACAGGCAACCATTAGCTGGACAAATGTAACAAGCCCTGTAAATGGTATTGTAGAATCTATTCCATTTCGTAATGGAAGTCTGGTAAATCCTGCAAATGTATTGACTACCGTTGCTAATACAGAAAATGTGTATGTCTATTTTTCGCTAAACGAAAAAGCATTGAGTGAGTTTTTGAATACATTGGAGGGAAAGACACAAGCCGAAAAAATCAAAAATGCGCCTAAAGTTATATTAACCTTAGCCAATGGCACTGAGTATGAAGAAAGAGGAAAACTCGAAACCATAACAGGAATTGTAAACATAACTACCGGATCAGCAACATTCAGAGCCGAGTTTCCGAACAAGGATGGGGTGTTAAGAAGTGGGACGAGTGGAAAAATAGGTATTCCCCGAACACTTCAGGATGTGTTTGTAATATCTCAAAAATGCACATTCACCCAACAAGACAAAACTTTGGTATATAAGGTGCTGGGAGACTCCGTTGTGCAAACCATTGTATCGGTTATATCTACACCGGATGGAAAAGATTATGCAGTAACTCAAGGTCTGAATGTAAATGACCGGATTATTGCAGACGGTGTTGCCACCTTAAGCAACAAACAGAAAATAAAGATACAATAATAGCTCATAATATTAAAAAGAAAATATAATGTTAAAAACATTTATAGAAAGGCCTGTATTGTCCACCGTTATTTCTATCATATTTGTAGTATTGGGAATAATAGGATTGGCAACATTGCCGGTAGAACAATATCCGGACATTGCCCCACCCACAGTTCAGGTAGTGACAATATATCCGGGCGCGAATGCAGAGGTTGTAATGAATAGTGTTATTATACCTCTCGAAGAACAGATAAACGGAGTAGAAGGGATGACTTACATGACATCTTCGGCATCGAATAATGGTATGGCAAATATCCGTATCTTTTTCAAGCAAGGTGTAAATCCCGATATTGCAGCTGTAAATGTACAAAACAAGGTAGCCAGAGCAACTCCTGTTTTGCCTCAAGAGGTGAATCAGAATGGGGTTATTGTAGCTAAACAGCAGAATAGTACGATTCTGGGGCTTACCATATCCACCAGCAATAAAGAATATGACGGGCAATTTCTGCAAAATTATGCCAACATCAATATACTGCCTCAAATCAAACGTGTGTATGGGGTGGGGGATGCCGGAGTATATGGTGCGCAAGACTACTCGATGCGTATCTGGCTAAAACCCGATGTTATGGCATCATATAAGCTATCTGTGCAGGAAGTTATCGGAGCGCTACAAGATCAGAATATAGAAGCTGCTCCCGGAGAACTGGGGCAAAACAGCGATCAGTCGTTTCAGTATACCTTGAAATATACAGGCAGGCTAAAGTCACCCGAACAGTTTGGTGATATTATTATCCGTTCCATCAAGGGACAGATATTAAGGGTAAAAGATGTTGCCGACGTCGAACTGGGATCAGAGAATTATACGGTTACTTCCATGGTAAATAAAACAGAAGAAGGTGTTTTTATATCCATTAGTCAAACCGCAGGATCTAATGCTCAGGAGGTTATTGAAAACGTAAAAGCGGTACTCAATGAAGCGGAAAAATCATTTCCGGAGGGAGTAAAGATCAATTATTTTATGGATTCGAGTGAATTCTTAAACGAGTCTATCAAAAAAGTAGTAACCACTTTGCTTGAGGCATTCGTATTGGTTTTCTTGGTTGTCTTTGTTTTCTTGCAGGATTTCCGTTCCACTGTCATTCCGGCTATTGCTGTGCCGGTGGCTATTATCGGCACATTTTTCTTCTTGCAGTTGTTCGGATTCTCCATCAACCTACTCACGTTATTTGCTTTAGTTTTAGCTATCGGTATAGTGGTAGACGATGCCATTGTGGTGGTTGAAGCCGTTCATGCTCAGATGGAAAATGGAGAGACAGATCCTAAGGTTGCAACACTAACCGCAATGAAAGAGATCGCTCCTGCTATTGTATCCATCACGTTGGCAATGGCCGCAGTGTTCATCCCGGTTAGTTTCATCGGTGGGTCGTCCGGTATTTTCTTCAAGCAATTTGGGCTCACCCTTTGTGTGGCTATTCTTATATCGGCGGTTAATGCCCTTACACTAAGCCCGGCTTTGTGTGCGATGTTTCTAAAAGTAAATAATCATGATGATGAGAGGGGAAAGAAAAGTCTTTTCCGCCGTTTCACTTATACATTTAATACCGCATTCAACTTCGGGACTCAAAAATATAAATCGGCATTGCATTTCTTAGGAAAGAGGGGACATCGCTGGATAACTGTTACCATTATCCTCGTGGCTTCAGCAATTTTATTCGGATTGATGAAAGTTATCCCAACAGGATTTGTGCCTCAGGAAGATAGCGGGGTAGTAATGGCTTTCGTAACCTTACCTCCGGGATCATCGCTCGAGAGAACCGATTCTTTAGTTAACGAACTTGTAGATATAGCTAACGAGATTGAAAGTATAGATAACATAACCAATATAACAGGGGTTAATTTTATTGGCGGCCTGGGTAGTTCTTATGGTACTGTTATATTAAAAATGGATCCGTGGAGCGAACGTAAAATATCTACCAATCAGGTGGTTAGTATCTTGGAGGAAAAAACAAAGAATATCAATAATGCAGAATTTTTCTTCATGGCAACTCCTACTCTTCAGGGATTTGGCTTAGGTGCCGGAGTTGAGATGCAGCTTCAGGACAGAATGGGTGGAGACATTCATGCCTTCTATGATGTAACAACTAATTTCATATCCAAATTAGAGGAGAGGGACGAAGTGATGATGGCCATGACCAATTTCAACCCCAACTTTCCTCAAAAAGAAATTGAAGCGGATGTTGCAAAAATAAAAGAAGCGGGACTTACTCTCAATCAGGTGATGGGGACATTGCAAGCCTATATCGGAAGTGCTTATATCTCAAATTTCAACCTGTACGGAAAACAATTTAAGGTGATGTTGCAGTCCAGCCCTGAATATAGGAGTAAGTTAGATGACCTCGATGGTTTGTTTGTCCAGACAGGGTCGGGAGAGATGGCTCCTATCACCGGGTTTATAAATATCAAAGACGTAACAGCACCTCAGATGCTCAATCGCTTCAATATGTTCCAATCGATGAATGTTATCATCGTTCCTAACATGATTGACGGATACAGTTCGGGCGATGTGATGAGGGTCATTGAAGAAATGAGTGAGGATAAAACTATATTCCCAAGCGGATATAGCTATGAATATTCGGGAATGACACGGCAGGAAGCCGAATCGGCTAGTCAGATAATACTCATATTCGGCATTTCGTTGATTTTCGTATACTTACTTTTAGCAGCTCTGTACGAAAGCTATATTCTGCCGTTTGCCGTATTGCTGTCATTGCCTGTCGGTTTGGCCGGAGTATTTATATTCCTCGTACTCTTTGGGGTATCTAACGGTATAGTAAACAATATATATGTACAGATATCGCTGGTTATGCTTATCGGTCTGTTAGCCAAAAATGCAATCTTGATTGTAGAATATGGTATACAACGGCGTCAGCAGGGAATGTCTATTGTGGAAGCTGCTATTAATGGGGCAGTAGCCCGTCTGCGTCCTATTCTGATGACATCTTTTGCATTCATCTTCGGGTTGCTTCCATTGGCTTTTGCCTCGGGAGCAGGAGCAATCGGAAACCAGTCTATCGGGATCAGTGCAATAGGCGGGATGCTTTTCGGAACATTGATAGGTATATTGGTGATACCGACATTATACATTGTATTCCAGAGCTTACAAGAACGATTTAGTGGAAAAATGCAGATGTCAGAAACAAATAAATCAGTAAAGCAATGAAAAGTAGATATGTAAAAATAGTATTACTGGGATTAATCATCCCGGTAATATTAACATCTTGCCAAGTGTTCAATAAATATAAAGCTCCGGAAGTAGATACCGAGAATTTATTTAGAGACAGAGCCGTTGAGGATTCTACTACAATTGCCAATATCCCTTGGCGGGAATATTTTAAAGATCCTATATTACAATCTCTTATAGATGAGGGTCTCGGTAATAATTTCGATTTGCAGATTGCAACTACAAGAATCCGTCAGGCAGAAGCTGCGCTGGGCATGGCAAAGGCGGCATATTTTCCCGATGTGGCATTGGTAGGACAGGTCGACCATAAGCGTCAGAGTGTAGATCAGACAGGCAAGAATAAAGATGTTCTTGGGTATCATCAGGAAGTTTATAGCTTGGGAGTTGCTGTGAGTTGGGAAGCAGACCTTTGGGGTAAGATGAATCGGCAGTCGAAGGCAAGGTATGCACAATTCCTCTCAAGTCAATCGTATCGGAATCTGGTACAAACTTCGCTGATTTCCAACATCGCCACTTCGTATTATTCGTTATTGGCTCTGGACGAACAGCTCAAGGTTACAAACGAAACTATCGCTTTGCTGGAAGAAAGTACCGCAACCATGGAAGCTCTGAAAGAAGCAGGGATGCTCAATGGTGCAGCGGTAGAACAAAGTAAAGCGATGCTATACAATACACAAATAAGTGTTCCTGATTTGGAAATTCAAATCCAGCAATTAGAGAATTCGCTTTGTTTGATGTTGGGAAGGAAGTCGGGTAGTATTCAAAGATCGAGTTTTGCAGAGCAAAGTACCTCAGATATGAGTTATGGTGTTCCTGTACAAATGCTGGCAAAACGTCCTGATGTGCAACAGGCCGAACTGGGATTTAGGAGTGCATTTGAACTGAAAAATGCTGCACAGGCAAGCTTTTATCCGTCTATTACATTAAGTTCGGGAATGATTGGGTATGGCGCGTCGTCTTTGTCTGGCTTTTTCAAGTCTGAGAATATCTTTGCCAATATCATAGGAGGTCTTACTCAACCATTATTTGCAAGAAAACAACTTATCTCAAATCTAAGAATAACGAAGGCGCAACAAGAAGAGGCATTGCTAAACTTCGAAAAAATAGTGCTTTCTGCAAGTAAAGAGGTCTCCGATATCCTTTTCGGCTACGAATCGTCTCTCAAGAAAAATGAAACACGTAAGATGCAGGTAAGATCTTTATTAACAGCTGTTGATTTTACACAGGAATTACTGAAATCCGGTGAAGCAAATTACATAGAAGTGCTTAATGCTGAACAAAACTTACTTCAAGCACAACTTGGACAGGTGGGAGACAAATTAGAACAATTACAATATTGTGTATCTCTTTACAGAGCACTAGGCGGAGGATCTGAGTAAGCCGCTTTTTCAAATTTGTACCTAAATGAGAAACTACAGGTTGTGAAACCTGTAGTTTTTTTGTCTCAACAATGTTATAGATCGGTTGATTATTTACTGATAGTATAGCCTTTCTTGTTTGCAAAAGCAAGGATAGATTCGTTGATAGCTTTGCCCAGATCGTCGCCTGTGGTATTGTCCTTTTTTGCTTGCTGGTCGATATATTCCTGACGTTTTTTTGCAAGGTCGGATATCTCTTTCTGTATCGTGGCGCGTTCGGCTTCTTTCTCTGTGATTGCCTTTTTAATTTCAGCTTTCGATTTGTTTTGTAATTCCTTAGGCAATTCCGATTGCTTGATTTCATTCAATGCATTCTGGTCTTCTTTTACTTTGTCTACCAAGTCCCACGAACTATTGTTATAGACCTGTTTGGATTTGCTAACAGCACGTTCGGCAAAGTTAGATTTAGATATACCCATTGCATTTCTATCCTGACGCATTTGATTCTCTGCATTTGCAGATCCTTGTAATCCATAGCTGATGTATGTTTTATTGAGGCGCTCGTTACATGCGCTGATACGGTCGTCGTAAGGAGTATCGTAGTAACGGACACGTGCATTGTGGTCTATGTTGAAGAATTTTCCCTGACCTTTTACAGCTCCGTCGCGCCACATGCCTCTAATGCCGCTTTCTGCATCTCCGCAGTGAATTGTATTTACGTAAATTCCTTTAGCCAAAGCCCTTTCTATAGCTGTTCTGTATGTCACACGTCCTTGAGTGAACGGTTCATTTCCGGCAATGTATATCAGTTTCATGTCAGATGAATTAGTTCCCCAATTGAGCATCTCCACAGCTTTGCTGATTACCGTACCGCAATATTCGTCTCCTCCGTAAGTGGTTAATGCAAACAGCCTTTCGGAGATATTATCAAGGTTGGTCGTTAATGGGGTAACCTGTCTGATATATCCATCCGACTTGCGCAGATTGTCGTTTCCGTATTCGAAGATGGCTATTTCGATTTTTGGCGAACGTCCGTTATACTTTAGTGTAGTCAGTGTGTTTACAATATTCCATAGGCGCGACTTGGCTTGTTCGATAAGCCCGTCCATACTGCTCGATGTATCCAGAAGGATAGCGACTTGGATTTTTGTCTCGCGGTTCATTTCATCATTGGTTGTGTTAGTGTTGCAAAGTGTAATTGCCGAAAAAGCTAACAACATTGTGGTTAATAGTATAAACTTTTTCATATCATTGTAATTTAGTTGGTTGTGATGTTCAAATGTATAATGTTCAGAAATAGTATTTTGGGCAGAATGGGTGAACTCAGACTTTGAGTTGGTAAAACATAGTCTATAAATGTTTTAAAAGTATTTACTTTACAATCAGAAGTTAAGCAATATAAAAAGGCTGATATGTTTCTAAAATACATCATCATACTACTTTTTGGGTTGTCTACAGTAATCTGTCAGGCACAGACTCCCGTAAGCAAAGAAGTCGAGCAGAAATCAAAAGGGAAGGCTTCGAAAGAACAGGTTTCGGGTAGTTCTGTTCTTATGGAAGTGTCGAAAGCTATAGAAGAAGGCAGATCCGACGAGGAAGTAGCTCAAAGCTATGAAAAGCTAGCAAAGGAATTGGCCGATAAGAAGGAATATGCCAAGGCCGAAGATTACTTGACCCGCGCTAAGAAACTTTATGAAAAAGCAAAGAATAAAGAAAAAATTGCCGCTGTAGATAGAGAGCTGGCAAAAGTACAGGAAGCCCAGAACAAAACAAGTGCGGCTATTTCGAGCTTGAATTTCGCGCGGAGGAACACATCCAGCAAAAAACAACAAAAAATAGATGATCATAATATAAGCAGGCTATCTAATCAGGGCAGCCCTCAGACGCAGGCATACTATATACAGCAAAATCTCGATTTGGTCACAGAGCCGGAAGAAAGAGCGCTTGGTTATCAGCAGTTGGCCGAAGTTAATATGAAAATGGATAATGCCCCCGAGGCTATAAAGAATCTGGAAAGAGCCTTGGTAACGGTCAAAGATCAGCCTGAGGAGGCTTTTAAGATAAAGAAGGGTATAGCCAGTGCCCTCGTTGCGGACAATCAGACTGAGAAGGCGATAGAGGTAAATAAACAACTGGTAGCCGAGGCACGTAATGTGAATACACGTGCAGAGGTACAACAACTGCAAACACTTTCTAATGCCTTGCTCGAAGCCAATAAGAAAGAAGAGGGTATAAAAACATTGAAGGAAGCTTATGAGTTAGCGATAGATAACGGACAAACTATAGATGCTAAAAATAGTCTCGAACTTCTGGTGCAACAGTATAAGAAAGATAAGCAGCCACAAAAAGCATTGGAGGTCTATGCCGACTTTATGAATAAGCTCGAACCGCTGGTAAGAGCAGACAGTACACTGATTGATGAAAAATTCTTTCAAGTGCAGGAAGATAAAATCCTGCAATTGGAAAAAGAGCGTGAACTCAAAGATGCACTTATTGTAAAACAGAATAAATTCAACTATGTCCTTTCGGGCGTCGTGGTGCTTATCTTCATATTCTTACTTTTTATAGCAAAAGCGCTATATTCGATAAAGAAAAAGAACAAGCGCATTGCATTACAGTCGTTGCGAAGGGAAATGAACCCGCATTTTATTTTCAATAGCCTGAATAGTGTGAATCAGTTTATTGCACAAAACAACGAGTTGGAAGCCAACAAATATCTTTCATCCTATTCCAAGCTGATGCGTAATATTATGGAGAACTCCAATAAAGATTTTATTTCCCTCACAACGGAAATAGAGCAAATGAAAGAATATCTCGATCTTGAATATATGCGTTTCCACGATAAATTTGAGTACAAAATAGAGGTGGATGAGGGGATAGACAGTGATGCTCTCTTCATACCAAATATGCTGATACAGCCACAACTCGAAAATGCTATTTGGCACGGTTTGCGTTACAAGGAAGGGATAGGCTTGCTGACCTTGAAGGTCGTACAAGGGAATAACTGCCTTTATGCCATTGTTGAGGATAATGGTATAGGTCTCACAAGGAGCAAAGAACTGAAAACGAAGCATCAGCGGGAACATAATTCGCGTGGATTGACTAATACATATGAGCGTATCAACCTGCTAAACAGCCTCTACAGTACAAATATATCGATAGACATAACCGAAAAAGAAGGGGAGGAGACAGGTGTAATTGTCTCCCTGCGTTTTCCTATAATGAATAAGAATAAGCAATGAATACCTTACAAAAAATAAGAAGTGTAATTGTTGAGGACGAGCCCGCCGCACGTGAAGCCCTGAAAAACTATTTAGGCAAATATTGCCCTCAGGTAGAAATAGTAGGGGAGGCGCATAACGGAAAAGATGCCATTCCTTTGCTGCATGAGTTGGAGCCCCAACTTGTATTTCTGGATGTGGAAATGCCATTCGGAAATGCTTTTGATGTATTGGAGGCTTGTAAGAATTTGTACTTTGAGACAATCTTTGTTACAGCATTTTCCGAATATTCGTTGCGTGCGCTCAATCAGAGTGCCGCGTACTATCTGCTCAAACCGGTGAGTATTGAGGAGCTCATTATTGCCGTAAATAAAGTGCAGCAGCATATTATAAACAAGGAAATATTTAACCGGAACAAAATCCTTGTTGAAAATTTCCGCGAGCCCAAACCCGAAAAACAACAAGTGATCCTGCCCACTCTCGAAGGCTTCGAAGTAGTGAAAATGGAAGATATAATCCGCTTGCAGGGTAATGGTAATTTTACGGATATCTACCTCAACAACAAGACTAAGAAGATGGTATGCCGTTTTCTCAAGCACTTTCATGAGATATTGCCCTACCCATTTATACGTGTGCATAAGTCACACATTATAAACTTCAACTATGTGAAATCTTATCATAAAAATTCAGGTGGATACGTAACTCTTTCGGACGAAACAGAAATAGAAATCTCAACCACTTACAAGGAAGAATTTCTTAGAATATTCAAAGCCTGATGGAGACTAGGGTTTGGGAATTATCTTACAGGTTATTGATTCTGATGTTTTTGTATACTTTTTTTGCTAAATATTACGTTATATTACAACGTAAAACTTAATTTATTGTTCCCATGAAAAAGTATTTATTTTCTATTCTGATTGGTATTTCGTTCCTCATAGCCTGTACTCCTGCTTCTCAACAAAAAGCTGTACTGGAAGCAACAATAGAAAATTCGCCAACCGATACCGTTACTATATACTACCGTACATTAGAAAACAATCAATGGATAAGTTTTTCGGATACATGCCGGATTGTAGACGGGCACTTTTCATTCGATCTGCATATAAATGATCTGACCAAAGCCTATATTAAGTTTGATAACTCTAATGTAATAGAAGTATATGTAGAACCTAAGCAAATGAAGATGGACTTTTTCGGTGTAAGTGTTTTTAATTACAATTTGGAAGGTACAGATTCGGAGAAAATATATAAACCACTGAGAAAACAATTGGCAAACTTCGAAGATAGCATTCAGATACAATTTACCGATATTATAGATCCTCTTATGAAAAAATTCAACCAAAATCAAAATGAGGAGACTTACCGGACTTTAAAAGAAAATATTGACAGACTGAGACCTATTAGTGTACATTTTAGAAATAAGATAAGGAGGCTTAAGATAGATTATATTCAAGATAATCCTAACTCTTTGATAGCTGCGGGACAATTGTTAGATATAATAAGATGGGCTGAGCTTGAATCTTATCCGTTGGACAGTACTAAGATGCTATATACCCACCTTTCCGATGAAGTGAAAAGTTCGCAATTAGGACTACTCGCAAAAAAAATAATACAAGATGTTGATGACGAAAAGGCTCTGGCACAAAAAACAGAAGTTGGGCAAAAAGCGTCGGACTTTTCTACTTATAGCCTTGTTAGTGGCGATACTATAAGGTTGTCAGACTATAAAGGGAAATCTTATGTTCTGCTCGATTTCTGGTCTAGCACATGTGGAAATTGTATCAAAGGTTTTCCATCTCTAAAGGAACTGTATAAAAAGTATAGAGATAAAGGATTCATGATTATCGGTATATCTTCCGATTCGGACAAAAAAAGGTATATGTCTGCTATAGAAAAATATAACCTGAAAGAATGGCCTCAGGTATTGGATGTTCAGGATTTGGAAAAGGCACGGCAAGAAATAGCAAATCAGGAAGATATAAAAAAGAAGTATTATATTGAGGGTGAATCGAAAGATACTAGTTTCTTGGGAGGTGTAAAAAGATTTGGTAAGAATGTTATTACCGGAGGGAAGTCTTCTAAATTGGAGAAGAAGATGGATCGGTTACGATGTCTTTCTGCTTCTTGTTCTGATCTAAAGGAAAATCTAAAAATTTTAGCAGATTTTAACAAGAGATTAAGTGACTATCTGGAAACTGCCAGAATAACATCTTATAGAAACTTATTCCTTGCTAAAGAATTGATTTTTATAGGGAAGAAAAAAGTAGAGGGCAAAAAGCAAGTGGTTCTAGTAGACAAAAGTCACGAAATAGCTGAAGTGATGGATCTTAAAGTAGATAAGGTTGAAGATGTTAATTATCAGTCAGATTTGTTCTTTTCAAATATGGGATTAAGTTTAAGCAATTCTTTGGATAAACTTAATAAATCTATTGAAATTAAGGGCGGAGTCTCTAAAGGGGACTTAACCGATGTAGCGATAGATTTTGCCATAGATGCTCTTTTTCATTCGATAGAACAGATTATTGATGTAAATAAAGAAATGAAAGAGGCATTAATCAAAGCAGAATATGGTATTAATAGTGCTATAAAATATATAGATCAGAGTATTCATGCTATTCTGATATATAAAGCAAGTTTATTAAGGCAGTCAGAGATATTAGTAGCTCTGGTTGTTTGTAACAAAGCCTTTATTGCAGCTTATGAACCACTAAGAGAAAAAATATTTGGGGAACCTAGTCTAAGTAGATATATATTCAAAAATAAAGCAGAGGAAGATTTCATACAATCAATACAATTTAAGGAAGATATTAAACATTTAATGATATTGTGTTCGGAATATAATAAAATCAATCAATCAAAAGTAATAGAATAATATGAGTGACGATTCAAAAAAAAACACTTTAAAAAAGGCGAGCCTTGTAGTTGCTACAAGGTTAGAGAATCATTTAAAAGACAACCCTGATGCTCTAAATAAAATACAAGAAGCTTGGAGAGAACATAATCGAATGTCATTTCAGCTAAAAGCATTAGAAAAGCAGAATGATAAAGAGATTCGATTAATGACAATGAAATATGAACAAACAAGGGAAATACTACAAATGGTATTTGGGGAGCGTCAAACTGCTCTGAATGCACATTATGCTGCTCTTGACGATGCACTAAAGAGTGATGATAGGGAAATAATTTTAGCATCTCTTCGAGGAATAAGTTCCATTGTCTCACAAAATCCATTAGAAAGTTTCTCCGAGTTTTGCAAAGTTTGGGATAATAAAGATGAAACTTTATATCTCGATTTTTAAAAAAACAACACATTCTTCCTTCACTGACAGCTCTTGGCAACAAGGGCTGTTATTTTTGCCATATCATTCATTATAAATAAAAATCAAAAAGCAGAATGTTATGGAAAAAATTAAAGTATCCGAAATTAGAAAAGAATTGGTTTGGAAATTCGAAAAAAATCGGATATCTGTACTCGCAGACAAAGACAACCTTATTATCACAGTATCCCAAAAGACTTTCCTCGCAACTATACCTATTTGCAACATTGTAGAGAAAATAATAGGCGATACAGAACTGTCTGTTACCGAAGCTGGCTCTGCATTTATCCTGACATACAACAACGAGCAAAAGAGTCTGAGTATAAAGGACGACAAAGTCTATCTACTCAACACTACAGATGATTCTGGTATTCAAATAGAGATAGTATAATGGATAAGAAAAATATAGCAAGTTGGATATCCATAGTGATATGCCTTCTATCTTATTCAATCCCATCTATTTTTGCACTCTCAGGTTTAGCCGGATTACGAGAATCGATAGGTCTTATCGGGGCTATATTGGTTGTCGTTATTATCGGATTTACCTTGTTCTATCTTACATATTTAGTTTTAAAATATATTGTTTATTTTATCATAAAATAGAGTCTTATGAAAGGAATTATTACATTTATCATATTTTGCTTAGTATTGACTGGCGGTTCGGCAATTCTTTTTTTTATACCTATGCTTCTATTAATTCTATTAGAAGGGAGTGGTGCAACAACAGCTACAACGCCTCTTGAACTTGAATGGTATTGGATTGTGGGTATTATAATTTATTTTATACTAAGTTTAAAACTGATTTACAAAGCGAGCAAATTATTAACTAATAAGATTTTTGAATTTTTCAAAATAGATTGACTGTATGAACTTTAAATATAAATTCTGCATTTGGTTAATAGATACCTTATTGCTAAACAAACAAGGACTAACCATTGACGAAATTCAACATAAATGGAGAATTTCTTCTTACAATCCTGATGGAGGTTTGTTAACCGAGCGAAGCTTCCACCGTTACAGAAACGAAACAGAATCACTCTTTAACATTGATATTGTATGCGAGAAAAGCAATGGAGGTATCTATAAAATATCTTCAACGGAAGAATTGGATAGAAATACAGCTATTCAATGGATGCTAAGTGGTTTACGCATTTCTAACTTGGGAGAATTATGCCAAAAACATCAGAATCTAATTTTAGAAAATGCTCCTTTGGGATTAGAGCGAATTCAGATCATAATGGATAGCATAGAGCAGAATAAATCTTTAAGTTTGACCTATAAGTCTCACTACAAAGCCTCAAAGAATTATACCTTTCAACCTGTCTTTATCCGTCTGTTTAAGCAACGTTGGTATGTAATTGGTGCAGATATAGAACAGAATAGGTGTACGACATTCGCTCTTGAAAGAATTCTTGACGCGTCTATTATAGAAGATCAACATAAATTACCGAAAGAATTGAAACGAACTCTTAATCCTAATACATATTTTGCTCATTGTTACGGTATAATCCGTCAGTATGATCCTATCTCAATCCGATTTAGGGCTTTCTTTCCTCAGAATTTATACCTAACAGATGTACCAATGCATGAGTCTCAGGAATTGATCAATGAAACAGAAGATTATACTGATTTCGAAATATTTGTCAGACCCACTTATGACCTTAAACAAGAGTTCTTATGGAATAGAGATAAACTAGCTGTATTATCACCTGAGTCGTTCCGTTTAGATATGATTAAGGTTCTAGAAGCAACACTAAACGGATATAAAACAGGAGAGAGCTTTGCGATAGACGAATAAAAGAGGAAAGGTTGTTAGTTTTCAAATATTCCTTTGTGAAAAAACAGAATAGAAAATATAATTTTTACCTTTGTAATCGTTATCTGGCACTATGCAAAGTAACGAAAATTTCAGTCAAAAGAACCGTTGCCAAATCGTTACCTCTCTTAAATCCACTCTTTGTAATCGATTGATAAAGAGTTAGTAAGTCTAATAATGCTGCTATCTAAATGAAATAACCCATATCCCAATTCTCTAAAAACCTCTTGGGAGTTAACACGCGAAGTATGTATTGACTGTCCACATTTACTACAAAACTCACCATAGACTTTATTATTACAGTTGAGACAGTACTTTATTTCTTTATTCATATTCTGAAAATGAGTTACTTTTCAAATATAAAACAGAATTCTTTGCTTATTAGTTCTATTCGACAATCTTAATTTTAATGCAATCCAATAGTAATAGTTTTGTAACCCCTCTTACTTATTTTTGCCAATAAAAAAAGCTTATGAATGTTAGACGCTTAGGAGCAATCGATATCGGCTCCAACTCTGTACGCCTTCTTATTACAGATGTTCTCGACTATAATGGACGTGCAGTATTTAAAAAAGATTCATTAATCCGTATCCCTTTAAAATTGGGAGAGGATACATTTTCCACAGGATATATAAGTGAGCAGAAGAAAGAAAAGCTCGCCATCCTAATGCAATCTTTCCGTGGACTAATACAGGTAAATGATGTAGAAATATGGCGTGCCTGCGCAACGTCTGCCATCAGGGAAGCCTCTAACGCACAAGAAGTATTGGAGTACGTAGTTGCCAAGTCGGGCATCGAAATCGATGTAATTGACAGCAAAGAAGAGGCTCGTTTTATTCTTACAAACAGAATAGACGAATTACTGGAAGAGAACAGAGTGTATATATATACGGATGTAGGTGGAGGAAACACAGAGCTCATTATTTTTTATCAGAACAAAGAGATCGCATCCGAATCGTTCAAGCTAGGCACTATTCGTTCACTACCGTTGGAGGAAGAAAGAGCCGAATGGGACAGAATGAAAAATTGGCTGATAGAACACAGCAAAGATTATATAAAGATATCCCTCATTGGGTCAGGAGGAAACATAAATAAGCTGGATTCACTATTACGTCGTTCCGGACGCATACGCAGAGAAGAGTTAGTGAGCTTTGCGGCTAAAATGAGAAAAATGAGTTACGAAGAAAGGCTGGTGAATCTTAAAATAAACCTCAACCGGGCAGAAGTCATATTACCTGCAATCGGGATATACCTTAAAGTAATGAAACTAGCTCGGGCACTTGTCATCGAAACACCCATAATAGGTGTCGCCGATGGCATTATCAAAGACCTGTACATGACCCACTTCTATCAACCGTCTGCCCCTGCACTTTCTATCGATAAATAAAAAACTACACCATACTGATGAATGGCAAACAGAGAGATATCTACCATCTGTTTGCTCGTCATTTATATTATACATAAAACTTCCGTCTGAATCTTAACCATTTATTCATAAATACTTAACAGTGTTGTCATAATGTATTTATTCTTTTGATATGAAAAAAAGAGAAAAATATGACAAACAAAAAACATCACAAAACCATTGTTCTTTCAGATATCCATCTGGGATCTAAATGGTCGAAAGCGAAAGAAGCAACAAGATATTTAAAAGACAACACATGCGATACTCTTATTTTATGCGGAGACATTATTGATGGGTGGCAATTGATGCGAGGAAGAAAAGCAAAGTGGAAAAAGAGACACAGTAATTTCATTAAACTACTATTGGATATACAACGTAAAACAAAGATAATCTATTTGAGAGGGAATCACGACGACTTCATGGACAGGATACTTCCTTTCAAGTTTCAGAATATAGAAATTGTAAAAGATTATATCTACAAAAGCGGAGACAAACGTTTCTATGTCCTCCACGGAGATGTATTTGACCTTGTTACATCCCGCTACAGCTGGTTATCTAAAATCGGAGATGTTGGTTACTCTCTACTGATGCTGATCAATAGATACTACAACAACAGACGAGAAAAAAAGGGTTTGCCTTATTACTCCCTTTCGCAAGAAGTGAAGAAAAAAGTAAAAGCATCGGTATCATACATTAGCGATTACGAGAAACATATTGTAGATATAGCACGCCACAAAAAGTGTGACGGGGTTATATGCGGTCACATACATCAACCCGAAAAAAGATATTATGGCGATATTCTTTATTTGAATTCGGGCGATTGGGTCGAATCTTTATCTGCTCTAACCGAAGACTATGACGGCAATTGGGAGGTTGAATATTATGTACCTGAGCCACAGGCTAACAATTCGGTATTTGAAGACAAGAAAGATATAAGATTTGCAATATGAGATATTTATTTATTGTTCAAGGAGATGGACGAGGGCACATGACTCAGGCTATAGCCTTGTCTGATATCCTTCGCCGCAATGGTCACGAGGTTGTAGAAGTTTTAGTTGGAAAAAGTAAGGTTCGGGTCATACCCGATTTTTTTTATCAGAAAATCGGAGCTAAAGTAAGAACTTTCGACACCTTGTCTTTTGTATTCAAAAAAGATAAAAAGCGGATTCACTTCTTAAAGACTTTGCTTTTCAACATATCTCCTAAGAGATTAAGAAAATACAAAAAAAGCATAGAAAAAATACACCGGCGTATACAGAAAAACGAACCCGATGTTATTGTCAATTTCTACGAACTGCTTACCGGGCTCACCTATTTGCGATTTAGCACCGATATCCCGATTGTAAATATCGGACATCAATACCTGCTAAAACATCCCGGCTATTTACATGGAAAAGGAGACGAACAAGGAATGATGTTCTTGAGGCTGCACATGCTGCTATGTGGTGTAGGTGCAACCAAAACCTTGGCTTTATCGTTCTACCCACTAAAAGATTATATACCTGAACGTATTGCAGTGGTTCCGCCTCTGCTCCGATCCGAAATATTATCGCTACAGCCTACAAGCGAAGACTATATTTTGGGATACATGCTTAATCATGGGTATGAAAATGAAGTAAGGGCATGGCACGAGCAAAATCCTGACGTAAAATTACATTTCTTCTGGGATAAGCAAAATGTACTGAAGGAACTAATAGTAGACGAAAATTTAACACTCCATACGATCGATGATGAAAAATTCCTTAACTTTATGAGCAGATGCTGCGGATATATTACAACAGCGGGGTTCGAATCGGTTTGTGAAGCTCTCTATTTAGGGAAAGCCATCATGATGATCCCGGCTCATATAGAACAGGAAGTAAACGCAGCTGATGTTATCTCTTTTGGAGGAGGCATTATTGGAAACAATTTTGATATGAGCGTGTTATTAAACTATATGAAAACAAAGCAACAATCGGATGACTCTTTTCGTGAATGGGTAAATTCGGCTGAGCAGACTTTTTTAAGGCATCTAACAACACTGGCATAAATGATAAACAACAGAGATTTAAGCTGGCTAACCTTTAACGAGCGGGTACTGCAGGAAGCTCAGGACAAAAGTGTGCCTCTGATGCAGAGGCTTCGTTTTCTTGGTATCTTCTCAAACAATCAGGACGAGTATATAAAGGTAAGGATAGCCAATATTGTTCGCCTTAGTCAGATTAGAGGAAAGAGCGCACCTCTCCTTTCGGGAGGATACACTGCTAAAGAATTACTGCCCCTTATCAACAGTCAGGTCTCTGAAGGGCAAAAGAAATTTATGCAAACTTATATCGATGTTCTCTCCGAAATGGAGAAACATAATATTTATGTAGTGAATGAGAAAAAACTGAACCAGAAACAAAAACAGTTCTGCCACGAATATTTCTCGAGCGTTGTCAGCCCGCTTCTTGTTCCACTTATAATTCGCAAATCTACTCAATTACCCTTTTTGCGGGATAACAATATCTACCATGCGGTTAAGATGTGCTCCGACAAAAACGATTCCAGATATGCAATTATTCAAATTCCGGTAAGTTCTTCATGTCCGCGCTTTGTCGTATTGCCATCAGTAAAAGGTAGACACGATATCATATTTTTAGATGATATAATTCGCTTATGCTTAGACGAAATATTCTTTATGTTTAACTATAAAAGTATTTCGGCATATACATTCAAACTGATGCGTGATGCTCAACTCACAATAGATGACGACATATCTAAAAGCTTGATAGAGAAGATGGAAACCGGATTGCAAAATCGTCTGCACGGACAGCCTGTTCGCCTCATCTACGACAGAGAAATGCCCGAAGACTTGTTAGATATCATATCATCAAAGCTCCAGCTAAAAAGGCGGGAGGAATTAGATGCGGGAGGGCGATATCATCTTATGAGGGATTTAATGAAATTCCCTAAAGTGCGTCCCGATCTTGAAAGCAAAAGCTTGGCTCCGCTAAACCATCCGCACATAAAGCCTTTTTCGAGCATATTGAAAACCATTGCTCGTAAAGATGTATTACTTAATTATCCATATCATACATTCAACCACTTTATTGATTTCCTTCGGGAAGCAGCGATAGATCCTAAAGTAGAAAGTATCTACATCACTTTATATCGTGTAGCAGAACGTTCGAAAGTTATTAACGCCCTGATCAATGCAGCTAAAAACGGCAAGAGAGTAGTCGTATTAATGGAATTGCTGGCACGTTTCGATGAAGAACAAAATGTAGAATATTCGGAGATACTGCAAAAAGAGGGAGTAAAAGTTATACATGGCGTCACAGGACTAAAGGTACACAGCAAAATCGTTTTGGTAGAACGCAAGAATAAAGATTTTGCATATATCGGAACCGGCAACTTTAATGAAGCAACAGCTCAGATATATGGCGACTTCGGCTTGTTTACATCAAATCCTCAAATAGTAGCTGATACGGCTATAGTATTCGATTTTCTGATCAATACACACAAACACTTCTCGTGCAAGCAACTGCTTGTTTCCCCTTATTATATGCGCAATCAATTCGTCAACCTCATCAAAAAAGAAATAAAAAATGCGCAGAACGGAAAACGGGCTTATATATTTGCTAAGTTTAACAGCCTTACCGATGACGAAATGGTGAAGCTGCTTTACAAAGCAAGCCAGGCTGGTGTCGAGATACGGCTTATCGTGAGAGGTGCATGCTGCTTACAGCCTCAGATGAAAGACCTAAGCGAGAACATATGGGTAATAAGCATTGTAGACCGCTATCTAGAACATGCACGTATAGCTATATTCCACAATGACGGAGACGAGAAAGTTTACATCATGAGTGCAGACTGGATGACACGAAATCTAGACAGAAGAATAGAGGTGGGAGTTCCTATCCTCGACAAAGAAATAAAACAAACATTGAAGAGCTTCTTTGATATACAATGGTCGGATAATGAAAAAGCAAGAGATCTCACTGTCTTTGGGAGCAACAATTATGTAAAGAGAGGAGACAATCCTCCTTGCCGCTCTCAGACAGCTTTATACGATTTTTATAAGAAACTGAATGATAAAAAATGAATACAGATATATTTGCAGCAATAGATATAGGCTCTAATGCTATTCGCCTACTTATAAACAACATCGAAGTAAACGGAACAACACCCGACTTCAAGAAGGTAGCTTATCTCCGTGTACCTATCCGTTTGGGTGACGACGTATTTACCTCTGGAACAATAAGCAAAGATAAGGAGTGGCGGCTTATACATGCAATGCAGGGTTTCTCACATATAATGAAAGCCTATGGTGTGATGAACTACAGAGCATGTGCAACCAGCGCCATGCGTGATGCTACCAACGGAGCTAATATCGTAGAAGACATACGGCGCGAAAGTGGTATAAACATAGACATCATAACCGGCAGGGAAGAAGCCGAAATTATATACGAGGCCGGAGAGTTGGACAACTTTATGGACAAAAGGAAGAACTACCTCTATGTTGACGTTGGAGGAGGCAGCACAGAAGTGATCGTATACAGCAATCAACAAAAAGTAGACTCTAATTCTTTCCAGATGGGAACTGTGCGCTTACTGGTAGATGCCGTAAAAGAAGATGAAGAAAAACGATTTAAGTCTTGGCTAAAAGATATCTCTAAAGACAATAACTCATTCAGTATAATTGCATCGGGTGGAAACATAAATAAGATACACAAAGTATTGGGGAAAAGAGAACGGGAACCTATCAGCTATGACGAACTGAAGAAACTCTATGACAGTCTAAAATCATTGAGTTATGAAGAGCGGATTCAGTCTTATAAGCTTAATACTTACCGTGCTGACGTTATTGTTCCTGCTTTGAAGATATTCTTATCGATTAGTAAGATTTGTAAAGTCAATGAAATATTCGTTCCTAAGATCGGACTTTCGGATGGTATTATATATCATTTATTTCATGAGCATCAAACATCTGGAATCCTTGGTAAGAAATAATATATCTAAATAGCAATGCCCTTGTCTTTAATATGGGTAGCAGCCTCTTCTTTCAAGTCTTTCACCCAGTCAAATCGCAAGTAAGGAATTACTGCTCTGGCAATGTTGATAACAGTATGATAAGAATAGGCATTCTCACGCACATCCTCTTTAATCAGATGCTTATTTTGGTCTAATTCAACAACAAGGTTTATCACAATACTGAATACTACAAGCCATTTAGCACAACAAAATAAAGCTCCGGCCAGCCGGTTGAGAGCACTCATTTTTATGGCTTCCACAAATGACTCGAGTAGCTTCCCCGCAAAGAACAACGCCACTATAATAAGCAGAAAGGCCACAATATAAGATAATGGCCCGATAATGTGAGGAGACGCCTCGGTTAGCTTTATCAACTTGGGAACTATAAAGCCTGACAACTGACCCGCAAAAACCGCTCCTAATATCAATCCGGCTAAAGATGCTATTTGCATAACAAGCCCCGAAAAGAACCCCTTAACAAGGGTTATCGCAATCAATATAACTACAAGCAAGTCGAACCAATTCATACAAAGTGAGGCTTATATAAAAAACAAAAGTAAGAATTATAATAATTCTTACCTTGTATATCTTTAGCAAAATGCCTTTAAAAGATCTTATTTGCTGTATTCGTCAGAGACAGTTAGTTTAGCTCTTCCTTTTGCTCTGCGTGAAGCAAGTACTCTGCGTCCGTTTGCAGTAGCCATTCTAGAGCGAAAACCATGTTTGTTTTTTCTCTTTCTGTTTGATGGTTGAAAAGTTCTTTTCATTGCTATATATTATTTTCTGTTATAATTTCAATTATCTTCCAGATATTCGGGTTGCAAAAATAGGATGTTTATTTAATATAAGCAAGTATATTAACGTTTTATTTTCTCTAAATTGATGAAACTGTATCTGTATTTATGTTTCTCATCTGTATCATGATCTTCTCGCGATAGCTCCTTCCACTCTTCCTGTTTTATTTCGGGGAAGAAGGTGTCCGCTCCTTCAAATTGATGATGAATACGGGTCAGATAAAGCCTGTCTGCAAAATCAATTGCTTTCTTGTATATGGTTCCTCCTCCAATAAAAAAGATCTCTTGTTCGCCTTTACAAAGCTCTATTGCCTTATCGATAGATGAAACCATTTCGCAACGATCGAATTGTAAATCCTTATTATTAGTTATCACGATATTCCTTCTGTTGGGCAATGCGCCTTTAGGCAACGACTCAAACGTTCGACGCCCCATTATAACCGGATAACCCGCTGTGATAGCCTTAAAATGCTTCAGATCGTTAGGCAAATGGCAAAGCAGGTCATTATTTTTACCGATGGCATTTGCTTCGTCAACCACAACTACAATTGATTTTATTGTCATAATTTCTTTATCTATAATTTTAGAACCGGAATCCGTAGCCTAAACGTATGAGACTATAATCCGTATACCACGCATTCTTTTTTTTATCTATCAGATTATATCTATAATCAAAATTCAAGAATCCTTTCTTGCTTACACTATACTCAACCCCTGCACCAAAACTAAGACCAAATCCTGTTTCATTTACATTATTCGGAATTCCTGAGAATGAATGATTAGACATAATACCTCCAGCAAAAGGATATATAGACAAGTTATTACACACATGTAATTGATACTGTAAATTAATTCCGAAATCCAACCCGAAACTACTTTCTTCAGGAAAATAGGCTACGAAATCGGCTGCTGCTCTAAAATTAGCAGGCAAATTATATTTATACTGTAAACCTACGCCCCAATTCGTATAATTAAATTTATTCCGATAAGCGAGATCCATTATTAAAGCTGATTTTTGAGCTTGCACACTCATACAGCAAATTAAAAACACAACGAGCGCAAATAAATTCTTTTTCATATTATTATTTTATTGGTGTCAGTCCTATCTTCTTCGCTTTCTCTATCAAATAATTGTAAGCAGCGTCATATTCATTGGGAATCACCCCATCTAAGATGGCGTCTTTGATGGATGCCTTAAGCCGTCCCACTTCCACTCCGGGCCCAAGACCGAACATTTCCATAATTTCTTCACCTTTGATCGGCGGTTGAAAATTCCGTACCTGATCTTTCTCTTCTATATCTCTTAGTTTCTGACGTACAATCTCAAAATTACGAAGGTAACGACGAACCTTATCGGGATTCTTTGATGTAATATCAGCTTCACACAATGTCATCAGATCATCAATATCGTCACCTGCCTCGAAAAGCAAACGGCGAATGGCTGAATCAGAAATTTCCTCGTCTACCAATACCTGAGGACGCATATGCAAAGTAACCATTTTTTGCACATACTTCATCTTTTCATTCAACGGCAGCCTCATCCGTCTAAAGATTCCCGGAATCATCTTCTCGCCTATGAAGTTATGATTGTGAAAAGTCCAACCGAATTTATTGTCCCAGCGTTTGGTTGCAGGCTTGGCAATATCATGAAGTATAGCCGACCATCGGAGCCACAGATTATCTGTTTTCTTCGAAATATTATCTAAGACGACCAAAGTATGATAAAAATTATCCTTATGCCCGACCCCTTCTTTTGTTTCAGCACCTTTCAAAGCCACTAATTCAGGGAAGATAATAGAGAGTAATCCGGTCTGATCGAGTTGAAGAAAACCAACCGAAGGCTTAGGCGAAAGTACTATTTTATTCACCTCATCGATTATGCGCTCTCTTGATATGATCTCTATACGATCCTTATTTCTGCTGATTGCATCAAAGGTTTTAGGTTCTATATCAAAACCTAGTTGTGAAGAAAAGCGTATTGCCCTGAGCATCCTCAGAGGGTCGTCGCTGAATGTAATATCAGGATCGAGCGGAGTACGAATAGTCAGACTATCCATATCTTTGAGCCCACCGAAAGGGTCTAGCAATTCTCCAAAACGTTCTTTATTAAGACAAATCGCTAACGCATTTATTGTAAAATCTCTACGATTCTGATCATCTTCGAGCGTACCATCCTCTACAATCGGTTTGCGCGAGTCTCTATTATAAGACTCCTTGCGTGCCCCAACAAATTCTATCTCCGTATCTTTGTACTTAATCTGTGCTGTACCAAAGTTCTTAAAAACCGAAAGTTTTGCCTTCCTCCCCAGAGCCTTAGTCACAGCCTCTGCCAGCTCGATACCCTTACCGATAGTAACAATATCTATATCTTTGGATGCACGGCGTAGAAATATATCACGTACATAACCGCCTATAGCATAGCATTCAAGATTCATCTCATCTGCCACACGTGAAATAGTATCAAATATTTCTCCCGAAAATTTCTTCTTTATTATATCGTTAAATTCGTTATTTAACATTTTATGTAGATAACTCTTTATTTCTATCAATCAGGTTACAAAAAGTGACAAAATAAAATATTCACAAATACATAACAATCAAAATATTAAACATTAAAAAGTGACAAAAGTGACACTTCTTAATCTATTTCGAATTGTTACTTTTTCGCTTCTCTTAATTCAAAAGGAATATATTTTTTTAAATCTTTATAAACCTCAATATCTCTATCTGCTGCCTGTCCGTTCAACAAGTTTCCCTCACTATTAAGAATATAGTTAAACTCATTTTCCAATTTCATGCCATCTTTAGCCCTATACAAATCAGTCTTATATTTATATATTTTATTATCAATCTTTACAAGATTATCTATAAAATTATATATGATGTTAGATTGACCTGTCTCTCCATATATGTTTAGTAAACATTTCGCTATTTTCCCCTTTTTATAAGTTACAATAGCCTCAGCTCCTTCGGAACTCAATCCATATATATTATAAGAAATTATTGTATCTTTTTCTTGCAAACTCCCTTTTGAATCATTAAGAATATCCTTATCACCAGATATAACTTCTATTGATATACTATCCTTCAATTTCGAAATTGTATCTTTTATCTCTATCATTGTATGTAATTTTAAATCTTCATCTATAGCTTTAGATGGAGAATTTTTCAAATTACACGAACAGAATAATAATAAAGAAAAAAATAAGTGACTCTTTCTCATCTATTTCGAATTGTTACTTTTTCGCTTCTTCTTTTCAGCCTACTTCTCTCTATATAAGATAATTTGAAGCCAGAATAACGAACCGACTAAAACCCAATCACTCTACATATAATACCAATCCTTTCAGGTATTCGCCTTCAGGATGATAAATATTGATCGGATGATCGGCAGGCTGACTTAACTGGTGCAATATTCTCACACTACGACCCGACAAAGCAGCAGCACTGAATACAGCCAAACGGAAAGCGTCTTTACTGATAACCTGCGAGCAGGAAAAAGTAAACACAATACCTCCGGGTGCTACCTTTTCGAATGCGGCAGCATTTAAACGCTTGTAACCTTGCAATGCATTTTTTATAGCTCCTCTGTGTTTTGCAAAAGCCGGAGGATCAAGAATGATAAGATCATAGTCTCCTTTATTGATACCGCCCAAAAACTTGAATGCATCTTCGGCAAAAGCCTCATGTCGTTTATCATCGGGGAAATTCAGCCCCACATTCCTATTCGTCAACATAATTGCCTTAGATGAGCTATCCACAGAGTGAACCAGATTTGCACCACCACGCAAAGCATAGAAAGAGAACCCTCCTGTATAACAAAACATATTTAGTACAGACCGGCCTTTTGAATACTTTTCGAGCAATGCTCTATTATCTCGCTGATCGACAAAGAAACCAGTCTTCTGCCCTTTTACCCAGTCAGGATAAAACTTCAAACCATTCTCAAGTGCTATTTCGTTGACAGAATCACCTTTGTACAGATATTCATTTTCTGCTCCCAGATTGGCTTTGTATGGCAAGGTGGTTTCCGATTTGTAATATACATTTTTTAGATTATCTCCTAACACGGCCTTCAATGCATCACAGATCATCAGGCGTGACTCGTGCATCCCTACCGAATGAGACTGAATAACAGCCGTTTCGGCATAAACATCTATAATAAGACCGGGAAGAAGATCCCCTTCTCCATGTACAAGACGATATGAATTATTATTATCAGATAATAAGCCTATTGATTTTCTCAATTCCAAAGCTGAAGACAAACGCTTCTTCCAGAAATCAAGATCAATATCTTCTTCTTCAAAAGATAGTACCCGAACCTCTATACTCCCAATCTGATAATGACCGACAGCAATAAATTCATCGTTGATTGTATATACGTTAACGACTTCTCCTTCTGCAAGACTTTCATCTTTAGACTGTACTGCTCCCGAGAATATCCAAGGATGAAAACGCTTAAGCGATTCTTCTTTTTTAGGCTTTAGCTTGACCTTTTTATAATTCATAATTAAATAGCTGTCGAAATGAAGCTACAAAATTACAACTTTATTATCAAAGATGCACCCCAACGCATAGGTTTTCCTTTCTGAGCAAAATATTTACTATCTGATCCAAACAAAAATGTATTGTAATCACGATCGAGAATATTTTTACCCCAGAATTCTAATGAGAATATATTTTTTTCTAAAGTGAGGTTAGCATTTAATGTTCCGTAAAATCCTTGCGACATCACATTATCTTCAGCCCAATAAGTTTTTCCGATTCCTGCAAAATTGGTATCGAAGGTTATTCTATCCAGCAATGTATTCTGTTTGAAATCATACGAAACACTGCCGCCGATGCTGAATGTAGAACCGGGAGCAAAAGGAATATGATTGCCTGTATAGTCTTTTACAACTTCTCCCGCACTATTCCTTACTTTATTATCCTTGAATGTAGCATCAGCCAAGCCATAATTCGCATAAAGATAAAAACCTTTACAAGGGCGGGCCTTCAAGCCTATTTCAAAACCTTTACTTTCTGCTTTACCGGCGTTGCTTACCATACGTCCACCCCGGTTGTTTACAAACTGGGTAATCTGTACATCACGTATATCCATATAATATACGGCAAAGTTTGCCTGCAATGAATTTTCTATAATATCAACTTGTCCGCCAAGTTCATAACTCCAGCTATATTCAGGATTATAAGAGATACGGTTGTTAACTGGTGTACCGGCAGATGCAGAATGACCGCCACCCATACTCGGAGGTAGCATACCCATCATTTTAGCTTCGAGGGCTTCTTGTAGAAGATCGGCAAATATCTGAATATTATGTCCTCCTGCTTTGTAGCCACGCGACGCTGAACCATATACAAATGAGTTTTCATTTATCTGATATTTTAATACGGCTTTAGGCAGAAACTCCAAAAAATCTTTAGAATTAGTACCTACAATGGCTGTATCCGCTGCAAAAGACATTGGAGGCATTGGTGAGTTAGGTATCTTCACATCAAAATTAGCTACAGTTTCGGCATTGTAGTCCAGCTTTGTTTTTTCATAGTCGATACGTAAGCCTAAAGTAAGGGACAGTCCCTTTGCTTTAAACAAATTATTGAATGTTGACTGATGAAAAGCAGCTAAGCCATAAGTCGGACGTTTATATTGTCCATTCAGGTCTATCTGATCATCCGTAAAAGTAATTGGAGCCCCAACAGCCGTTAATGGAGCCTGCAAATACTTCTGAATTCCATCCGACATCATATATACAGGAGGAGTGGTATGCAAGTAGTCATAAAACCCATATCCGCCAAACGACCATTGATAATCAGAAGGCTTAGTAGATTTTATTGTGACCTCCTGGCTTAGTGAATTTTGTCTTTGTTTCTGATTAATTTGAAACATAGATAATCTTGTATAATCCTGATCCATGTTCATATCATCGTTCAGATACTGATAGCCCGTTGTAGAGTTAATCTCATAACCCTGACCCGTATAGCGAAGCGCTAACCCGTTTGTCAATAGTTTTCTTTTGTAATAGCTATCAGAATTATAATCAACCTCTTCTGTCTCTATATTGGCATACGGAAATGCTCCCTGATCTACATAGTCGAAACTTACAGAATAGGTAGCAGACAAACGTGGATTAATATCCCAAACTAACTTGGCACGTCCTCCCGCATTTTTCATATCATCGACCTTCTTACCGGTAAAGAGATTCTTAAAATAACCATCATCTTGTTTGTAGTAACCTCCTACAGAAAATCCCATCTTACTATTTATCCGCTGATAGTGTGAAGCGTTTCCCGAAAACTGGCCGTAATTACCACCCCCTATTTTTATTGTCGTACCCTCATAAGTCAGAGGAGAATAGGTATAAACATTGATAATTCCACCCATCGCATTACGTCCATACAATGTACCTTGTGTTCCCCTTAATACCTCTACACGCTGAATATCAAACAATTCAGAGTCAAACGAAGTTGTATTGAAATAAGGAATATTATCCACATACATACTTACTGTTTGCTCACCCGAACGTGCGCCGACACCTCTTATATAAAGCGGGGCAGTCATTTTAGAACCATAGTCAGCAGCAAAATAATTCGGTACTATCGCACTGAGGTCTTTGATAGAATGCACTTGCAAGCCGTCGAGATTCTTAGGCGAGAAAACCGAGACTGCTGCCGGAAGCGATTTCAAACTATTTGTCTCTTTTGTAGATGAGAGAACAACAATATCATACTTCAATTCTGTATAGAGCGTATCTTTGGGCATTTCACCTTTGCCTAGCACAAATAAGAAAGAGAATAATAAAGATACAGTAAGAAATAATTTTTTAGTAGAGTTATATAATTTCATAGATTCTATTTATAAAAAAAAACAAAGAAACATATTTTTATAATATCCTTCAATCACTACTTCTAGTGATTTGGAAACAAATCCTTATCTTGCACAAAATTTCCAAACCTTCCATTTCGAGAAAGAAATTATAAAAATGAGTACAGCTAAATATTATACACGTGGAGAAGAAATCGCAAATACCGTATCTCACGGATTAGGCATACTAATGGGAATTGCAGCGGGTTTCGTACTACTCTCCGCCGCCATCAACAGTGGGAACAATTGGGCTATCGGTAGTGTTATCGGTTATTTGTTCGGGATGCTGGCATCTTATATCACATCCACTTGCTATCACGGATGCACACATGAAAAGCGAAAAAGTCTACTTCGTAAATTCGATCATAGCGCTATCTATTTACATATAGCGGGCACCTATGTTCCTTTTACACTAATCGTGCTTCGCAATGAAAGCGCATGGGGTTGGAGCCTTTTTGCCTTCATCTGTATTGCCGCTATTACAGGGCTGATCATGAGCTTTACCAACTTAAAGAAACATAGCAACTTAGAAACAGTCTGCTTTGTACTGATGGGTGGTGCTATCCTGGTTGCATTTAAGCCTCTTTACGATGTACTATCTCAAACAGGTCAAATCGATGCGCTATATTGGCTCATTGCGGGAGGCGTATCGTATGTGATAGGAGCATTGTTTTATTCGTGGACAAAGAAAAAATACATGCACACTGTCTTTCATGTATTCGTTCTGATGGGAAGTTTATGTCACATCATTGCCATATACACTATTCTATAGGTCTTATCTACCATCAAGATATTTAATGTAATTAATTACCGCTTTTATATCCAGGTATGAGCATTCTTTGGGTAACTTCTCCTTGATTTCCGACAGAGAGGATTTTACTCCCATCTTTTTGATTACAGGAAGCATATATTGCACTTTGTTATCGGGAACTAACTCTAAAACATCCAACTCTCCGGTAAGGATAAAGCTCACAAGATGCCCTTCTACCGTAGTTGGTGAAAGATTTCTGTCTATGGCAATCTCTTTCACCGATTTTCCTTCGGTAAAGAGAGACAATGAGAGTCGGTGGCTATCCCCTTTTTGAGGCTTCACTTTTTCCGATGAAGCTACATTTTCGGAAGGAACTTCTACCTTCGAGAAGATTAATTCCTCAGTTAGGTTAATATTTCCATAGTTGATATGCTCTATGCGTGATAGCAGCTTGAGCAATGTATTGTATACATCGTTGGCTTTATTTAAGTATGCCTTTACTTTCGACTTCGTTTTGAATCTCTCCAAATGCAGCATCAATGGGGAAATAATACATTCAGAAACATCTTTATGGAAATATACAGCTGCTTTCTGCACTCTATCTTTCAATCTTGTCAGATCAGGATTGGGAGCAGATAATATATAATTCAGCTCTTTTATAAAGCTCTGTGCTATCTCTTGCTCCTCAATCGCTTTACTACACATTTGAGCAATCATAGACTGTACCTCTTCTTTTTCAGGGATCTTCTTTTCAGCAGCCAGCTCATTCAATGAATGAAGGCTTCGAATAAAAGGCGTCCAGTCAAAATATCTGACTAATTGCTTCGCACAGTAACGAGGTTTCTCTTTTTGCAGTATTCCGTCCAGATAGACTATATCCTGTTCTTTTTTTGCAAACTCTATAGCATACGGATCGGTACTTATGCTCTGCTGAGTTATAGGAGAATATAGTACAATACCATCCAAGGACGTACAACGGCTAAGAGCCACATACACCTGTCCGGCTGCAAAAGCCTGTCCGGCATCAATTATTACCCTATCGAAAGTCAACCCCTGGCTTTTATGAATGGTTATCGCCCAAGCCAAACGTATAGGATATTGTGTGAATGAACCTAATTCCTCTTCCTCTATTTCGCCCGACTCCTCATTCAACGAATAACGAACATTCACCCACGAGTCAGGCTCCAGTTCCATTTCGTCTCCATTTTCGAATCTGACAAGGATATAATCTTCTTTCAATTGCGTCACTGTAGCCAGCTTACCATTATAATATCGACGATTTTCGCCAACATCGTTTTTCACAAACATAACCTGAGCTCCTTCTTTCAGAAGAAGTTCACATTCGGTAGGTAAAGAATTTTCAGAAAAATCTCCTTTTATCTCTCCTTTAAAGACATACCCTTTACCCGGTAGCTGTGCCAGTTCTTCATTGTTAATGCGGTCAGTTTTATAGTTATGAGTACATAGTGTAACATAGCTATCACCTTTAGCTGGTCTGAAAGCAGGGTTATATTTTTGGTTTAATATGTGTAAATCTTGCGAAGTGGTACAATTATTCCTCACACGATTGAGGATATCTATAAACCGCTGGTCTTGCTGCCGGTATATCTTTTTTAACTCGATATAAAGTAATGGATAATTATCCAGTACCTGCGCGTGAAAGAAGAAAGGTGATGGATAGTAATGCTTCAATTGTTCCCATTCTGCGGTTTGTACGACAGGAGGAAGCTGAAACATATCTCCGATAAAAAGTATTTGAACCCCTCCGAATGGCTCCTTATTGTTACGGTACCTGCGAAGCATGTAGTCGATAGCATCCAACATATCGGCACGAAGCATACTTACTTCGTCGATAATCAACAGATCGAGTTCTCGCAGCATCTCTATTTTCGATTTGCGAAGCTTGAAGTGATAATCAAGCTTCTTTTTCCCTTCGAAGTTCGGAATAAATGGCTCGAACGGGAGTTGTAGCAATGAATGCAAAGTTACACCTCCCGCATTGATGGCTGCAACACCTGTTGGGGCTGCAACGATCACATTCTTATCTATTGTTTTACGTATATGATGCAAAAAGGTGGTCTTTCCCGTTCCGGCCTTTCCTGTGAGGAAAACCGACTGAGATGTATGTTTGACAATATCACTTGCCAATTCAAAGACCTTGTTGACAGACACATCCATTATTTGGTAATATTTTCAATCGTATTTACAAATATAACTCTTATTTTTGTATCACTAGTTCATAACTTAGACTGCTATGACAAAATATATATTCATCTTTTTTTGTATTATTCTTATTCCCTCTTGCACGGTGACGAACCTTGTTTCAATCGAAGTACGTGAACCTGCACTAATTTCTTTCGAAAACCCTCAACAAAAAAACATTGTGATAGTCAACAATAGTGCTTCACAATCGAGCGAGGGAGTAGAGGCAAACGGAGAGGCTCTTAAAGATTCTTCTGTAATGCCCACAGATACAGCAAAAGCCATATTCACAAACTCTTTGCGGCAATATCTGAGTGAAGAAAATTATTTCTCGAAAGTAGAACTCTATCCATACCCAACCAATGGCGGTGCAGCAAATGAAGTCAGATCATTATCGGCAAGGAAGGTACAAACGATATGCAAAGAACAAAATGCAGATGTTTTACTTTCACTTGATTTATTCATTGCATCGGCATCATTAGAATCGGTGAATGTAGAATACTTTAATAATTACAGCATCTTGAGTTCACAAATCGGAGTATTGCTCAAAGCCTACAGTCTGGATGGCAGTCTACTGGCTCCTCCTATAGCATATGTAGATAGTCTTTTCAGAGAGTCTTCTGTTTCTTGGAATAACATGAAAAACAATATTCCGGAAATTAACGATCTGGTAACCGAGATAACCATGAAAGCGGCCGACGCAGTCACCTCCTCTATTGTTCCTTCGTGGAAAACAGATAACCGTTGGTATTATTCGGATAGCTCTAAAGGGATGAGAGAGGCGACCAACATGGTTTTAGCCGGAAAATGGCAAGAAGCAGCTGACATTTGGAGTGAATTGTATGACAAGGAGAAGAATACGAACAAAAAAATACGACTTGCATCGAATATAGCTCTGGCCAATGAGAACCTCGATGATATAGAAAATGCATTAGCATGGATCAATATAGCCTACGATCTCTTACCCCAAAAAAGCAATTCAGATCTTGCCTCACAAGTCTTTTTTTATAAGGAAACTCTGACAAAAAGAAATTTAGACAAAAACAAGCTGTATAAGCAATTGGGAATAGATCCTCCGGTGAATGAGGATTATGATATAGAAAAAGAGGCTACTGAATAAGTAACCTCTTTTTAGTTTCGTTTTTATCTTGTCAGCTTTACATTCTGTCGGGAACTTCAATACCCAAGAGAGACATTCCACTTTTCACTACACGCCCTACGTTATCGGAAAGTATCAGCCTGAAATTCTTCAAATCTGCATTTTCTTCTTTTAGGATAGTATAGTCATGGTAAAACTGATTGTATTCTTTTACCAAATCATATATATAATTTGCTATCAGAGCCGGATTATATTCATCTCCCGCCTGTTTTACAATTGATGCGTATTCAGCAACTTGTTGCACAAGCCCTTCTTCTTTTACACTTAGCGAGATATCAGCAGAGAGTGTTGTCGGAATAGAGATTCCTTGTTCTGCAGCCTTACGCAGTATCGATTGTATACGAGCATGTGTATATTGAATAAACGGACCTGTATTACCATTAAAATCAATCGATTCTTTTGGATTGAAAGTCATATTCTTTTTAGGGTCTACTTTCAAGATAAAGTATTTCAGAGCACCCATACCCACCATACGGGCAATATTATTAGCCTCTTCTTCACTTACCCCATCAAGCTTACCAAGCTCTTGCGATGTTTCTTTTGCTGTTGCAATCATTTCATCTACCAGATCGTCGGCATCTACAACAGTACCTTCGCGCGATTTCATTTTGCCCTCGGGCAATTCCACCATTCCATAAGAGAAATGCACAAGGCCTTTTCCAAACTCAAAGCCTAATTTATCTAAAAGGATAGACAGTACCTGAAAGTGATAATTTTGCTCATTACCTACAACATATACCATTGTATTGATCGGAAAATCATCGAAGCGCAACTTAGCCGTACCTATATCCTGTGTCATATACACAGAAGTACCATCGCTACGGAGTAGCAACTTGTGATCTAATCCATCTGCGGTAAGATCTGCCCATACAGAACCATCCTCTTTCTTATAAAAGATATTCTTTTGCAAACCTTCAAGTACGGTTTCCTTACCGTCTAGATAAGTTTGAGATTCGTAGTATATCTTATCAAAGTCTACGCCCAGACGCTTATATGTTTCGTCAAATCCGGCATAAACCCAACTATTCATATTTTCCCACAACGAAACTACTTCAAGGTCTCCGGCTTCCCAAAGACGAAGCATATTGCGAGCCTCGGCCATCAATGTAGACTGAGCCTCGGCCTCTTCTTTAGACAGACCTTTAGATTGTAGTTCGGCAAGTTCTGCTTTGTAATGTTTATCGAACATTACATAGTAATCACCAACGAGGTGATCACCCTTCTTGCCTGTGGATTCAGGAGTTTCTCCATTTCCCCATTTCTGCCAAGCGAGCATCGATTTACAGATATGGATTCCCCTGTCATTTACTATATTTGTTTTTACAACTCTGTTTCCATTTGCTTTTAACACTTCGGACAGAGCAAATCCCAACAGGTTGTTTCGTATATGCCCCAGATGTAGAGGTTTGTTTGTATTTGGAGATGAATACTCTACCATTACCAAAGGAGAATTATCATCAGCCTTTGTTATGCCATAATTTTCTGCGGTATGAACTTCATTTAACACATCAATCCAGCAAGTAGTAGCAATGGTAAGATTAAGAAATCCTTTGATCACATTAAAGCTACTTACCTCCGATGCATTCGCTTTAAGCCACTCTCCTATCTCCTGTGCTGTTTGCTCAGGTCCTTTCTTCGACATTTTCAGAAAAGGAAATACAACTAAAGTATAGTGACCTTCAAACTCTTTCTTTGTTTTTTGTAAAGAAAGCTGTCCTACTGTCACCACTTGTCCATAGAGTGAGTCTATGGCATTAATTATTACCTCCTGTAATCTTATCTCTAGCTTCATATATGATTTTGAAAATTACTTATTCAGGTTGCAAAGCTAAGAAAAAAGTACCCTATAAGGTAGTTTTAGGGCATAAAAAAAGTAGGAAAGATTATTCCCTACTTCTTTTTTCTTTTTTTTAATCAATTATAGTGCAGCTAAATCAGCACCAGCTTTAAACTTAACAGTTTTCTTAGCCGGGATATTGATAACAGCTTTAGTTCTAGGGTTAATTCCTTTTCTTGCTGCTTTTTGAGTTACAGAGAATGTACCGAAACCAACTAGGGCTACTTTGCCATCTTTTTTCACTTCTTCTGTTACTGATTCAATAAAGGCTTCAAGAGCTTTTTTAGAATCAACTTTGCTCAATCCTGATTTTTCAGCAATTGCATTGATAAGTTCTGTCTTGTTCATAATAATTGAATGTAAATGATTTAATTAAACATTATATAACCGAATTGTTTTTTGAATACATTTCTAGTTCTGGCACTCAAATATAAGTGTTTTATTTAATAATCATAAAAAAAAATAGGAAAAACTCATTAGAATTCAGAAAATATCTAAACGTAAAGTGATTTTCCTCAAGAAAAACAAAAAATATCTGTAATTTTGGGCTTTTGAAACAAAAAAACAAGATATCAAGATGAATCAAAATAGCTCGGGATTCATGAGTTCGATTCCGGTAGTTACCCGAAACCTTCTCATCATTAATATACTAGTATGGCTAGCTCAGTTTTTATTAGGTAGGGTTATAGAAATAGATAAATATCTGGCGCTACACTTTTTTGAGTCAGATCTTTTTATGCCTCATCAAATAATCACATACATGTTTCTGCATGATCCATCTAGCCCCGCCCATTTATTTTTTAATATGTTTGCTGTTTATATGTTCGGTAGAACACTTGAAATGGTATGGGGGCCGAAGAGATTCCTTGTATACTATTTATTAACTGGAATAGGAGCAGCAGTAGCACAAGAGTTGGTATATGCAATAGAATACAGAGAAATTGTATTTAACTCAGCAATAATAAATGTAAATATAGGAGAACAAATAATTAACAAACAAGATTTCTACAACATACTGCCCCCAACATTAGGAGCTTCCGGCGCAGTATTCGGAATATTGGTTGCTTTTGGTATGTTATTCCCTAACGTTGAGCTGATGATGGTTTTCTTACCTATACCGATAAAAGCAAAATGGTTTGTTATAGGTTATGGTGTGATGGAATTATTCTTAGGTATTGCTGATAGCGCAGGAGATAATGTCGCACACTTTGCGCATTTAGGGGGATTGATCACCGGATTTTTCATAATACTTTACTGGCGTAAGAAAGGAAAAGCAAATGGGCACAATTTTAGAGAATATTAAATATCGATTTAAGCAGAAAGATATACTCATAGAGCTTATAATCATTAATATCGCTGTATTCTTGATTCTTTCTGTTATCGGGATTATAGGTAAGTTATTTAAGATTGAAACATTTAACTTATTACCTTACATTGCGGTAACATCAGACCTCACTCTACTGATAAAACGTCCGTGGACATTATTGACCTATATGATTGTCCACCTCGACTTCTTCCATATACTGTTCAATATGCTTATGCTCTTCTGGTTTGGGCAGATATTCCTGAGTTATTTCAATCCTAAAAATTTGGGAAGCCTGTATTTGCTGGGAGGTTTGGCGGGTGCTATATTGTATATGATATCATTCAACACGATACCATATTATCTGGAAATGAATCATCCCCCAATGATAGGGGCATCGGCTTCAGTCATGGCTATTATTTTTGCTTCTGCCTTTTACAGACCGAATGCCGAAGTAAGCCTTTTCATGGTGTTCCGTGTAAAGATTATCTATATCGCACTTTTCCTTTTCGTTATTGATTTTATATCGCTAGACAGCAATACAAATCCCGGAGGACATATCGCTCATATAGGAGGAGCCCTGATGGGTTATCTATTCGCTAAACAATACCTGAAAGGGAAAGACATAACCCGATGGATAAACAAAATAATCGACTCTGTTGCTAACCTAACCAAACCAAGCTATAAAAAGAAGATGAAGGTTAAATATAAAAGACCTGAAACCGACCAGCAATATAATCAACGTCGCCATAAAGAAACAGAGGAGATAGATCGTATTCTGGACAAAATAAAAGCTTCGGGTTATAGCAGCCTTAGCTCAGACGAAAAAAAACAGCTATTTGATGCGAGTAAAAAATAAATTATCCAAGATTAGAGTTGGTCGATTTATCAAATATACAGTATTCGCTACCAACCTAATCGCTATTATCATACTCATCTTGTCAACTCTTGCATGGTATGTAGTTCCATCTCGAGTTACATTTATTGCTTATCTGGGACTCGGCTTTCCGATTATCCTATTTATCAACATCCTGTATCTGATACTTTGGGTTATTACCTTCCGATGGAAATATGCATTGGTTCAACTTATTGCAATATGTGCATTCTGGCAACCGATATTAACATGCTATCCAATTCATTTTAAAACAAAAGAGAAAGACATTCCCCAAAAACATATAAAAGTTCTCACTTACAATGTGCGTGCTTTCAATTGGGCGAAAGGTGAAGCTGCAAGAAACAATCCTATATTGGAATACTTGGTGAACAGCAATGCAGACATAATTTGTTTGCAGGAATTTGCTGTATCGCCTTCCAACAGTAAGAACAAGAAAAGTATAATATCGGAAGCGGAAATAAAACAAAAGTTGAAAGATTATCCTTATAGCAGGATAATAAAGCTGGGTTCATCGCGAGGAAACCTCATATATGGATTAGCCTGTTTTTCTAAATTCCCGATAGAGAAAGCGGAGTCTCTCCCGTTAGAAAGTTCATACAATGGATCTGCTATGTATGAATTAAAGATCAATAAGAGAAAGGTAACACTTGTAAATAATCATTTGGAGTCGAACCGAATAACATCTGAAGACAAGAAACTATACAAAGAATTCTTCAAAACGAGAGATAGAGAGATGATCGGAGAGGTAGCTATGAATGTACAAACCCGGTTAGGTGCAGCTTATAAGATAAGAGAAACACAAGCTAAAATAATACGCTCGATCATAGACAAACAAGAAACAGATGCGACTATTGTATGCGGAGATTTTAACGACTCACCCATCTCTTACGCTTATTATACAATCAAAGGAGATAACCTTGTAGACTCTTATGCGAACACCGGTTTTGGACAAGGCATCACCTATCATGAAAACAAATTCTGGTTCCGAATAGATTTCATCATGCACTCCATGGCTTTTCAGTCTTATAACTGTACGGTTGACAAGATTAAATATTCCGATCATTATCCGGTTTGGACTTATCTGGCATTTAAAGAAAAATAATTATCGACTTATTCTATTGCGAAACAGAGCATAAAAAAGGTTGATCCGTAAGAACCAACCCCTTGCATTTTATAGAAAATCATATATCTATCTGACTGTCGATACCGGATGTTTATTTCCTTTATAACTCTTTAGAATTGCTCTTGTAGAACCGATATTCAGCTTCGAGTCAAGGCGTACAGGCATACGGTTGTTATCGTTTGTAATATACACCTTCATGGCTTCTTTTTTATCGCTAAAGGCGTCATCCATGATACTTAATACAAGTTTTATACAGCTGTATTTATTTTTATCATTCGCTTCAACGGTTTCTATACCATCGTATTCTATAATCATATTTACTTTTTTCTTTCCCGAGATAAAGTCTGTTTTTGTTGTTTGCCCTTTTCTCATCGAAGAAAAATCTAAAGTTCGAGCATAAAAAACCACACTCATCATATCATATATACACGACGAAGATGTCAAGGTCTCATCAAAACGGAAAGATCCATTTTTGTGGCGCTTTGCTCTTATAATAACATTGTTTCCGGCATATGTATAGCGTACCTCCTCTTTTGTATAATCCTTCCCTTCAAAAGCATCCTTGATATATGCCAACGGCACAAGGTCTTTGGTTGTATAACACGACAAAGTATCGTTTAATGCAAATACTTTACGGACAGTCCCCGTAGACTGAGCCATCAATGTCATTTTGTAAGCATCAGTGCCGTTATACTTTTCCGAAATGGTTTTCAGTGAGGAAGTACCGGCTTTTGTATAAATGATTCCATATTTGAAATAAAGATCATAAGACAAATCCTCTCCTGCCTGAAAAAATGTATTATTTAATTTACATTGAGCATTTGCGTTCAAGCCGAATAAAGCTGAAAGCATAATTATGATTCCTGTAATTTTTTTCACCATAACTGTTATTTTATAGTTTGCCAAGTTTTTAATTAAAAGCTATTCGTATTGTTATAGCTATTATTAGAACTATTCCTATTCCTACCTGTCGCATTTCCTTGCTGGGTAGTAGTATTATTTTGGTTTCTAGTCCGCTGATTTTTAGCGTCTTTTTCTTCTAGTTTTTTCTTGCGCGCTTCTTTATCCTCGGGTTTCTGTTTCGTTATATCCAACGGTTTCTGACTATCCATGCTATTCGGATTAATCCTCCAAGCCGGGTTATTCTCTTCAATCTCAAAGTTAGCCTTTACTTCGATTGCTTTGCCAAGATAGTAAACCTGCTCGGGTTGAAGTTTCATATCATAATCTCCCGTATCCCAAACCCCATTATTATTTCTGTCGAGAACAATACGGGCATAATATGTTCCGGGATCAACGTCTTTAAAAACCGCAACGTTATCTATGACTCTGGATTTACGAATTGGTTTATCCGACTTATCTAAAATTTCCATAAAAGAAGGAATGCTATCTACGCCTTCCACCCATATGGCGAGCTGTCCGTACTGATCTTCATTCTTTACCTTAAAGTTCTGTTCCAACTTATTATTCCACAATCCATATATACTATAAATAGTGGCCGAATCTATCCTCATCTGGTATTCTGAGCCATACGTCCATCTATTCTTGATAGAATATTTTCGTGGATTCACAGAATCTACAACAAGTTGAACAGGAATGTCGCTATATATACTATCTTTCTTCTGGCGAAGTACGATTTTACTTATCAGAGAATCTGTTGTAATAGGCTCATTAAATTCTAACTGAATATTTTTATAGGTATCCCACGAAGAATTCAAATTATTATTAATCGTTAAGAAGGTAATTGGGAGTTCCTCACCTTCTTTAAGCTTTTTCTTCTCTTTCTCCTTTTCTTTTTCTTCTTTCTCTTTATCTTTCTTTCGAGTACGGTCTATAAACTTCAATGTATCCGTTGTTGGGATTAACTGGTTTAAAGAGTCTGTCTTCATATAAGATACACGCAGCATAAGAGTATCATGAGCCATCAGAGCTTTATCTTTCATCCAATAGATTAACGTATCATTCTTGGCTGTTTTTTCTAATATAGCCCAATTTTCTTTGTTAAAATTGAGAGGCTCTACTTCCGGCATTGTTGTTGGTGCACCAAAGAACAGTGAAAGCTGATTTGGTGTACGCTCATGTTTTTGCAGATATTGTCGCTGAAAACCCGATTTAAAAGATCTCAAAACGATATTATCGGGTAAGAAGCGTGTATATTCTACTGTCTTAATAGTATCTATCTCTTTCTTGGGTGCTTGTTTCTGATTCTTTGCCGTTTCAGCTTCATGATCGTGATCATGATCATGCTCTATAAATATAGTATCAGTTCTTAGAGCCCTTTCTGATGTAGGTTCGATTATAGTTTCCATAAAAGCTATCGCTTCAGCAGGATTATCATACATATAATCTCTGTTGGCATCAGCCAAAGCGTATATCTTATATTTCCCCGGCGCTACACCCTTGATAGAAAATACCCCGGCACTATTGGTACGCCCGATACGATCAAATTTCAGCTTGGTAAAAGCTGAATCTTCCAAATTGGCATGTAATCCCACATAAATTCCTTTCACCGGCTCAAGGTTATCTGCGGTTATCACCTTGCCCGAAATTGCTAAAGAATCGACAACATCTCCTGTAGAAAAAGAATATGAAAAGTTTTCTAAAGGATTCTCCTCATTATTATCTACAATGGCATCTGTAAAATCTACTGTGTAAGTAGTATTCGGCATAAGAGTATCCCGCAATTCTACTGTTACTCGCCTGTTTACGGAGTGTATAATAGGAAAAGCTTTTTGCGGAGGGGTGATAATCACATTCTCCGAAGGATTCTTTATTGTTACATTCTCATCGAAATCTATCGTTATTTTTCCTTTCGCCACACGAGTTGCATTAAAACCCGGCGAACTACGTACTACTTTCGGAGGGTCGAGATCAACCGGTCCTCCTGTTGGCGTAGCCATATTTGCACAGGCAACAGCGATCAAAATAGTGACTACTAAAACAAGTGATAATGAGATATATTTCTTTATGGACTGTACCATGTTTTATTTAATTTAACGCAAAAATACGATGTTTTATAGATAAATAGGTAAATAGGGTTATAAAATACTTTAACAGAATGCTTATCTGTGGAAAGAGTTATTCAAAATCAATTGACTTTCATTTCCCATATTAAAAAGCAAATCCACAATACTCATATTTTCCACGAACCCTAGTTTTTGTTCAAAAACCTGATAATAAGGAATTGACACAAAGGAATGATCAAGCGACAAATCTTTCTTTGGGTGAATCACATCCCGCATATCGAATTCATAGTCTTCAAATGCCGTCTTATATTCGGAGGTGTATTCTATCACAGGCAATTCTATATTGAGCAAACCCAGAATAAGACCCCGAAGTTCTTCATTAAAATCGAACAGGAAAGAATATTTCTTATGATAAAACGGATAAAAATCATCCTGATAGTATTCAAAAAAAGGAGTTGAATTGTAAGCCGATACAATCGCATTCCAATGCATATGCTGCCAATTGCCATGATCAGCAATACGAATATCCTTCGTCAATGTTTTTTCGGAAGATGAATGAACGACAGGAATAGATAAAGGAATAGGCCCATTAGCCGAAACAATCATAGAGCGATTGCGATACGACTGTTTTGTGTAATTCTCATTCTGCTCAATAAATATATGGTCTCCCTGCACAAATTTTGCATAATACTGAATAGGCGCTAAATAAGCAGATGAAAGATATATATTCATTACAGGATCAATTTACAGAAGTTAAACAACGTTCTTTTCTTAAGTTTCCATTATGGGTGCTATACCAGATAAAACGAACTTTGCCTATTATATTCTTAAAAGGGATAAAGCCCAACATACGAGAATCTAATGCATCTTTCGCATTGTCTGACAACATCCAATAGTAATCGTCTTGAAACGTATAAGTTGTCTGCTCTTTTCCCCCGATGTATAACTTATCATTAATAACATGGGCATTACCTTCCTGCTCTTGCAGTATTAGCTGCTTATACATATTAATATTCAGACTATTAAGACTTATCACTTTACCCTTCGACGGTACTATCAAATGATAATTTTGAGTTGTATCGATCTTACAACATATAGATCCAGTGGAGTCTTCTATATTTTCATTAATAATAAAAGTCTCTAATTTATTCAGGAGAATACTTATTGTATCTGCTCTATGCTTCAAGCTACGAATAGGAATATTATGCTCTTCCATTATAGCCTGTATATCCTTTAAAGCGAGAATATGCATAGAATATTCATTCATAAGGTCGGGAGAAGCAATATGACTTATACGATTAAGGGATAGAAGTCCTTTTTCTACTGAAACGGTATCGCCGGGCATTGCAATACAACGGCTGACGATGAGATCCCTCTTATCTAAGGGCTTACCAATATCCATCGGATTATTGAACAAGACAATATCGTTTCTTTCAATCTTCTTTTCCAATATTCTTTTGTAAGGAGCTTCTATAGATGTGAGATATGAACGAACTCCAAATATTTTATCAAAAGTAAACGGAATAGTTAATATTGTAATAGGCAAACGAACACCGTATGATGTTTTATCAATAAGTACTTGATCTCCTTCCAGAAGAGAGGTTTGCATTTGAGACGAGGATATAGTATATGACTCTACAAAAAAAGTTCGTATAAATAACACAATGAGCAAAGTAATCAAAATCACTTTGCCCAAATATGTATAGATATTTTTCTTTTTTGAAGACATTTTTCAATCCCCAATTTTAGCTTATTATTTTTTGTTGCCGGATGTGAAAAGTCTGTTCCAGCGTATTCCGTTCTTATCTTTATCCAAAGAGAGCCATATAAACAAAGGTTTACCTACAACATGATCTTCGGGAACAAATCCCCAAACACGCGAATCGGCCGAATTATCTCTGTTGTCTCCCATCATAAAGTAATAATCCAATTTGAATGTATAAGAATCGGCCTGCTGCCCATTAATGTAAACTTTTCCATCACGATAGTCAAAATCGTTTAGTTCATAATTCTTTATACAACGTATATATGTTGCTACCTTACGATCTACATCAGTATCAAACTTAATTGTTTCACCTTTTTTAGGTATCCATAGAGGATGCAAATCTCCGGGTTGTGTTTGCATGTCATAAGTGATAGGATAAATAGTAGGTTGTACAAATTTTTGCCCCATTCTATTAGCCAACTTATAAAACTGGTTTAGAGGAATTACTTTTTCTACAAATGGCTTTTGTTTCATTTCCTCCACCATTTCTTTAGTCATATTTACACCGGTATATAAGAGTCCCGGATTTCCATTTTTAGCCTTAGGGAAAATTGACCTCACATACGAAAGGCTATCCACTTCGCTCAAATCCTGATACATCCCTATTCTCTTTTTGTCTTCCTGGCTTAAGCCCAAATCATCGAAAGCAGCCGAAGATATATCTGTACCATTGGTTTGCACACAATACAACAATTGCATTTTCTCAGGGCTTTGGATTGGTTTTCCGTTGATATAAACAGTATCACCTAAAATAGAGATCGTTTCTCCCGGTAATCCTACACAACGTTTTACATAATTTTCGCGTCTGTCTACAGGGCGATAAAGTATGTCTCCGTATGTATTCTTATTTGTCCAAACTTGGCTTCTTCCAGCTTCTTTGCACAAAACATAGTAATCTACTTCCTGAAATTTTGAAGCCACAGTATCTCCCGATGGATAGTTGAAAACAACTATATCATTACGCTCAATATGTCCTGTTCCCTTGAATCGCTTGTATTCTAGCTGAGGTTTTTCAAGATAGGACTTAAATCCGAAGAAAGGAAAAGTATGCTGCATCAATGGTAACGAAAACGGGGTCATTGGAGAACGTGCCCCATAACTCAGTTTGCTTACACATAGAAAATCACCGACCAAAAGAGATTTCTCTAAGGATGAAGATGGAATCTGATAGTTTTGGAAAAAGAAAGTATTTATAAAATACACCCCTACCAGTGCAAAAAGAATAGCATCGACCCAATCGAGGATACTCTTTACTTGGCGGTTGTTAGATTGTTTCCATCTACCCCAAGGAACAAATTTAGTGATGTATATATCTATAAAAACAGGGATCAGGATCAATACAGCCCAATACCCGGTCCAGATAACAAACGCAACACAGCAAACACTTGCTAGAATGGCATATATCCATTGCTTCATTCCCCGTTTGCGACGTTCTCTTTTATTTTGCTGATTCGAAGAGTTCTTTTCCATATCTTATTTTAAAATTTGAGCATATCATCCATTCCTAAGAATCCTTTTTTACCATTGGTGAATTCGGCAGCCAACACTGCACCAAGAGCAAAACCCACACGGCTTTTAGCATCGTGCTTTATACTTATAATATCTGCTTCAGACTCGTATATTATTTCGTGTATTCCGGGAACTTCTCCTTCACGAATACAATGTATAGGCAAGTCTGTTTGTTTTTCTTCTACTTCCAGGCTCCAACGTTCTTTGCGGTTAACTTCCTTTATAAGATCTTCAGCCAGCGTGATAGCGGTTCCACTCGGTGCATCCAATTTATGGATATGATGCACTTCTTCCATCTTTACTTCATAGCTTGGATAGTTATTCATAATCTTTGCCAAATATTTATTCAGGGCAAAAAAGATATTAACACCAAGACTATAATTAGAAGCATAAAAGAAAGTTTTTCCCTGTTCAGCACAAGCTCTCTTTACTTCGTCCAAATGTTCTAACCACCCTGTTGTTCCTGCAACAACAGCAACACCAACTTCAAAACATTTACGATAATTTTGTATTGCGCTATCAGGTGTAGAAAACTCGATTGCAACATCAGCACTTTTGAATGCGGGAGAATTAAACTCCTCCAGATTGTTCATATCAATGATTGATACAATATTGTGACCTCTTTTCAGGGCTATCTTTTCTATCTCATGCCCCATCTTACCATATCCTATAAGTGCTATATTCATTCCGAGAGTTAATTTAATGAGTAACTAAAGCCTACAAATATACATAAAAACTTATTTCCATGAGATTGGATTTCTAATTTATCCCTGACTATTAGTCTATTTTATGCTAAGGAAATTACAGTTGATAAGAAATATAAACATAAATTATCTATTATTTTCATTTAACTAAATTTCAAGGCGAAAACAATAAACATAATCAAAAAAATAATGTTCTAATAAATATAGAAACTTTATCTGCTTCAACATACTAGGAGCAGGCAATATTGAACTTTACATTTATATATTTTTCTAAAAAGAGGATAACTTTTTTCTAAGGTTATCCTCTTCTTATTTTGGATAACAATTAAGTTCAGTCTTAAATAAAAATTTGGCTTATTCACAAAATCATAAAGTATGTACCAAACTATCTTGACAACTCAACAAAAAAAGACTGTCTAGGTTTATCTAGACAGTCTTTCAGTATTATAAGATTATTATTTTAATCAATAAAATCTACAGTTTCTTCTCCAATCATTTTACGAAGTGTATTTTTCAACTTCACATATTGGATAAACAAATCGTGCTCTGCAATCTTACTTGGTTCATGCATTGGGCTCTTGAAGTAGAAAGACAACCAATCTTGTATTCCGCTCATACCTGCACGTTTCGCCAAATCGGAGAACAATACTAGGTCAAGACATAAAGGAGCAGCAAGGATAGAGTCTTTACAAAGGAAGTCCACTTTCATTTGCATTTTGTAGCCCAACCATCCGAATAGGTCAATGTTATCCCATCCTTCTTTGTCATCATTGCGAGGAGGATAATAATTGATACGTACTTTGTGATAAACATTTCCATAAAGTTCAGGATACAATTCAGGCTGAAGAATATTGTCTATAACTGAAAGTTTCGACTCTTCTTTCGTTTTGAATGAACCCGGATCATCGAGTACTTCTCCGTCACGGTTTCCAAGAATATTGGTTGAGAACCATCCGTTAAGACCCAACATACGAGTTTTGAACATTGGAGACAATACAGTCTTCAACATAGTCTGACCAGTTTTGAAGTCTTTACCACAGATAGGAGTCTGAGTTTTAGCTGCTAGTTCCCACATAGCAGGAATGTCTACTGTAAGGTTTGGCGCCCCATTGATATATGGAATACCCATCGACACTACTGCATAAGCATATACGTTTGAAGGAGCCAAATCTTTATGATTTTCCTTAAGTCCTTTTTCGAATGCTGCTAATGTTTTATGAACTTCACCAAGCGGAGTGAAAACTTCAGTACTTCCGCACCAGATAACTACGATACGATCGCAATTATTTTTTGTTTTAAAATCTTGGATGTCTTGTTTTACTTGTTCAGCCAATTCCCATTTAGTAGGAGCTGATTTTACCCATGTACCGTGTAGACGTTTAACAAAGTCTTGATCGAAAACAGCTTTCATTGGTTTGATTGCTTCCATTTCGTCTTTCACCTTGTTCAGGTCGTCTTTTGTCAACACATCTGCGTGTACTGCAGCTTCGTATGCGTTTTCTTCGAAGATATCCCATCCACCGAAAACAACATCGTTAAGATCTGCCAAAGGCACAGCGTCTTTAATCTTCGGAAAGCGATTTTCTTCCCTTTTTCCCAGACGCATTGTAGCTAACTGTGTAATTGAACCTACAGGAACACCTTGTCCTTTACGTGTTAATAACGTTCCTGCCATGAATGTTGTAGCAACAGCTCCAACACCAATTGTTAGAATACCAAGTTTACCCTTGGCTTCTTTCACTTGTACTTTTTCCATTTTTAATTAATTTTTAAAATACACTGCAACCCGCAGTAATCCTTTAAACCGGAGACTTTATTTCATCAGGATATTATCTCCCGAATTCATAAAATCCTATATAATAGTATAGTTTCAGTGAAGATCTGTTTTACTTTATTCTCCCAACCCGGGCTTTTCTACCATACAAACGGTATCCATTACTAAAGCAGATAGTCAGACTGACTCTATAGTATTATTAATGTATTCAAGTATTGCCTTTCAATCTAATTGAAAGATAGATTTCAACTCCATGAAATCCGTTATAATTATATCAGCCGTAGCATTTTCGTCATCGTCACCCCAGCCCAAGCCTTTGAGCCAAATAGTTTGGCATCCATTTTTTGTAGCTGGAACAATGTCTTTCGTATAAGAATCTCCAATAACGACAATGGAAGAACCAGGAAGACCAAGCTTCTCAACGCCTAATCCAAATATAGCGGGATCGGGTTTTCTTATACCTACAACAGCCGATTCTATAATATCATCAAAATATTTAAGTAAGTCAAAATCTCCTAACACAGACTGTACATTTCCATAGAAATTAGATACCAGAACCATTGGATAACGGTCTTTTAGTGCTGTAAGTATATCAACTTCCTTTCTAATTAAATCTTTTACAAAGTTATAACATTGATCTGAAATTGCAAGGCTATACATCTTTGTCTTATCATTTTCCTCCAAAAAGCCCTTCTCCAAAAGATATTCTATTTGAAGAGTTACTTTCTTTTTCAGTAAAACATGAAAGTTATCTTCGGGTAATATAACAAGGTTAGCAGCCAGATAACGTTCTACATATACAAACGCCTCACGGAACTGTTCTCTGGTTACAGGAACTTTATTATCCAAATATGATTCCCATAAAACTTCAGCCCAATGCTTACCATTGCTATCTATAGTACCTCCGTAATCGAAGATAATCCCTTTTACTTTTGACAAATCAAACATGCTAAAACTTATTTTAATTGTATTTTCCACTCTTTATATCCAGAACAAAGCCTTTGCTTATCTTCTCATGCCTTGTTACCATATATACAAGCAGTATATTCAATACAGTTAATTCAAATACAAAATACAACCAAGGCCACCCCAACAATATAGACACAAACAATGCGATAGATCGTGTATTGAAAGAAAGAATATTGGTATATTTCATCAAGGGGAGGCTTTTCTCTCTGAAATCGTTGCGGAAACTTTCAGGAGCAACATCTCCAAATCTTTCTCTGAGTAATCGAAATAAAACCTGAAGTCTTGGAGATCGATTTTCCTGATCGGTGGTATAATTACGATAGAAAAACAATACGATTTTTGCTCCGAAGTTTTTACTCCAAGTTAGTTCCTTAAATTTGGCAGTAAGCTCAGTCGAATTATCTAATTCACTCCCTGCTTTCCCTTTAAGGAAGAGTAGATGCACATTACGGTAATAATCCGCCATCTCCGCTTGTTTGGAATGAAAATAACCTGTAACACAAGCTAAAACCCATATCCATCCGCCCCATTCAGGATAAAGACGTAAGCAAATACCTACATAAATGGAAGCGAACCACAGATTACCGGCAAAACCATCCAAGACACGACCCAAAGCAGAAAACTGCTTTGTCATGCGAGCCAACTGTCCATCTGCACTATCATAAGAGTTTGCCCATACAAGTAAAAATATCCCTAACAGAGATATCCATATATTGTCAAAATAAAAACATATCCCAGACCCTATACCCAAGAAGATACTTGCTATGGTGACAGCATTAGGAGTAACACCTAATTTCTGAAACAATAGAGCCCAACGATAACCGATCGGACGATAGAAATGAATATCTATAAACTCTTCTGTATCCGTTGATTTTAGAGTAGATTCAAGTGTCGGTTGTTTATTATCCATTTAATTTATTGATACTACTTTTATTACAAACTACTTTTCGTATAATGCAAATATAACCTTATTATAATTATCCTTGCAAATCTCTCTGAATCTGCTTATGAACACATTCTGCAATCTTAGGTGCTGCATCACTTCTACAAGGAGCAAAGCTCGGCCAATCGTTAAAGTCAATAATTTTAAAAGAGCCATCCTCGTCTACAACGCAGTCTCCTCCATATACTTTAACATCTAATATCTCACCGGCCTTATCACATGCTTTCTTCAATGCCTCTACATCAAACGGAAACTCATGCGCTTCACCATTTATTGCTTCAAGTCCGAATTTACTATGGCTTAAATCGTAAGGATAAAACCAATAGAAGAAATCAGTATCTGCCACCCCATAAAACTTTACAAGATCTCCGACAAGATGTTCGTTGATCACAGCATTTGGAATATCACGCAAAGCGAACTCTTTTAATATTGATTTCACTTCGGGTATATTACGTGCATAGGTTACATCTTCTCTATGAATGGCATGCGAATCACCTCGTTTGATCCAATATGCATCCGCTGTCATTTTCTTCAGTTCTTGACTCGGATCATCGGTTACATCTACGATAAGGCTGGTTGGATATGGTATGTCGTTTTCCAACAACAAGCGAGTCATTGCCTCTCGTGTGCAGTTTTCAATACCGGTTCCCGGATTTATTATAACAGCTCCATCCTCTTCTCTTTTCTTTAGTTTGCGGATGGTTGTTTTATCACGAGCCATATTGAAGATATACCGCTCATTCTCTTCACTTAAAATAAATTCGTCTTCTGTATATTCTCTTACATCATATCCCATATTTCTTAAACATTCGGCTGTCTCACTGAATATCATGCCATCATTGCCTATATGATTGGGAGAGAATTTTGTTTTCCTTTTGATTCCTGCTACTTTTATCTTTGACATAGTGTTTATAATGTCCCTATCTCTATTTATATTAATTGTTTAAGAATTTCTCTGCTTTAACAATATCGCCTGCATGATCCACATCTACTATTTTCTCAAAAGGATATGCTTTTAATTGTAAATTGTCAGCAACTAATTGTCTCTGAAAGTTGCGCATACGAGCTTGCCCGGAGTCTAAACAGGCCTCAAGCGTATCAATCGCCTTTGGTGTCAAACCGTAAATACCTCCGGAGATGTATTTACAATTATCAGAATGATCGAGAAAGCCTTTTATTGCCATACGATCATTTACATCCACATAAAGCGGTTTTTCGTCATCTATGAAGTCTGTCACAGCCATCATACCATCACTATCCGAATCATTTATGAATGTTTGAATATATTTAGAAAACTCGTCTTCTTTAAAAATCGTGTCTACTGTTGTTAAGCAGAATTTTCCGTCTCGAAGAAAATCTCTTAACTCAAAAAAGCTATGCATTGAGCTGGGTGTCGACTTAATCACAACATTAAAAGGAATACCCAATTCGAGATTAGTCAGATAGTCTTGTACTTGAGTCATTTCTTCATTCACAATAATACTTATTGAAGAAGCATTATTTTTGAGAAATATATCAATCAGCCGACGAATCATTTCCACCCCATTTAGCTTTACTAATGGTTTTGGCAAAGTAACACCTTCCTGGACAAGCCTAGAACCTTCTCCCGCAGCAATTATAGCGTAATTCATTTTTATTAACTAAATTTTAACTAAGAGGTAAATATACTATTCTTCTGCTTCTTTTATCAGGTCAACACTATCATCACCGCCTTTATCCACATATAACTTTCTCAGTGGATTAGCATAAGCTTTATCATATTCTATACGATTGCCATAAGTATCAATAGCCATATATATTGCCTGACGGAACGACTCTTCTGAAGCTTTATTTTGCCCTGCAATACTGTATGCAGTACCATGAGCAGGTGATGTGCGCACAATAGACAGACCGGCAGTAAAATTAACGCCGTCTTCCATCGCTAAGGTTTTGAATGGAGCTAATCCCTGATCGTGGTACATAGCCAATATACCATCAAAATGAGTATAATCGCCCGAACCAAAAAATCCATCAGCCGGATATGGTCCAAAGCAAAGTATCTTTTTATCTTGCAACTCATTCAGAGCAGGAATTATAATCTCGTTTTCTTCATTTCCTAACAATCCATTTTCTCCGGCATGAGGATTCAGTGACAAAACAGCAATACGAGGTCGCCCCACTCTAAAGTCTCTTTTAAGACTTCGTTCGAAGCGAGTAGCTGTTTCCACTATCTTTTCCTTTGTCAATGTATTAGGAACCTCCGACAATGGGATATGCCCTGTAACAAGAGCTATCCGAAGAGAGTCTTTTACCAGAATCATTAAACTTTTATCCTGATCTTTCCCAAAACGTTCTTCCAGATATTCTGTATGTCCCGGGAATTTAAAGTCTTCTCGTTGTATGTTATGCTTATTGATAGGAGCTGTTACAAGAACATCTATTGCGCCATCCCGAAGGTCGGCAACAGCTCTTTCGAGCGATTGGTATGCAGCTTCACCTGCAACAGGAGTAGCTTGCCCTAGCTCTACTTTAGTCTCTTCATTGATACAATTGATGATATTAACCTTATTTACAACAGCGTCTTTTACATCACTTATCTGATTGAAAGCAACTGTCTGCAACTCCATCGCCTTACGATGATAAGCGGCAACTTTGGCTGATCCGTATATTACGGGAATACAGATTTCAGCCATACGGATATCTGCGAAGGTCTTTAATATAACCTCATAGCCTATTCCGTTTATATCACCTTGTGTTATTCCTACTTTAATCATAGCTTTATATTTAGGCCTCTCAACTTCCATAAAGGAAGACTACACGAGGGTCATTTTTTTATTTTGCCTGATAGATTATTCTAAATTCTTTTTAGGAGCAGCTAAAGCATCCCCTTTTATTGTCGACAACATACCACAAGCCGCAAAAATATCTTCTCCTCGAGATGCACGAATCGTACTGGTTACTCCCTTTTTAGTCAAATAATCGCGGAATGCCTCCATTTTCTCTTTAGTAGAAGTTTTCAAGTCGACATTAGGTATCGCATGAAAGCGGATAAGATTTACCCTACATTCAATTCCCCTAAGTATCTGTGCCAACTCTTTTGCATGAATTAAAGAATCGTTGAAGTTGTCAAACATTATATATTCGAAAGACAATCGTCTCTGTTTTGTCCAATCGTATTGCCGCAATAAATCCATTACCCCTGTAATAGGAAATGCTTTTTCGGCAGGCATTATCGATAATCTTTGTTCTTTTTCAGGACTATGTATACTGATAGCCAGATGAGCGTTACTCTCGTCCAAGAAACGTTTCAACTTGGGTGTTACACCTGTTGTAGAAACCGTTATACGCTTCGGACTCCAAGCCATTCCATAATCAGCAGTCATTATCTCGAGTGTCTTTTTCAGTTCTTCATAATTATCCAAAGGCTCACCCATTCCCATAAAAACCACATTCGTTAAGCTCTCTGCCTCGCGAACAGAATAGAGCTGATTCAATATCTCGTTTGCTGTTAGATTTCCATTAAACCCTTGTTTTCCAGTCATGCAAAACAAGCAATTCATTTTACAACCAACCTGAGAAGACACACAAAGCGTTGCCCGATCGTCCTCAGGTATCATAACGGCTTCTATCAGCTTTTCTTTTTCCGTTCTGAATAAATATTTTACAGTACCATCTACAGATTGCTGAAATTCGAGAGAATTATACCGCCCTATATCATATTTCTCTGACAGCAAAGCTCTGTTTGCGACAGAGAGATTCGTCATTTCATCGATAGATGTTATCCTTTTTTTGTAAACCCAGTCTGCTATTTGTTTGGCAGAAAATCTGGGTAAACCACACTCACCCACTACACCATAGAAATCTTCCATAGTCATACCCAGTAAGTGCCTTTTATTTTCCATATTCTAGTATTTAGCTTTTAGCAAACAGCCCTTAGCAAATTGCTAAAGGCTATCGGCTAACAGCTTAATTTTATAATCTTTTCTTAATTGCTTCGCTTTCCTTTTCAAAACCCGGTTTATCGAGAAGAGCAAACATATTCTTCTTATACGCCTCTACTCCCGGCTGATCGAATGGATTTACGCCAAGAATATAACCGCTTATACCACATGCTTTTTCGAAGAAATAAAGTAACTGTCCGATACTATATTCATCCAGTTTAGGCAACTCTACTTTTATATTCGGAACACCTCCGTCAACGTGAGCAATCTGAGTACCCAACTCTGCCATCTTGTTTACAAAGTCTATTCTTTTACCTGCAAGGAAGTTCAACCCATCAAGGTTTTCCTCATCAGTCGGTACTGTCAAAGTTTCGTTTGGCTGAGCCACAGAAACAACAGTTTCGAAAATAGAACGCTCACCTTCCTGAATCCATTGACCCATCGAGTGAAGGTCGGCAGTAAAGTCTACAGCAGCATTAAATATACCTTTATTTTCTTTGCCTTCACTTTCTCCGTAAAGCTGCTTCCACCATTCTGCGATGTAGTGCAATTTAGGATTGAAGTTTGCAAGGATTTCTATCTTTTTGCCTTTTTTATACAGCTCATTACGAGTAACGGCATATATTTCAGCGATATTCTTCTCGAATGACACACTTGGTGCTGTTTCTTTCTCCATATAAACCGCACCCGCCACTAACTGACGAATATCAATACCAGCCAATGCTATCGGAAGTAACCCAACCGGAGTCAATACAGAGTAACGTCCTCCTACATTGTCAGGAATTACGTATTTCTTGTAACCTTCTTTTGTTGCCAACGTATACAAAGCTCCGCGAGCCGCATCTGTGATTGCAACAATACGGTTTTTAGCTTCTTCTTTACCTACAGCTTTTTCTAATTCTGCCTTCAGTATACGGAAAGCCAAAGCTGGTTCTGTAGTTGTTCCCGATTTGGAAATATTGATAATTCCAAAAGCTTTACCTTTCAGGTAGGCTAAAAGCTCAACTAAGTAATCTTCACCTATATTATTTCCTGCATACAAAATAACAGGATTTTCACGATCTTTCTGTAACCAGTCAAATGCATTTGATAAAGAATCGATAACTGCCCTTGATCCAAGATAGCTACCACCAATACCCACCAATACAATGACTTCACATTTGGCTTTCAACGCAGCTGCTGTATCTTCAATATCTTTCAATTCTGCATCTGTAATAGCAGATGGCAAATTGAGCCAGCCTAGAAAATCATTTCCTTTGCCTGACCCATCGTGAAGAGCCTCATTGCATTTTTTAGCAAGAGCTGCCTGACTGTTGATATCAGCTTGGCTTATAAAGCCTAATGTTTTGCTAATGTCTAATTTGATAACCTTATCCATATTGTTTCTTTATTTTAGTATCTGTTCTCTTAATGTTTTCACTTCTAAATGTGCAGGAGAATTTTCATACAATATACGATAAACCATATCTGCAACAGGAATATCCACATTATATTTTTCATTGATCTCTCTTACACACTTTGTGCCATAATAACCTTCCGCTATCATTTCCATCTCTACCTGAGCAGCTTTTACCGAATAACCCTTGCCAATCATTGCACCGAAGGTACGATTGCGGCTAAAGCTAGAATAACAAGTTACAAGAAGATCTCCTAAATAAGCAGAATCCTGTATCCTTCTTTCGATAGGAGAAACGATATCAACAAAGCGCTCCATCTCTGATATAGCATTGGAAACCAACACCGCCTGAAAATTATCGCCATACTTCAGCCCGTGGCAAATACCGGAAGCTATTGCATATACATTCTTCAGTACTGCGGCAAGTTCAATCCCCGCAACGTCATTCGACACCGAAGCCCGTACAAATCTATTATTGAAGACTTGAGCAATCGCATTTGCCTTCTGAATATCGGCACAAGCGATAGTAGGGTAAGTCAATCGTTCCAAAGCTATTTCCTCGGCATGACAAGGCCCTCCCACAATCGCCATATTTTGAGGCGATACATTATAGTATTGCTCCAGATAATCTGTCACAAGCAAATTTTCCGGAGGGACGATACCTTTAATCGCTGAAATAATAAATTTATTCGCCAAACTTGTATTCAACTTTTCAAGATGACTTTTCAAGAAAGGAGAAGGTACAGCAAGAACTATTGTATCCGAATCTTCCACTGCTTGTGTAATATCCGAATAAAATGTAATTCTATCCAGATTGAACTCAACATTTGAAAGATAAGAAGGATTATGTCCTGTTTTCTTAAAATCCTCTATTTGTTCAGGGCGGCGCATATACCAGTTTATATGCTTTTCGTGATTAAGCATAATTTTGGCAAGGGCTGTAGCCCATGTACCACCTCCAAATATTGTTATTTTACCGGGAAAACTCATTCATTCATACTTTAATTAGACACAAGGGGATTAGCTAAGCTTTTTCACCCATCCTTCTACTTCGTCCACAGAAGGTAGTGCTAAATCCAGTTTATATTTTTTATTGACTTCGCCTATATCTTGTCTTATCTTCTGTGAATTGACATCTTTCATGCTTTCGACAGTAAAATATCCTGCTTTTTGTAGTACAGGGACAAGATCTTCAGCTATTCCTAATTCTTTATATTTTGATACAACATCTTTCTTTGGTGCTTTTTCGGGACGCATCTGAGGGAAGAACATCACTTCTTGTATGCTTTCCTGACCGGTCATAAACATCACTAAACGATCCATACCGATACCGATACCACTTGTAGGAGGCATACCATACTCTAATGCACGCAAGAAATCCTGATCGATAAACATTGCCTCATCGTCTCCTTTTTCAGACAATTTGAGCTGATCTTCGAAACGAGCACGCTGATCAATCGGATCATTCAGCTCAGAATATGCATTCGCCAATTCCTTGCCATTAACCATCAGCTCGAAACGCTCTGTTAGTTCCGGATTATTGCGATGCTTCTTTGTAAGCGGAGACATCTCTACCGGATAGTCTATTATAAATGTAGGTTGTATATAGTTTCCTTCACACTTTTCACCGAAGATAGCATCTATCAACTTCCCTTTGCCCATAGTTGCATCTTGCTCTATATCTAACTGTTTACAAACATCACGTAGCTGATCTTCATCCATGCCACTAATGTCAAAACCTGTAAAATGTTTAATAGAGTCAATCATCGTAACACGAGGATATGGAGCCTTATAGTCTATCTCCTTATCGCCCATCTTCACCTTAGTTGTACCATGAACATCTGTACAGATCTTCTCCAACATCCTCTCGGTGAAGTCCATCATCCAGTTATAATCCTTATAGGCGGCATAGAATTCCATTACTGTAAATTCAGGATTATGCGTACGGTCCATACCTTCGTTGCGGAAATTACGAGAAAACTCATATACTCCATCAAACCCGCCTACAATAAGGCGTTTTAAATATAGCTCGTTTGCAATACGCAGATATAGAGGAATGTCTAGTGCATTATGATGTGTGATGAAAGGACGAGCTGTAGCTCCTCCGGGAATGCTTTGCAGCACAGGCGTATCAACTTCTATATATCCATGTCCATTAAGGAATTCACGCATAGAGTTGAACACTTTTGTTCTTTTAAGGAATACATCTTTAACGTTGTCGTTAACAACCAAATCAACATAGCGTTGACGATAACGTTGCTCAGGATCGGTAAAACCATCATAGGTAACACCATCTTTTACTTTTACGACAGGAAGAGGACGAAGCGATTTCCCCAAAACCGTTAATTCTTCGGCATGTACGGATATTTCGCCCATCTGAGTGCGAAAAACAAATCCTTTAACACCAACGAAATCGCCAATATCGAGCAATTTCTTGAAGACAGTGTTATAAAGCTCTTTATTTTCATCCGGACAAAGATCATCTCGAGAAATATAAACCTGTATACGTCCTTCCGAGTCTTGCAATTCCATAAAGGAAGCTTTACCCATAATACGACGCCCCATTATACGTCCGGCTAAAGACACATAACGCTTATCTGCATCATCCTGAAAGCTCTCTTTGATCTCTTTCGAATATGCATTTACCTCATACAATACAGCCGGATAGGGTTCTACTCCCAATGCTCTTAGTTCATCTAAACTTTGTCTGCGAATTATCTCCTGTTCGCTTAATTCCAATATATTCATTATTAATCTATCCTCAGATTTTTATTATTTTAATAATATTTTCGCACACGAATAACCCCGCAAAGTTAAGAAATATAATGGAAAACAAACATCTTATTTTTCACTTAAATTTGAGAGACAACACATTCCAATTCAAAATTTAACAAGGATATAAAAATCAAGAGACAAAACACGGGAAAAGAAAATTATATTTTGTTTCTTTATTCTTTCTAATTTTTACACATAAAAACCTGAAAGAATGTACAACAAAAAGATATTATTTTCTCTGCTTCTATTGTTCTGTGCCATATCGTTGACAAATACTGCATTTTCTCAAAACCGGAAAATTGTCATTTTAAAGCTAGATGATGTAACTGCAGGAGGCACAGAAGGAGTTGTTACCTCTCGTTGGCAACGTGTCGCAGATTATATAGAAAACAAAAAGATAAAAGCAGGTTTTGGTATAATTGGATTTTCTCTTGCCGAGGACAACCCGGCTTACTTCAAATGGATTACCGACCGTGCAGAAAGAGGTTTCATTGAATTCTGGAATCATGGTTATTATAACCGCACCAAAGGCGATACAATAGGCGAATTTGAAGGCACTTACGAGCAACAGTTCAAAGCTCTACAGTTGACAGACAGCCTTGCAAAAGCCAAACTCGGACTTCAGCTTCGGGTATGGGGGCCTCACTGGAGCAGTACAAACACGAACACAGATAAGGCCTTAGCTCAACTTCCTCAAATAAAAATGACATTAGGCAGTCCTATATCTCCCGTCTACTACAAAGGATATGTATTACCCAACACCCTAGATATGGAATACCCGGTACACAACCCGAATTATGATGAATTTCTTAAAGCTTATCGCGAAAAATCGAAAGATTTAAACTACTTCTACCTACAGGGGCATCCAAATAGTTGGAACGAAAACCAATGGCAAAATTTTGTAAAAATAGTAGAGTTTTTAGAATCGGAGAATGTAAAATTCGTCACCCCATCAGAATTTCTAGAAATAATAAAAGGTAAATAAACACTAGATAGGCTTAACCTCAAATTAACAAAGTTAAATACTTAATTATGTAAAAAACAATACCGATGGTAGTGTTTTTTGTACCTTTGCTCGCTCAAAAGATGGGAGGAATCACTCCTTAACAGTTAAATGCTTTTTAGATGTCAAAAACAGCTAACATTGATGAATTACAAAACAAAAAAATAAGTAAACTTCTTTGGCAGTACGCATTGCCGGCCATAGTAGGAACTATGGTGAATGCCTTGTATAATATTATTGACCGTATTTACATCGGACACGGGCCCAATCTGGGAGACCATGCCATTGGCGGACTTGGTATTGTTTTGCCGATAATGAATCTTACCGCCGCCGTGGGTATGCTTGTAGGTGCAGGTTCAGCCAGCCGTATTTCAATATGCTTGGGTAGCGGAGATAAAGAAACCGCAGAAAAGATAATAGGAAATTCGTTCCTTATGACTCTTTTATTCACAGGAGTACTTGTTACTACGTTATTTATTTTTCTCGATCCTATATTATTAAGAATTGGAGCCACAAAAGAAACGTTTCCGTATGCGAAAGAATTCTTACTCTATTACCTGCCCGGCAATATATTTCTGACCATGTGCTTCAATTTCAACAGCATGATGCGCGCTTCGGGCTATCCTCAGAAGGCAATGTATACAATGCTGATCGGCGTTATAGCCAACATTATAATAGCTCCAATTTTCATCTTCTGGTTCGAATGGGGAATAAAAGGAGCTGCGATAGCTACTATCATTTCAATGTTTATAGGGCTATGTTTTGTCATGTACCACTTCATGAACAAAAATAGCATGTTGCGTTTGCGCAGAAAACATATTGGCTTAAACAAAAAAATAGTATGGGCGGTGGCAAGCATAGGTATGTCTCCGTTTTTCATACAAGTTGCAGCGTCTATTGTCGTATTCTTCATCAACAATAATCTGAAAACCTACGGGGGAAACATTGCTATCGAAGCTTATGCCATAGCAAACACCCTGATAATGATTATCGTAATGATTATGGTCGGACTTACTCAGGGAATGCAGCCTATTGTAGGATACAATTATGGAGCCAAAAGAATACAGAGAGTTAAAGAAACCTTGTTTTACACAATAAAAGTCGGCGTGGCTATTGGCTGCATAGGTTTAGCTATAGGCGTGTTGTTGCCGGACATGATAGTTAAACCGTTCAATCCTTCGCCACCTTTAGCTGCCGAAACAGCAAAAGCCTTACGGATTGTAACAATTATGCTACCACTAGTCGGATTCCAGATTGTGGTTACAAATTTTTTCCAATGTATAGGTATGGCAGGAAAATCAATTCTATTGAGCCTTACCCGCCAGTTCCTATTATTATTACCAGCCTTGTTTATATTACCGCAGTTTTTCGGAGTAAACGGAGTATGGTATTCATTGCCAACAGCTGACTTTTCGGCAACTTTACTGACCGCAGCTTTGTTTATATGGCAGATAAATAAATTTAAGAAAATAGAATCCGCAGAGAGATTATAATATGATAGATCATTTGAACAAACAAAATATATTAGATCATTTCTCCATAACGGAGAATAACTTGCTTAAAGTAATAAACGAAGCTCTAGGTAAAGGTGCTGACTATGCCGACATATTTTTTGAGCACACTTTCAGCAACAGCATATCACTCCGTGATGGAGAAGTAAATCGTGCTGCCTCGAATATAGATTTTGGGGTAGGAATACGAGTTGTCTCGGGAGATCAGACAGGGTATGCTTATGTAGAAAATACCGAAATAGCAGAACTACTGAAAGCTGCAAAAACAGCCGCAGGAATAGCCTCTATACCATCAAAAGGAATAACTCCGATAGAGATAACAGAAAAACATTTCCGAAACCACTATAAAATAGAAAGGCCGTGGCTTGACATTTCTGTAGCAGACAAAAAATCATTTGTTCAAAAATTGAATGATCGAATTTTCGAGTTAGACGCTCGGGTCATCAAAGCGTCTGTCAGCCTGAACGATTCTACGTCTTATATTCTATTCTTTAACTCAGAGGGTATCCTTACCTGGGATTATCGCCCAATGAGCCTTATGTCTGGATCTTGTACAATGGAACAGGGTGGCAAGATAGAAAACGGATATGCTTCACGTGCCTACCGAAAAGGTTTTGAGTATTTAAACAATGATCTGATAGAGACTTTAGCAAAAGAAGCCGTTGCACAAACCTCTCTGATGTTTGAGGCCATAAAACCCAAAGGCGGTGAGATGCCTGTAGTGATGGGTGCAGGAAGTTCGGGAATCTTATTGCATGAAGCGATAGGCCATACATTCGAGGCGGACTTTAACAGAAAGAATATCTCTATATTTTCCGATCAACTTGGAAAACAAATCTGTTCATCCGACATAAATGTTGTGGATGACGGCACCATAGACAATGCCCGAGGCACAATCAATTTTGATGATGAAGGAGTGGAAACTCAAAAAACGTATATTGTGAAAGATGGTGTCTTGGAAAGCTATCTTCACGACCGAATAAGTGCCAAGCATTACAACGTATCACCAACAGGAAACGGACGAAGACAATCGTTCCGTTATGCTCCCCTACCCCGTATGCGGGTAACATATATGGAAAACGGAAGCATTCCCGAAGCTGACATTATAGCGTCAGTTAAACAAGGTGTATATGTAGATAATTTCACCAATGGACAGGTACAAATCGGAGCAGGAGATTTTACCTTTTTCGTAAAAACAGGTTATCTGATTGAGAACGGTAAACTTACTCAACCGATAAAAGATATAAACATCATTGGAAACGGAGCCAAAGTCCTCACCGACATTACAATGGTGGGCAATAATCTGAAGATAGATGAAGGCACATGGACTTGTGGAAAAGACGGACAGAGTGTACCTGTAGGACAAGGGCTACCTTCGGTTTTAGTACGCAAGCTGACTGTAGGTGGAGAATAATATCAGAAATTTACAGCATAAAAAAACAGGATCGATATTCACGAAGAAATCGATCCTGTTTTATTTTAAATATCAGCTACTGCAAATTATTCATTGATAATACTGAAAAGCTCTTCAGCCGCTTCACGTGGCCCTTCTTTGCTTTTACCATCAATCGCCAGAGAAGTATGCATCTCTCCTATTTTTGCATCACTTTCGTCTAAAGCCAAGAAGAATTTACGCACAAGCTTTTCGGCTTTATCTCTTTCTTGCACAGGGCCAAAAGGATTTGCGAAATAAGACTTAACAAGCCCTTTCTCGGTAGTTGTTCCTTTTGCCTTTCTTGCTCCGTCTTCAAAAACCTCTATTGCTTTATCGACATCCTCAAAGAAACTGATCTTTGTTTCCGATTCGGCATAATTATTAGCATATAGCATATAGTCAATCGTATACCCTCTCGATATAACCTCATAAGTAGATATCGGAATGGTTACTCGTGCATTTATTCTATCGGGGTTGGTGTAGATACCTCTATCAAGCTGAGCGAAAGCATAAGCAGGATCTAAGTCGTCGGTACGGACAAAGGCTCCTATCTCAGTTCCATATCCTTTTATCTGTCCATCAGCTTCAAATTGCAAATATCCCATATCATCGAATATTACACGCATGTGACGTATATATTTTTCGTTGAGCGTGCGGAAAGCTTCAAGACTTTCGGATTTACCGGCTCCACTATCTCCCATTATGATAATATTTGCTTCTTTACCATTCTTCAGAGCAATATTCACCATAGCCCCATGAATAGGCAGATTGCCTCTTTCCATTTGCTTGATATTATGCAGCGTAAGAAGCATCTTCTTCATATAACCAAAATAGTCGATATCATCGCAATAATTAGCATAACCGATCAATATATCATTCTTCTTATCCTTATGATAGAAAGTACGTTTTTCTTCATAGCCGTCAGGATATCCAAATACGTAAATCAAATCGGGTTTTTTACCTACATAATCATTGCCTTTAGCCAGCTCAAACAAGTTAGCAAGACCTAAACCATGACACATAAAATCTTTATGGAAATAGACAAAAGCTAACAAGTTACCAACTTTTGCAGGGTACAAAAACCACTCATCCTCATTCAGGATCAAATTAGCCAATGGATTTGTTTGATGTTCCTGGAAGATACCATCTCTGGTGTTCTTCTTCGTATATGAAATATAAGGAGGGTTGATAACTACTGTTCCTATAAATGGTATAGATGCAAGCCCCTTATACTCAATCGGGCAATTCCATTGCATATCGTTAAGCATCAAGCCTGCATTCGCCCCTGCGATAGTCTGACGGTATACGCTATGACTGTATCCCATTACGGTTTCTTCTGTACGTCTGTAGATAGATAGTATCAACTCATTAAGAAGTTGGTTTGCTTGCACAAATCGCACATTTTGAAGACCATCACCCATGCGATTGTTGTGAACAACAGTAACCCTTTCCAGCCTTCTCCAATAGTTATACAGCATTTCTATAAGTTCTATAAACAAGCCTTTATCCTTAAAGAATGGAGCAAATTTATTATTTACCACCAAAAGCTCATCTATTTCACATACAGTCAAAAGCTTCATAACCTCTATCAAAGACAAGGTTAGCTCTTCATCAGTTTTGAAATCTTTAATAAAATAATCGTAAATAATCTGGTTATCTTTCTTTATTCTGAAAATAAAGGATTCAACCACCCGATGAAACGCGTAACTACTTAAAATTTTCTGTCTGTTATCACAATACTTCAAAGAGAAATTGATGATAGCACGACCCCTGTTTAATGTAAATTCTTGCAGCATCTTTGTTATTAATTAGTTAATATATTAGTATCAAAATATTTTTATCCCTAAATCTTTTATCTTCTTTATTTTCTTTACACTCTTTTTCCGAAACAATAATGCGGCAATACATATACCGATTGCCAGAGAAAAGAGTAAAGAAGATGTCAATATAAAATTGTAAACCGTGTCATGCAATAAAAATGCTGTTTTTGCACCGGTCGTTCCCTCTTCATATATTCGTATACATCCCAGCATCGTCTTGTAGGCATATAAGCCCGGTATCATGGTTATACAAGCCGGCAATGTAAATACAACCGGAGGAGTGTGTATCTTATGAGCACAGTAGATACCCAAAAGCCCTATCACAACAGTGCCACTCAACGTAGCTGAGATCAAGCCAAAGTCGAAATACAACAACGTAAAACGAATAGCATGACCAAGCCCTCCCAGCAAACCGGCAACCAACAATCCCTTCTTTGGCGTTTCGAACAATAGTGCAAAGCCTATAGCAACAAAAAAACTAAGAAGAGCGTCTTTTAATATATCTATTAGCATAATCAAAAGTTATTTATTCCTATTATTGTCATACTAATAAACATCCCCACAGCGATACATAAAAGAATAAATCCGCCGAATGCTCCACGGGCTATACCTGTAGGAATATACCCTTCAAGCAAATCGATTATACTATTTATCAGAGGAACTCCCGGAATAAGAAACAATACAGAAGTAGCAATAGATGTTTGAGGCGAATAACCAAATCCAGATAAGATATTCAATCCTGATATGGTTGTTGTCACAAACGCTGAGCAGATTACAATAACCATCAGGTTAAACTTTCTCTTAATCATCTCCTGACGCACCGCAAGCCCGACAAAAGAGGCTACAAAAGCAAAAGCCCCATCTATTAAATTCCCTCCGGCCAGTAGGCATAACGATCCGCAAGCTATTCCAATAAACAGGCGAACAAGCCAAACGGAATAACGAGAGGTATCCTTCAACCTTTTTATACGCTGGTGCAACTCCTGCAAAGAAATCCGATCTTCGGCAAGTTCCCATGTCAGCAAACTGGTATTGGTGAGTATTCCAAAGTGTACCCCATGATGTATTATCTTTTTATTGGCCGTTACTATGTTTTCCTCATTACCCATATCGGTTACTGATACCGATACAGCAGTAAATGATATCAGCATTTCTACTTTATAGTTTGTCTTCTGTGCTATACGTTGTACATTCCTATTAATTCTTTCACAGTGGGCTCCCGATTCAAGCAACAGGGTACTGACCTCCAATATGATGTCTACAAATTCTTTCAACGACAACTCTTTGTCTGAACGTGTGTTTTCTACATCTGCACATCGATCATCAACATGCGAATAATCAAGAACGTTTGCGCGCATTTCTTTCTAAACTTTTTACGATTAAACATAAATGTAAAAAGCTCTTTTGAACTTCACAATGCTGCAATAAGAACACACCTGGATAATAACATCTCCTCCGACAAGAGGGATGAATGAAATTATTAGACATAACACTTTTATCGCGAAGCATTGTCAATCCGATTTAAGGCAGGTATCCTGGCTTTCACCATTTCTATTTTCCTTCCCATCTCTGCACGAAACAGTGGATTTTTAAATAGAAACTTTCGCGGTGATTACAGTTGCGCGACAGCTCAGGACTTTCACCTGATTCCCTATTCTCCTCAATATCTGAGGCACCTTAGCGGTTGAAGAATAATGATAAAGAACTTTCGGGAGGCAAAGGTATAGGAAAAAATAATAAATAGCACATCTTTTTTATTTTTTCCTATACAAAAAGATATAAAAGAAAACAAAAAGAGAAGAGTCTCAATCAATAAGCATTTTTGCATTAAATGTTTATTTTTATGCTTAAAAACATATAACTTTGTCACAGGTTTTGGTGTCATTTACTATATCCATAGAAAATGATGAAAAGGGAATCAGGTGAAAATCCTGGACAGACCCGCTGCTGTAAGCTCCTCCAAAGACTTTGAACAATACTCTATCCACTGTTCTTACACTGAATGGGAAGGATGCTCAAAGATAAAGTAAGTCAGAAGACCTGCCAAGACCATATAGTTGGAAGCTTTCGAGGAATAAAGCTGAAGATTTAGGATGGGATTTTTTCAAATAGAAAAAGCCTTCTCTATTTTATTTTTATTCTGTTACATTTATTTAAATACGTCTGTATTTATTTCTTATTCTATTCCACGTAAGCTCTGAAAATTGAGTACTTAGAAATTTATTTTATAATCAAATGGAAGCATATAAAAACTTTAAAGGCACACGGTGGCAAGAGGAAATCAATGTAAATGATTTTATACTCCAAAACTATAAAGAATACACAGGAGACGAATCTTTTCTACAAAACCCTACTGAAGCAACAATCAAGCTATGGGAAAAGTTAAGCACAATGTTTATTGAAGAAAAAGAGAAAGGCATATATGATGCCGAGACTCGAATACCTTCTCAAATTGATGCTTATGGACCCGGATATATAGACCAAGAGCTGGAAAAAATTGTAGGGGTTCAAACAGACAAACCGCTAAAAAGAGCAATATTCCCTAACGGAGGTCTCCGTATGGTGAAACAGAGTTTGGCCGAATATGGTTATAAACTCGACAAAGGGACAGAAGAAATATTCTCAAAATACAGACGCACACACAACGAAGGTGTATTCGCTGCTTATACCGACAGCATCCGCAGAGCCAGAAGCAATGGATTGTTAACGGGCCTACCCGATGCTTACGGACGTGGACGTATTATCGGCGATTACCGCAGAGTAGCTCTTTACGGTGTAGATCGATTAATCTCAGAGCGAGAAAAACGTTTCCAAGAATGTGACCCAATTGTGATGACAGACGATCTGATTCGTCTTCGTGAAGAGCTAAGTTCGCAAATAGAAGCATTACTAGCCTTGAAACGTATGGCTGCTTCGTATGGCTTCGACATTTCTCAACCGGCGAATACAGCCCAAGAAGCTATCCAATGGACATACTTTGGATACCTGGGTGCTATCAAAGACCAAAATGGTGCAGCGATGAGCCTCGGACGTGTAACTACTTTCCTCGATATATATATCGAAAGAGATTTACAAGCAGGCTTAATAACCGAGATAGACGCACAAGAGCTTATTGATCATTTTGTAATGAAGTTACGCATAGTCCGTTATCTTCGCACCAATGAATATAATGAACTATTTTCGGGAGATCCTGTATGGGTAACCGAATCGATCGGAGGTATGACAAACAACGGAAAGTCGATGGTTACGAAAAATAGCTACCGTATGCTTCATACACTATACAACCTAGGGCCTGCACCCGAACCTAATCTAACAATATTATGGAGCGACCGTTTACCCGAAAGCTGGAAGCATTATTGTGCCAAAGTTTCTATCGACACGTCATCACTCCAGTACGAGAATGACGACCTGATGCGTCCTCAACTAGGCGATGATTACGGTATCGCATGTTGTGTATCGCCGATGCGAATAGGGCACCAGATGCAATTCTTCGGGGCAAGAGCGAACTTACCAAAGGCTCTACTATATACAATCAACGGAGGTAAAGACGAAATAACCAAAGCGCAAGTATTACCAAAGCACTGGGTAGAAAAGGTATCAGGAGAGTATCTTGACTTTGAAGAAGTGTGGGAGAAATTTGACCGCACCTTAGATTGGGTTGCCGAAACTTACGTAAAGGCATTAAATATCATCCATTATATGCACGATAAATATTCATACGAGGCTTTAGAAATGGCTTTGCATGATGTTGATATCGTCCGGACACAAGCTTTCGGCGTTTCGGGGCTGTCCATTATCGCCGACTCTTTTGCTGCTATCAAGTATGGAAAAGTACGCATCGTAAGAAATGAAGAAGGTGACGCAGTCGACTATATTATAGAAAAAGATTACGTTCCGTTTGGAAACAACGACGACAAGACCGACAGGTTTGCTGTGGAAATAGTAGAAAAGTTCATGAGCAAAATCCGTAAACGTAAGATGTATAAAGATGCGATACCTACACAGTCGGTATTGACCATCACTTCAAATGTTGTTTACGGAAAGAAAACAGGAAACACCCCTGATGGACGACGTGGAGGAACACCTTTTGCTCCGGGAGCCAACCCTATGCATGGGCGTGATACCAGAGGAGCTGTAGCATCACTTTCATCTGTAGCGAAGCTTCCGTTTGCTCATGCAAATGATGGCATTTCATATACTTTCGCTATCACACCAAATACATTGGGTAAAAACAGAAAAGAAGAAGCTCAAAACCTCAGCGGACTTCTTGATGGCTACTTCTTACAAACAGGTCACCACCTCAACGTTAATGTATTTGACAGGAATCTGCTTATCGATGCGATGGAACATCCTGAAAAATATCCTCAGTTGACAATACGTGTATCAGGTTATGCTGTTAATTTCGTAAAACTTACAAAAGAGCAGCAATTGGATGTTATAAACAGAACGATTACTACATCATTCTGATACTCCGTTAATAAATAAAAAGTTGCTCCAAAACAAAAAAAACACTTTTGGGGCAACTTCACTTAGCTGGAAGAAAATAAATAATGAAAGGTTTAATTCATTCTTTCGAATCTTTTGGAACTAAAGACGGCCCGGGTATAAGATTTGTATTTTTTATGCAAGGCTGCCCTCTTCGTTGCCTCTATTGCCATAACCCAGACACATGGAATATGAACGATAAGAAGTACGAACTAGCTCCGGAAGAGGCTTTTGAAGAAGTAAAGAAGGTAAAAAACTTCATACGCAATGGGGGCATAACCATTTCGGGAGGAGAACCCCTGCTACAACCTCAGTTTATTATCGAACTATTTAAGATGTGTAAAAATGAAGGTTTACATACAGCTATAGACACATCAGGATATATATTAAATGATAAGGTAAAGGAAGTTTTAGAGCACACAGATCTTGTACTACTGGATATTAAACATATCAATCCTGATAAATATAAAAACCTCACAGCAAAACCTCTGGAGCCAACACTTCGCTTCATGCAGTACCTCACAGAAATTGAAAAACCTGCCTGGCTAAGATATGTGCTCGTTCCGGGCTTCACCGACGATGAAAAAGACCTGAATGACTGGGCAAAACAAGTTTCTGAATATAAAAATGTACAGCGAGTAGATATTCTACCTTTTCATCAAATGGGATTACATAAATGGGAGCAATTAACTGAAGACTACAAGCTTAAAGACATTGCACCTCCCGAACAGTCGGAAATAGAAAAGGCTGAAAATATTTTCCGAAATTATGGACTTAAGGTCTGACATATAGATTATTCATAAAGCATTTCTCTTTACAAAAACAAAAAAAGATCATCGATAAGAATATAAAATTTTATTTTTAGAAAACTTTTCAACAATAGCAAAATCACAACAAACTCATAAAAAGCTAATTAACAATAAACAGAGAAAACTTAAATCAGAAAACACTTAAATAAAATATCCAATCAAGTCTTTTATTAAGTAAAATCATATAACTTTGTTAACATATACGGTTCCGAATATAATCGGATGAAAAGGGAATCAGGTGAAAGACCTGAACTATCCCCGTAGCTGTAAATTTCAGAAAGGTAGTTGGACTCTCACACCACTGTCAACGAATACTGATGGGAAGGTTACCAACTGCGAAATAAGTCAGAAGACCTGCCGTATATACATTCTAGCTTTCGGGAGAAAAGCAGCAGAATTATACAACATATTAACTCCAAATAAGTCTGTGTACTTCCCTGCTCCTGTCAGTTATATTTTAATTGATACAATAAAAGTATAAACGATAACGAATATGATTCAGACAGTTGTAAAAAGAGACGGACGTATCGTCGGTTTTAATGAGGAAAAAATCATGGCAGCAGTTCGCAAAGCCATGCTACACACCGAACAAGGAGAAGATTCCACTTTAATCAGACGCATTACAGACTATGTATCCTGTCAGGGAAATGAGCAGATGACAGTGGAGCAAATACAAGACATGGTAGAAATGGAGTTGATGAAAAGCCCCCGCAAAGAGGTGGCAAAAAAATACATTGCCTATCGTGACAAACGCAGCATTGCCCGCAAAGCAAAAACGCGAGACATGTTTCTGGAAATTATAGATACTAAATCGAACGATATCACGCGAGAAAATGCAAACATGAACGCCGATACACCTGCCGGTATGATGATGAAGTTTGCTAGCGAAACCACTAAGCCTTTTGTTGATGATTATTTATTATTGCCGGAGGTAAAAGAAGCTGTTCGTCTCAACTATCTGCATATACACGACAAAGATTATTATCCGACTAAAAGTCTTACTTGCGTACAACATCCTTTAGATAAAATATTACAAAACGGTTTTTTTGCAGGACATGGAGAATCTCGTCCCGCAAAACGCATTGAGACTGCCAGTATGCTAGGTTGTATCTCTCTGGAAACAGCGCAAAATGAGATGCATGGCGGACAGGCTATTCCTGCTTTCGATTTTTATTTAGCTCCATTTGTACGTAAGAGCTTTATTGAAGAAATAAAAGTTCTCGAACAAGCTACAGGAATAGAATACAAACATTTGTACGAAACAGAAATAGAAGATTATATCCCTTGTTCAGTCAAAGATTTAGCAGGAGACAAACGAATTATACAGCATGCTATAAACAGAACAGTGAGCAGAGTTCACCAATCGATGGAGGCCTTTATTCACAATATGAACACAATCCATTCTCGTGGAGGAAATCAGGTCGTATTCAGTTCGGTCAATTACGGAACGGACACCTCCGCTGAAGGGCGCTGTATTATTCGCGAATTACTCCACAGTACATACGAAGGAGTAGGAAGTGGCGTAACGGCTATTTTCCCTATACAAATATGGAAAAAGAAGCGAGGCGTAAACTATTTGCCGGACGACAAAAACTATGATCTTTATATACTAGCAAGCAAGGTGAGTGCCCGCCGTTTCTTCCCTAACTTTTTGAATCTGGATGCGACATTCAATCAACATGAAGACTGGAAAGCAGACAATCCTCGCCGATTTGAATACGAAGTAGCTACAATGGGTTGTCGGACACGCGTATTCGAAAATCGCTTTGGGAAAAAGACATCTATCGGACGGGGGAATCTCTCTTTCTCCACTATCAATCTTGTACGCATTGCCTTAGAATGCAGAAATATAGAAAATGAAAAAGAAAGAATAGATTGCTTCTACAGCAAACTAAACCAGATACTCGACCTGACCGCATTACAATTGCATCGCAGGTTCGAATTTCAGAAAACTGCCGCTCCCAAACAATTTCCATTACTAATGTCTGTATTATGGGAAGGATGCGAGCAGGTAAAAGATGAGAACACGATAGAGAAGGTAATTAATCAAGGCACATTGGGCATTGGTTTTATAGGACTTGCCGAAGCTCTTGTTGCACTTGTAGGTAAACATCATGGAGAAGATGAGCAAGCTCAAAAACTCGGACTGGAGATAGTAACTTATATGAAAGATCGAGTAAATGAATTCTCAGAAAAATATCAGCATAATTACAGTGTACTTGCAACTCCTGCCGAAGGGCTCGCCGGACGTTTTACACGTCGAGACAAAAAAGACTTTGGGCTAATCAAGGGCATAACCGATCGTGAATATTACACCAATTCCAATCACGTACCCGTATATTACCAATGCAGTGCACATAAGAAAGCAAAGACAGAAGCTCCTTATCATGACCTAACTCGAGGAGGACATATCTTTTATGTAGAGATAGACGGTGATGCCACACACAACCCCGATGCTATATTGACAGTAGTAGATATGATGGATAAATATAATATGGGGTATGCATCAGTCAATCACAATCGCAATCGTTGTTTGAAATGCGGCTATGAAAATTCGGATACAAAGCTCACCCGATGCCCAAAATGCGGTAGCGACGAAATAGATCGCCTGCAACGCATAACAGGTTACCTGGTAGGGACAACAGACCGATGGAACAGCGCAAAACTGGCAGAGTTAAACGACCGCATTATTCATGAATAAGCTATCAATACTAAATATTATACATGACACCACCGTAGATGGTCCCGGATTCAGAACGGCCATCTACGCTGCGGGTTGTGCACACAGATGTCCGGGATGCCATAACCCACAATCGTGGGATATAAAAAATGGCACACCACACACCATTGATCAGCTATTAGAGATAATAAAAGAAGATGAATTTGCAAACGTTACTTTTTCGGGTGGAGATCCCCTGTTTCAAGTAGAAGGTTTCACACAGCTTGCACAACGAATAAAAGCAGAAACAGACAAAAACATCTGGTGCTATACCGGATTTTTGTATGAAAACATTCTAAAATCGGAAAGGCTTTCTCAAATTCTTCCTTTTATCGATTTTTTGGTAGACGGCAGATATATTGAAGCACTGCAAAGCGAAGAGCTACGATTCAGAGGCAGCAGCAATCAAAGAATCATAAATGTGCAAACTTTGGATGAATACGGGGATTCACCTCAACGATAAGAGCTTTCAAAAAAAAGTGATAAAATAACACATTCTTGAATAAAATCCATACCAATTTTTAAAATAAATATAATAAATTTATGCGATAAAAAAAGATTTACTAAAACTTAGATTAAAGTTAACCACTAAACATATCTCAATCTCAATAAATGTAAGTCTATGATGAATAAAGAGGTTGTAAACAACTTGGTGTATAGAATCAAATCTGCACTTCCCGAAAATGTCAAAATAGCCCATTACCTGATGGATTTGTTATCGTTAGGCCGAGAAGCTGTATATCGCAGACTAAGAGGAGAGATAACATTCAATCTGGATGAGCTTATACTAATATCCAAAGACTTGGACATATCTTTAGATAGTATTGTAAATCCTGAAAAAATGGAAAAATATGGCATTTTGTTTGAAACAAAAATGCTGATAAAAGATACTTCTTTAAAACATCTTATGGAGAACCTCAAACAGACATTAAATGGACATGTCGAATTGTGCAAACTCGCAAACAGACACCCTGAAGCTAAAATGTCTATCGCAACAAACACGATGCCCTATCAGTTTTTTCTCAATTACAGAAATCTGGCGAGAATTCCATCTTACAAATGGTTGTATCAAACTCAACCAGTTGAAAATATGATGTCCTTTAGTGACTATAAGGTATCGGATGAAATAATCAGCCTTGCTCATGAATTTGTAAAAGAATATAATACCATTGACTCTGATTTTATATTTGATCCCAACACCTTTAATTCTATAGTTGAAGACATTGTTTTTCTTTACAAATTAAATTTAATAACTAACGAAGAGGTCAACTTATTGAAAGAAGAATTTTTGAACTTGATTGACGACCTCGAAATAAAAACTGCTTCGGGTAAATTTAGCCCAACCTCAAAAATATCGGTTTATATATCTAATATTAGCATAGATACAACTTACACATTTCTAGAATGGGATAATAATCAGGTTACACATTTCCGCATATATGGCCTTTGCAGTATAAACACTGAAGATCCGACTATATGTAAAGTACATAAAACTTGGATTAATTCATTAAAACGATACTCTACATTAATAACACGCAGTGCGGATTTAGTTCGAATCGAATATTTTAACAAGCAAAGAGAATTTATAATGCAAAAATTATAACTATTTCCTATACCGCATTTTCAATAACAGGCACGGTTAAACTTTTTCCTTAATTTGTGCTGACATACCTTATCACACTTTATAGAAAAACACGAATAAAGACACAGAATAAACACTGTTGTCGAATCAGCCTATTGTCTAATACAGATTAATATTTCACTTTTACACTTCGTTTTTTCAATCTTATCATATAAACTGTTTCCACCCATAACTGTCTAAAAAATAGGACAAACGATATTCATTCGTTATATCGAATACAGAAAAGTTTAGACTTAAGGGCTCTACAAATATACTTATGCAAGGCCATGGGCTGAACAATAAACTCTCTAATATTAAGTCCATAAAAGAGCTTTTTCTTTTATAAAAAGTATATCTACGAAGTAGAAAATATAATATATGCAACAAAACAATAAAGCTATAAAAAGACTAGTTACATTAATAAAATTGGCAATTCCTGACAATGTCAAGATTTTATATTACTTAATGAATTTGCTTTCCTTGGGAAGAGAAGCTGTATATCGCAGATTGAGAGGAGAAGTAATGTTCAATATGGATGAACTCATTAAAATATCTAACGACCTAAACATTTCATTGGATGACATTATCAATCATCAGAAAAAAGACGCTAAGAATGCATCTTTTGAAACAAAGATGATTATAAGTGATAACCTTGAAAATACACTCAAAAAAGTTGCGGAATCATATATAGAACTTCATAAAGTAGCACGGCAGTCAACAAATGCAAAACTTATCATTGCCTCCAACATGATCCCTTTTCAGCTTTTTCTGGAATATAAAACTTTAGCGAAAGTCGCATCTTACAAATGGCTATACCAAACAAAAGCAATAGAACATAAACTGCCTTTTTCGGAGTATAAAATTTCGGATGAAATTGCGAACCTGGTTCATGAATTTATAAAAGAGAGTAAGACTATTGATACTGAATACATCTTCGACTGCAATACTTTTACTTCATACATTAAGGATATAGTTTTCTTCTCCAAGCTTAAATTGATAACAAAACCGGAAGTCATACTACTAAAAAAAGACCTCCTCGACTTAATAAACAATCTCGAAACAAAAGCTGCGAAAGGCAGTTTGGGTACATCATCAAAGATATCTGTTTATATCTCGAGCATCAATATAGAATCTTCTTGTTCTTTAATCAAGTCAGACAATAGTCAAATAGCTCATTTTAGAATTTATGGGATAGGTGGTATTACGAGCTTCGACTCCCAACTACTGGAAGTTCATCAAATCTGGATTGAATCGATGAAACGATATTCTATTCTTATAACGGGAAGTGCCGATCTAATAAGAAAAGAATATTTTAATGAACAAAGAAAAGCAGTCGAAATAATGTTGGGAGAGGGTACAACTTCTGACGATTAAAAATTTAACAACTACAAGTTTACCTGCAATTCAATGTATATTCAACTTTTTTTTCACGTCAATACATCGAATATCCTCCCTAACCTTATCAACAAGCTCTAAAATAGATACATTATTAACAGCGATGTCGATATAGCTTATTGTTTACACAAAATAAATCTCTCAATTTTGTCAAAAATTCCCGAACAGACAAACAGCATGAAGGTAATATAAAGATATAAGATAAAAATATCGTAGCACATATATCTAGACATATCATTAAGACGAATTACTCTATCACCCTAATTATAAATAAGTTTTGCATTTGTAACTATCGTTACCTGAGGTATTATTTATGCTGTCCTGTTTTTTACAAAACAAAATATGATTGTAGCACAAATTAATAGAAATAAACTAAAAGAGAACTCATGAATCGAAACAAATCAGTAACAACATTTCTCGTTTTTATAATGTTGTTCTTGCCCTTATCTACACTACAAGCGCAAGTCTCAATCGGCTCGGGTGAAGAGCCTATATCCGGATCTATCTTACAACTAAAAGAGAAAGATGCGGTGACCGATGCCAGCTCTAATGCGCATAGGGGTTTAGCCTTACCACGAGTAACCTTATCAGAAAAAAAAGCTCTTTATCCCATGTTCTTGGCAGACCCGGATGATCCGGCTTCGGGACCGAATACTGCCTATAGCGGAGCAGCCAATAAGGAGGCTTTAGATAAGGCTCATACGGGCTTGATCGTTTACAACCTGACAGAGAATGATGATAAAGAATTATGCTTAGGTTTAAATCAGTGGGATGGAGAGCAATGGAATTGTTTCCAGAGCAAAATGGGAAATGCTAAGTTCGATGCGGTGAATTGTTCCGATATAGAGATTAATGGAGTCTACGTGGAAGGCACACCTACTACTTCAGCTAATTATCTAAGTATAAATCTGAATGTAACAAAAGTAGGAGCTTTCTCTATTACTATAACTACCGGGAATGGCTACAGTTTTTATCAGTCGGGGGTTGCATTGAGTATTGGGAAGATGACTGTGAATATCCCGTGTCAGGGCACTCCTGTGAATGCGCAAACGGATAAACTTTCCTTTAATGGCATAGGGCTTATTCCGGGCTGTGAACCTCAAATAGAAGTATCTTCTGCTATAGCAAATTACTCTCTAAACTGCTCCAGCATAGTGGTAAACGGAAGATACCTGAAAGGAACACCTTTAACAGCTTCAAATACGATAGCTTTAAACGTAACCGTGACCACTGCCGGTTCATATAACATCAATACTCCTTTGACGAATGGTATCCGTTTTTCTGCCAGTGGTGATTTAACTATCGGGACACACACTATCACTCTTATTGGTTCGGGGACACCTACCGTCAATTCTGATTTCCCGATAACGATTAATGCAAATACGCCACAGGGGAATAACACCTGTAATACAACAATACCTTTGACTTTGCCGGCTATGACTTATGCCGTTATTGGCTCGGGAAGTACTTATTCTTGGAACTCTACTGCCAGGAGCCAGGCATTGACCAATGGAGGTATAAGTTTTGGACCTAATGGAATTGTAAAAATAGTAAGTTTCACCGAATTATGGAGTACCTCAACTGTAAATACAGCTGCGAAGTATCTTAATGATGGTTATAGCAATGGTACTATGCCCGATGTTGTATTGTACTTTGCTTACGGTGCTGCCCCTACGACAGCTCTCACTACGGCGTTAAGGGATTACATTAATAAAGGTGGCTGTGTAATTTATGGGTCGGCTGATGGGACTAGTAGCGATGTGAATACGCTTATGAGCGGATTGTTTGGTATAAGCCCCGCTATTGCTCAATCCGGAGGGCAAACAGACGACGATGTATATGTGATATCAAACTTACCAAGTGATCCTGTTATTAATGGTCCTTTTGGAAATCTTTCGGACAGGCATTGGGGGGAAGATAATGGGACAACCGGCTCTGTGATAATGACCGAGCTACCTCCTAACTCTGTGCAAATTTGTACGGCGCGTTCTGCATCCAAAACGTTACAAGATCCACAATACTCGATCGTATGGTATAACGACAGCAAGAACTTTCTTTATTTCGGAGACAGTGTAGGTTCTTCCACAACTGATAACAGTACAGGCGCTTATCCGTCAAGATATAACAGCCAGGGATTACCATTGTCGAAAAATTATGGACCGGGCACAGCGTGGAATCAGTTTATATATAACTCTGCTTTGGAGCTCAATGCTGTGGCCTGGGCTTTGAAGAAGGCTGCAATCAGTGGAATTAATCCTCACTAAATAAAAGATAACTCAAGGGGATTGGCTTAACTAGTTATTAAATTAAAGATAGTAATCTCTAGAGCTTTTGGGACTTTTCAATCTTAGGCAGGCTTTCCTAAAAAGGCCTGATTAACAAAGCTATGCGTAGGAAAGGGAGATCTCTGTATCTCCCTTTTTAATAAAAACCGGTTAGGAATAAATAAACGGGTAAAATTTATATTAAACATTTTATTGTCGAAAGAAGATTATATGCCAAACCTTAACAATTTTAGAAATATTCATATCGGAAAGTTAATTCAAAAACGCATGTCGGAATGCAATGTGGATATTGACCGGGCATGTAATTTCCTGAAAGTATCAGAGGAAGACATTAAAGATATGTTTGATCGAAAGTCTTTAGAGAGTGAACTCTTATTGCATTGGAGTAAATTGCTGGAATATGATTTTTTTCGAATCTATAGTCAACATCTTATTCTTTATGCTCCGCAGGATATCAATAAAACAAATAGGGAAAAGAACACATCTCTACCTGTATTTAAGAAGAACATCTATACTCACGAGGTAATTATGTACCTACTAGAACTAATAGAAAGTGGGCGCAAAAACAAACGTGACGTACAGCAAGAATACAATATTCCTTCAACAACAATTAACCGCTGGATGAGAAAATATGGAAATAACACAAACAAACCGAATGGAGAGGAAGAAAAAACAAAAATTGAACAACAAAGAGAATAGACCCTTATACCATAAGATATATGCCGACATGATTCGTGATAAGTATCCCGATAGGGAGGCGAATTGCATCAATTACTTAAATAAAAGGAATTGGACTGCTTTAGACGTAATACGGGTTAATATGATTTTATTCTCAAATAAACAAGGGCGCAAAGAAATACTTTTGGGACAACGTCACCGTGCTTACGACCAAAAAAGTATAAAGCAAATACTCCAAGATCAGAAAGAGAACATGCTAAATAACAAAGAACTAGCCACAAAATACAAACTTAGTCGCAATACTGTCGCCAAGTGGAAAAAACTGTTCGGAGAAGAAGTAAGCGAGTAGACAGCCATTCTTTTCTCAAACCGATTTCTTGACGTTTTAAACCTTATTTATTAATATTGCCTTGTTATTAATATCAACATGCTGCTAAAATGAAAATAAAAAAAATAACAGAGGGGAAAGACCGGTTTATGAACCTGCTGCTATTGGGGGATGAACAGGAAAGCATGATCTACAGATATTTAGAAAGAGGAGAACTATTTGCTTTATACGACACTGATCTAAAAACCGTTAGTGTCGTTACTCAAGAAGACGAGAATACTTTCGAAATCAAAAATATTGCAACTTACCAAAAAGAACAAGGGAAAGGATACGGGAGTTTAATGATGATATATATAATTGAAAACTATAAAGATAAATGTGACATATTATTGGTTGGTACAGGCGACGATCCTACTATATTGTCATTTTACAAAAAATTTGGCTTTGTATATTCACACACCGTAAAAAACTTTTTCATAGACAATTACGACCATCAAATATTTGAAAATGGCAAGCAACTAATAGACATGGTTTATCTAAAGAATGAAATAAAAAAATCCTGACAGATTTCTCTATCAGGATTGCTGTGCACCCTTAACAGTTCTATTCTCAAACCTGTATTTTGGAATTTGATCGCTTTATTGCCTTTTGTCACATAAAGGAACAATATCCCGTAAGGTTTTTAGATAGTGGATAAATTCAAGAGTATCTTTATGCGTGCTAATTATAGCATCAGACTGACATTGTATAAATAGAACGACATAGTTATATAAAAATTCATCCAATAGTTTAGCAAAGTCTTTAGGAGAAATGTCTTCTTTAAAGAATGTATACATCGGTTCCAGATTTATATCCCCTCTTTCTAATTTTTCCATAAATGTTTGTATTAGGCTTACTGCACTTTTGTAAGGGTTGCTATATTTGAGTTTGTATAATTCACAATTGCAAAGTAAATGGCACAGCGTCTTATATCCTATTAATTGAGACAATAAGATATCAGAAACACAAATAATATATTAATATCCTAACTGTTAAAATATTATCCTCACAAATAAATTATTATTTGCTCTAAATGCTTATTTTTGCATATAAACAAATTCACAAATAGAAAGACATGGAAGAAACAAGCATAAAAAAGAGCAATCATGGTCCAAACGTCCGCCGATGGAGAGAATGGCGAAATATTAATCAAGATGTTCTGGCAGAGCAAATAGGAGTATCACAAGCTACTCTTTCGAGCTATGAGAAAAAGGATAAGCTCGAACAGGATATTTTAGAAAAGATTGCTAAGGTTTTGGATATTCCTGTTGAAGCTATTACTGAGCTTGAACAAGGAGCTTCCATCAATATTGTAAATGCTTATGATAATTCAGGTTCTATAAACTACTCCCCGACATTTAACCCGTTAGATAAAATAGTTGAGCTTTACGATGAAAAGATCGCTTTATACGAAAGAATGTTGAAGGATAAAGAAGAGGCTATTTCTTTGTTGCATGAGGTGTTGAAGGAGAGGAAGTAATAATTCTTAGAGTATATAATATCAATGAAGACAGAACTCTTTACGGTTTCGAGAATTTTCACAGAAGCATTATATAGAATCCCAGATTATCAAAGAGGATACTCGTGGGGGATAGATCAGTTAAATGATTTTTGGTTAGACCTTGAACAAATTCAAGAAAATTCTAAACATTATCTCGGTGTACTCACATTGGAAGAAGTAGATGAAGAAAAGTGGAGCAATTGGGAAGAAGATTCCTGGATAATAAAATCTCGAAATTTCAAACCATACTATGTTGTTGATGGACAGCAACGTTTAACAACTATTGTTCTTTTAATCATAGCAATATTAGAACATAAAAATGTGAAATATCTCAACTATAGCAATAAAGAAGATATTAGAAGAAAATATATTTTTGATTCAAAGCCAGAAGAGATATCAAGGTCTTATATATTCGGTTATGAAAAAGATAATCCAAGCTATGAGTTTCTTAAGACAGATATCTTTTGCGAAAAGTCAGACATACATCACCCTAAAGAAGAAACTATTTATACAAAGAATTTATTTTCAGCTAAACATTTTTTTTCTAGTAAAATATTAGAGATGACTGAAAATGAAGTCAATGTTATATTTACAAAAGCAACTCAACAATTTGTATTCAATGCTTATGAGATATCGAGTGATATAGATGTTTTTGTGACTTTTGAAACAATGAATAACAGAGGAAAGCCACTAACTACCTTAGAGTTACTCAAGAACAGACTTATCTTTATCTCTACTAAATTATCATCAGACTCAAAAAAAGATAATAAATTAAGAAGAGTCATAAATGATGCTTGGAAGACTGCATACCATTATTTAGGAAAAAATCCAAAAGTTAGAATTGGTGATGATGAATTTTTAAGGATCTTTTTATCTTGTTTTTATTTAGATAGAATAGATAAAATACCAGATGATGAAAATGAGAATACTATTGAGGCAATAAACAGGTTTGAAATGTTTATGCGAAATTATAATCGTTTTTTGTTAAATGAATTATTTTCTCAGAAAAGAATATATGGAAGTAATCAAAAAGTACTAAAACTTCAATTACCTGAAATTTCAGAACCTTTTATCTATGATTTTTCAACTCAATTAAAAGAATCAATTGAATTGTATTACTATTTATCAACACCAATAGACTCTAATTTTAGTTTGGAAGAAAAGATAATATTAGAAAGAATTAATAGATTATGTAATAATAAACCAACCTTATCTATATTTTCGATATTCCAAAAAGAAAAAGATTTGAACCTGAGAATACGTTTACTAAATGAATTTGAAAAATTCTATTTTGTTCAATCCTTTTTTTCATCCTTATATGAAATTCATAGAGGCGAATTTTCAAACCATTGTATATCCGAGCATATGGATGCAAAAAAATTACTTGAAAAAATAAAAAAAATAATTGAAAGTTTTTTCTTAAAGAATGATTTCGCTGATATTCTGAGCGATAGACTAAAAGATGGGGGTTATTACAGAATGCCTTTTATAAAATACCTCTTATTTGAATATGAAATGTATCTTCAGTCTATGTCAAAAACTGAGAGAGTAAAGATTGAATGGAATTCTTTTATAAACGAAAATTATGAAAAAGATTACTTCTCAGTAGAACATATTTATCCCCAAACTGCTAAAGAGAAATATTGGATTGAGAGATTTTCAGAATATTCACCCCTGCAAAAAAAGATTTTAAAAAATTCATTAGGAAATCTACTAGCTCTCTCAAGGCCAAAGAATTCATCATTAGGCAATAAGCCTTTCCCTATGAAAAGAGATGCAAATATGACAGGGTATAGATTTGGTTCTTACAGTGAAAATGAAGTCGCTTTAAATGAGGAATGGACAGCTAACGAAATTCTTGAAAGAGGGATAAAAATGCTTGATTTTTTTGAAAAAAGATGGAATTTAAAAATTGGAGATAGAGAGAAGAAAATTAAAGCTTTGGGGCTATCATTTTTAACAAAAAATAAATAAGGTATTTCTTCTCCCCTAAATAGTAAAAGCCTGACAGATTTCTCTATCAGGTTTTCTTTGTACCCTTAACCGTTCTGTTCTCGAACCAATTTCTTGAAGATTTAGACTTGATTTATGAGTTGAGGGATAGGATTCCGAGGCCGCAGAAAATAGAATATATTACATTTGTAATACCTTCAAATATAAAAACTATGAAGTTGTTAAATAATAATATTACTTTTTTAGAATGGGATATACTTCCTATCTCCGAAAAACGAGAGATTTGGAACCATTATTGGAATCCATACGAACCCCAAATAGGAGCTTTTACAAAAAGAGAAATAGTTGATAATCTTATTAAATCGATTCCTATAAATGCGCTGCAATGTGGGATAAAAAGTTTTGGCTGGGGAGTTTACATGCTGTTTATTATTGTTGATAATTCAAAAATAAGAGTTCCAAAACAATTTTCAGACTTATCTGTCAATAAAGGGGTTATTAAAGATTGGGTAAATAAAGATGAAGCTAAAATAACATTCAATTAGGAGGGACGTTGATAACTAACATGAACGAGAAAATCGTTATCGGATAAGTCTAAGAACCTATATTATATATTGCCCTATAAAACACAAACCAAAAATTTTGTACTTGATTAATATCTTATAAAAAAACAAATTGCGAGACAAAAAATAAAAAAGCGGAGATAGTTTTTCAACTTTCTCCGCCTGAGTACCCAGAGCCGGTACAATACCTATCAAATAAAGTAAATTAAAAACAAATAAAATTCTATATATCAGTATTTTATATTTATTGATATTTTAGCTAATTATGGCTATTTTCTTATTTTTTTCAACTTTTTGTCCCTATTTTGTCCCCCGATTAAAATCTTTTATTACCTTTGAAACCAAGCACTAGAAGCGTATAATAAACACAGAAAAAGGCAATAAAACAAATAATATGAGAAAAGGGACAAAAAAGAACAATGTTACGTTAAGGGAGAAAGCCTTATCGAATGGCAATATATCCCTTTATTTGGATATTTATCGGGATGGTGTAAGGGTTAAGGAATACCTTAAACTCTACATTGTGGATAAACCAAAGAACACTTTTGAAAGACAACAGAATAAAGAAACACTCCAATTAGCAGAAGAAATAAGAACAGCTAGAGAGACAGAATTAAATCATTCTGCTTTTGGCTTAGTAAGTCCGGTAAAGAAAAGAATTAATTTCCTTGAATTCTTTCAAAACTATGTAGATACTTATACAAAGAAAGATTTGAGAATGATGCAAGGCAGTTTACAGCGGTTTAAGAACTTCTTAGCTGAATCATACCCGACAATGAAGAATTATATTAAACCTGAGCAGATGGATAAAGATATGATGGTTAAATTTGTCGAATATCTGCAAAACCGTTCGATTGGAGAGGGTGCAAGAGGATATTTCCAGCGTTTTAAAAAAGTTGTCAAATATGCCACTGAAAAAGATATATTCCATAAAAATCCGACTAATGGTGTTTCTTGTATTGTCGATGATACTGCTTTGACTAAGGATGTACTGACATTGGAAGAAATACAAGAGCTTGCGAAAACACCATATCAGAATGGAGATATAAAGAAAGCTTTCCTATTCTGTCTATATGCAGGTTTAAGATATTGCGATGTGGTAGATCTGAAATATAGCAATGTGGATTATTCAGGCAAAAGAATAAAATTCGAACAAGCTAAAACGAAAGGACATTCAAAAAACTCTATTGTTATCATTCCTCTTAGTCAAACCTTATTCAGTCTTATTGGAGAGAAGCCAACGAAAGATGATTATATATTCAAATTGCCGAGTCATACAGGGTGTTTAAAAGCTCTTAGAACATGGGTCGCGCGTGCAGGGATAGACAAACACATAACATGGCATTGTGCCCGACACTCTTTTGCTGTTAATCTTTTAGGTGAATGCCAGACTGATATAAAAACCGTTGCATCACTTTTAGGGCATAGCGGATTGAAACACACCGAGAAATATACTCGTGCGGTAGATTCATTAAAAGAAAAAGCCGTAAATTCATTGCCTGAAATTAGTTTAGAATAATTAGATGAAAATTCAGTTAGTTCCATTTTGGAACATACTGCTTCCGACGGAAAAATATACAATAGAAATAATTAGTAAACTTACCCAATGGCTGTTTTCAATAAACATCTTGAACTTAAAGGGATTGCTGATATAAAAGATTTCTTCATAAAGAAGGGCATTTTATCTGAATATAAAAGGAATGATTTGTATGTACGGCAAGGAGAAGCTCATAATCATGTAGGCTTCATTTTGAAAGGTGGGTTTAGGTATTTGGGATATACTTCGGATGGAAAAGATCAAATTGTAGGTTATAGTTTTGAGAATGATTTTGTTGTTGATTATGGCTCTTTCCAGATAAAAAAGACATCTACAGTTGATGCCCAAGCAATTAAAGATTCCACGGTCTTAAACCTTACACATAATGAGCTCAATATTTTTTACGATCATTTTCACAATAAAAATCTTCGAGCAGAACTAGCCGAAACTTTATTGGAGGATATCTACAGCAGATTAGTTTCGTTATATTGCGATTCACCAAAAGAACGCTATTTGAAACTGATAGAGCGTTATCCCGAAATTTTGAATTTAGTCAGTTTAAGAGAAATAGCCTCATTTATAAAAATTACGCCGGAGACTTTGAGCCGAATTCGAAAAAATGTTATTCACGAACAAACCTTGATTTGAATCAAGGGTATTTTCATTCCATTGGTCTATTTTTGTATAATTTTTAACGAGAAACAAAATGAAAACAAAATTAGCCTTATTGACAGTGATCGTATTACTTCTTTCATCATGTAATGATGATAGTTCAAGCCCAACTCCCGAACCTATTAAGCCGACAATATATGAATATGCATATACAGGGAAGCATGAAATAAAAGATTTTAACGTATATGTTGGACCTAAAGGGGAAAAGCAAGGTGTAGGCAACGAGTTTATAAGTGATTTTTGGAAACATTCCATTGGAGAAAGCCCTTGCGACACATTAGTTATTGATCTGGTGAAGGACAGTCTGTATCTTAAGTATAATAAGACAGTTCGTGATTTTCCTTTAAAATTATCTAATGATACCTTGTGGTATACAGGCAATCAATATTGGGGTGTATTTCTTAATGAAGAAGATTTTTTGATAAATAAGGCCTTCTATTTCATTAACCATAAAGGAAAAGAAATAGAAGGCAGTGACTTATGGAGTGGTGGACATAGCGGAAATTGGCAGGCTTATGAAATAGCAAAAATAGACAGATTCTTTTATGACAACTCAACCTTTCAGTCTTTGTCTGATATGGTTGCGGAATCCGATACTATAGCATGGCTTACTCAATATTATGAATTTAAATTGGTGAAAAAGCATTAGATATATTTATAGATTAGATTGATGGTGAAATAATAATAGCTCCATAACTTACTTGGGATCAAATGGAGTTGTGTCCATATATTGTCCAGAGACAGTTCCATGTATCGCATTTGAATTGTCAAAAATACTGGTTTCAGAAGAAGAAATGACTGTAATAAAAAAGCTATCGGGTTTGTCAAGGATAAAAGAGAATGATTAGGTAAATACCAATAAATGACCATTTCATAATTTTGGCGCATACATATGAGAACACGAAATATTATATTATTAATTGTATTGTTGGTTATAATAGATCAAGCAGCTAAATTAATTATCTATCATTCATTTATGGATATTAATTGCGAGATTATACCTCAATTATTAGATTTCAAACCGACATTTAACAGTAAGTATAGTTTCGTGAATGATTCAATCTATAAGAAAACAGGTATGGATGCAGGATTAACATTTCATATTATTTTATTTCCATTGATCTGGTTTGTATTATTTCTATTCTATCGTTTTTTTAAAGGAATTGCTCCGAACAATAAAATGCTTGATATTTCTTTTTGTTTTCTTACAGCAGGGTATATATGTGGATACTTGGGTATATTAGTTTGGGAAAAAGGAGTACTTGATTTTCTGTATTTTAAACTACTGGGAGGTGTTATCTTCGACCTAAAGGATATGTATATTGACTGTTACATTGTTTTTTTCATTATTAGTACGATGAGAATAGAGAAAGAACATAAAATTGAATTAAAACATATGGCATCTTATTTAAAAGATTTATTCAAATAAGATACACTACGTTATAGACAATAATTTGTAATACACAGATAAATCAACCAACCATTTTGCTGTACCTCTTCTTTTTATTAGTTTTGTTATGAATGTAAAAAAAACATTACATGAATAAACTAGCTTATATAAAATACTCTCAAAGAGAAGCCAATCAAAAGATATGGAATTCTTTGATGAATAAATATGAGCTATTGAAAAAGAAAAACACATTCTTAGCCCATCTTTGGTTTCCATTAGCTTGTATTCTCTTTGGCTTTGTAGCTATATTCAGTTGGTTTAGTTTTCTTACTTTACTATTCAAAGATATTCAGTTTACTCCTCATTATATGAGAACAGTGATTAAATATAATAATATGAATAAAGAAGAGGAAAAAGAATATCTTGACAATCAGTTTTCAGAGTATAAGAATCGAGTATCTTATGGGAATCTATCCACAGAAAAACAAAGTCAAATAGATACAACATTCGATTTGCTGTTTAAAGTCAATACTGATAAGTTTGATAAAGTACCTGAACCTGAATTACAAGCACCACAACCGGAAATTATAATAAAAGATTTTAAATCAACCCTTAATGAAAAACAGATAGAAACTCTTGTAGAGTGTGTAAATAAAATAAAGATATTAGATACTGCAATGACTATTGATATTATGCAGCAAATCCTATCCTGTACAACAAAACAGCCATTGAGAATTGCCAGTAAGAAAAACAAACTCCTTATCTATCTATTTAACGAATTAAATAAACGCTGCTATATAACAAGCAGTTGGCAAGCTGTATGTGCACAGAACAAGATATTTCTTACGTCCGAAAAAGGTGTATTTCTAAATCAGGACAATATCTCCAGTACTGTTAGTACAAACCAAGACTACCCGCCAAAAG
>NZ_MKVC01000030.1:0-368914 GCF_001899125.1 Dysgonomonas sp. 37-18 | reverse complement strand
AAGTTAGGAAAAATTATATCTCCACAACTTTTAGGAAAGAGCCCAGATAACACCATCATGATGCGAATGAGGCATAATAGCATGAGCTAACATAAACATGCTAGCCATCAGAGTTAGAGTCAAAGCGATCAATCTCATATGTCTCATACGACAAAGATACAAAACTTAGGTAAAGAAGCTCTCGTTTCTTTACACAAAAAAATAACGAATAACTTTAGAACTAATAAAATATGACATTTTAATAGAATAAATATTTTAATTAAGAATAAATACATAACTTAGTGAGCGATTGTTAACCGAATACCCATTTAATAACTTTCAAAATATCACATCATGAGTAGAATAGAAAATGACCTTATTAGCAGTCTGCTTGTTCCTGATAATGCTTATTATGGAATACACACTCAAAGAGCAATCAACAATTTTAATATTTCAGGAATAAAGTTATCACATTATCCTCAGTTCATTAAAGCTTTAGCCTATGTAAAATGGGCAGCAGCCGAAGCGAATTATGAACTTGAAGTCTTGGATAAAGACATTCACGATGCAATAATAGAAGCCTGTAAAAAAGTTATAGAAGGAGATTACAACGGCCAGTTTCCGAGTGATATGCTACAAGGAGGTGCAGGAACCTCAACCAACATGAATATCAACGAGGTAGTAGCAAATATTGCCTTAGAGATTATGGGGCACAAAAAAGGTGAATATCAATACTGTTCTCCTTACGACCACGTAAATCTTTCTCAGTCGACAAACGATGCTTATCCGACAGGCGTAAAGCTAGGAATTCTCTTTTACAATGAAATGATAGAAGACACCTTGATTGAGCTAATAACAGCCCTCAAGCAAAAAGGACAGGAATTGAAGCATGTGATAACAATGGGGCGTACTCATCTGCAAGATGCCATACCAATGACATTGGGACAACAATTTGACGCATACGCTGCGACTCTAGAGAAGGAGAAGACTTCTCTGAGACAAAGCGTAAATTTGTGCCTCGAAATAAACATGGGAGCAACAGCTGTAGGTACAGGACTGAATGCTATTCCCGGTTATGACGCATTATGTGCTAAAAACCTGACACGTCTCACTCGATTCAATTTTACTTCTGCAAAGAATCTGGTAGAAGCCACATCAAATACAGGTAGTTTCGTAGCCTATTCTTCTGCATTGAAAAAGCTAGCGACAAAGCTCTCCAAAATATGTAACGATCTTAGAATACTGGCATCAGGGCCACGCTGCGGAGTACACGAAATAAATCTACCACCGATGCAAGCAGGTTCTTCTATTATGCCCGGGAAAGTAAATCCGGTTATTCCTGAAGTTGTTTCTCAAACATGCTTTAGAGTATTGGCAAATGATTTTGCGGTTACAATGGCTGCTGAAGCAGGTCAGCTACAACTGAATGTTATGGAACCTATTATAACGTATACTTTACTCGAATCGCAAAACCTGCTTAACAATGCAATAGTTTGCCTCACAAAAAACTGTATCGAGGGTATTACTGCTAATGAAGAACATTGCAAAAGTCTTGTTATGAACAGTATCGGACTCGTGACTGCATTGAATCCATATATAGGCTATGAGAATAGCACGGCTATAGCAAAAGAAGCTTTGGAAACAGGAGCGAATGTGTATAATCTGGTACTGAAAAAGAATATACTATCTAAAGATGATTTGGATAGGATATTAAATCCGGAAAATATGACAGGAGTGAAATAACCCCTCCCTTTAGAAAATGGAAAAGGAGTGAAAATATTTTTTCCACTCCTTATTCTTATTTCGACAAAAAACTTATTTCTATTAATCTTCGTCTTTCTGGCTTTCTGCATATTCTTTCAACAGCTTATCCTGAACATCTGAAGGTACGAGTTCATAGCTGGCAAACTTCATCGTAAATGAAGCACGGCCTCCTGTTAAGGAACTGAGTGAAATAGAATAATTAGACATTTCTTTCAAAGGAACTTTTGCCTTCAAGACTTCTATTCCTCGTTCGCTTTCCATTCCCATGATCATAGCTCGACGCCCTTGCAAGTCACTCATCACATCCCCCATTTTGTCCGAAGGGACAAATACAGATATATCATATATAGGTTCAAGAATTTTAGGTCCTGCATTTTTAAATGCTTCACTAAAGGCATTGCGACCAGCAAGCATAAATGATATTTCATTCGAATCTACCGGGTGCATTTTACCATCATATACAACTACACGAACGTCACGTGCATAAGATCCTGTTAGCGGTCCTTGTTCTAGGCGAGACATGATACCTTTGAGGATAGCAGGAAGGAAACGAGCATCAATTGCACCCCCTACAATACTATTCACAAATACGAGTTTGCCCCCCCAATCCAAATTATACGTTTGGGTATCACGTGCCTGCACTTTAAATTCCTGACCATTAAATCTATATACATCAGGTGCAGGCATACCTTCTGTATATGGCTCTACAACGAGATGCACCTCTCCAAATTGTCCGGCTCCTCCCGATTGTTTTTTATGACGGTAGTCTGCACGAGCTGCTTTGGTAATTGTTTCACGATAAGGAATCCTAGGTTCTGAGAAAACAATTGGAATCTTATCATTGTTTTCAATTCTCCATTTCAACGTTTTAAGATGGAACTCTCCTTGTCCTGATACGATCAACTGTTTTAGCTCTTTCGAATTTTCTATTAACCATGTAGGATCTTCTTCGCGCATACGCTGCAATACTTCATTCATTTTTTCAGTATCTTTTTCGTTTTCAGCTTTTATTGCACGACGATACTTAGGATCAGGATATTTTATAAAGTCGAATTTATTATCAACGCCTTTTGCATTCAGTGTATTCCCCGTACGAACATCTTTGAGCTTCACTGCCGCACCGATGTCGCCCGCTACAAGCTCTTCTATTTTTGTACGTTGTTGTCCTGCAGGAGCGAATATTTGCCCCATACGTTCTTTAGAGCCCCTATTTGTATTGATAAGATCATCTCCCTCATGCACCTTTCCGCTCATTACTTTAAAGTAGGACACTTCACCTACATGAGGTTCAACGGTTGTTTTAAAGAAAAACAAGCTGGTTGGAGCTTCCGAATCCGGTTTTATTTCTTCTCCTTCTGTATTTACCGGAGCCGGTAAATCGCGTACGTAAGGAACTACATTTCCTAAAAACTCCATTGTACGACGCACACACATATCTTTTTCGGCCGACACACAGAAAATCGGATATAAATCGCGATGCACCAATCCCCAACGGATTCCCATACGCATCTCATCTTCGGTGAGTGTTCCCTGATCAAAGAATTTTTCCATCAGAGACTCTTCATTTTCTGCTGCGGCTTCTACTAACTTCTGCTTTAATTCTCTTGCTTTTTCCAGTTCTTCATCCGGAATATCAAGCACCTCAGGAGCTCCACCTTCGGGTTTCCATCTGAGCATTTTATATTTTAATATATCAATCACAGCATTAAAACCTTCGCCACAATTGATAGGGTATTGTATTTGTACTGCCTTTTCGCCATACTCAGCTTTGAGTTGAGCGACAACGTTATCAAAGTCAGCCTTAGGATGATCAAGTTGATTAACGATGAAAATAACAGGCTTTTGAAGCTTTTGAGTATATCTCAATTGATTTATAGTACCCACTTCCATGCCATACTGTGCATTAAGTACCATAAGTGCAGTGTCTGTTACATTGAGTGACGTAACAACATTTCCGACAAAATCATCAGATCCCGGACAATCAATAAAATTCAATTTTCGGTTCATCCATTCCACAGAGAAAATGCTGGAAAAAACGGAATATCCATATTCTTTTTCCACAGGGAAATAGTCCGAGACAGTATTTCCATCTTTAACACTTCCTCTGCGTTTAATGACGCCGGCTTCAAAGAGCATGGCTTCGGCGAGAGTGGTTTTGCCCGCTCCCGAACTACCAAGAATTGCGATGTTCTTGATTTCTTGTGTTTGGTAAGTTCTCATGGCTAAATGTTTTTTACATGGTTAATATTATTCCTTTTACCAAATTGCCTCCATTTTGAGGCGATGTTTTCCAAAATTAATGAAATGTTCTGATGAAATAGCAAAAAAACGTATGTTATTTAGTTATAAAAGTTAGCATATAATGAATTTCAACCAAAAGATTCAAAATAAATTATCTACGATTGCTTACCTTTGCTCATATTGAGATAGATGAATAGATGGATACCGAAAAAATAAAAAGCTATATCGAAACTATCATTTCCCTCTCAGACGAAGAATGGGAAATATTGAGTACCCATATTGAATATAAAATTCTGAAAAAGAATGAATATCTCTTGTATGAGGGTGTGATCTGCAATTTTATAGCCTTCATTAATAAAGGCGTATTGATATACTGCAAAGAACTGGAGAATGGCAATGATATGACTACAGATATGGCTTTTGAAGGAGAGTGGGTAACTGATAATTATAGCCGCCTTAAAAGACTCCCTTCTCATCTTAATATAAAAGCTATTGAGGATTGTGAACTCTGGATAATAAAAGAAAAAGATCTGCCTTATCTTTATCAAAGAATACCTTCTCTCGAACGTTTTGGGAGAATACTTACAGAACAAGCTTTTATAAAAATGACTCAAATGAGTATCGATTTACAAACTCTATCTGCAAAAGAAAGATATTTAAAGCTATTCCGTAATTATCCTGAAATATTTCAAAGAATTCCCCTGCACTATATTGCTAATTACCTTGGAATTGCGCCTAAATCATTAAGCCGTATAAGAAATACGATTTTCAAGAAAGAGTAATTTGGTAACAAATGCGGAGTAATCAATTGCTTTTCTATCCGGATATTTGTCATAATTATTAAAATATCAGAATATGAAAAAGCAATTAATAGTATTCATTCTTCTTGGATTGGCAGTTAGTATCTCTGCACAAGAAACAATACCCCTGAAAAACAAGCAAAGCCATGAAGTAAAGCAAGCTTTTGAAGCAGAAAGTTTATTTCCCATGTTTCTTACCGGAGGTTATCATTTTGCCTTAGGGTATAGATATGAAAGATGGAGAGTAAGAGTTAGTGTTATTAACGGGGGATCGTACAATGCCGAGAGAGCGGGGATAAATAATTCAGCCGACGACTTTAAAAGATATTACAAAACCGCTCCGGGTTTATTCTTAGGGTATAATGTATGGAAGAATCTTGATATATATACATTTATAGAGGCTCATAAGTTTGAAATTGAGCAAAAAGGTACAGGTGTTAAAAAGGATATGAGAAGCTTTGATTTTGGAGGCGGGATTGGTTACCAATTTTTTATATGGCGCAACCTTTATATACAACCGGCCATACATATATATTTGAGAAAAGATAAAAGTCTTGATTTTGATCAGGTACAATACAATATCCCCAATATGGATATCTCACCCGTGCTCAGGATAGGATACAGAATATGGAGTAAATAATTTATCTACACAACCGCGCAGAAGGCTCTTAATTATTTAATTAAGAGCCTTCTATTGTTTTATAGCCACCACTCTTAAAATTGTGATATTTTTTCACTTATCAGAGTCATTTTATCAAGCTTTTGATATAACTTTAGGTTTCTAAATAAAACCTTGTTAACAGCATATACACCTATGGAAAAAATCACGACTAAAGAAGTCCTTGAATGGGCAAAAGACTTTCTCGTAAGAGCAGAAAAAGAGTTAACCCCCGAGGAAGTCAAAGAACAAAAAAAGTTTGCTTCACTCATTCAAACCCCTTCTAATAAAACTGTCTTATCTAAAATGCTCGACGAATCGTCACAGATAAGAGATAAAAAACTTGTTGTTAAGCGAATGAAAGAGCTTATCAACGAATATGGCGTTCCTGATTTCTTTAGCTCATTCGATCGGCTCCAGCTAAAACTTTTTATGAACTTTGGCTCTCTGGCTCCGGGAATAGCAGTTCCTTTATTTAATAGAAGATTGCGTGAGGAGACTAATAAAATAATCATAGCGGAAGAACGCCCTACACTTACAGGTCATTTATCAGGCAGATGGAATTCCAAAATAGGGCAAAATGTTAATTTATTAGGTGAAGTTGTTCTTGGCGATGGCGAAGCAAGGAACAGATACGAACATTATCTGGAAGCATTGAAAGAACCGGATATAAATTATATTTCAATCAAGCTATCAGGCATATATGCTCAAATACATTCGCTGAGCTACGAGCAAAACAAAAAAGAGCTTTGTGAATTAGTCGCAACAATTTACCAGCAGGCAATAGATTATCCATATACAGATCAGGAGGGAGTAACCCGACCTAAATTTGTGAATCTGGATATGGAAGAATATAAAGATACACACCTTACGCTCGATGTATTCGAAGAAGTATTGAGCATGCCTCAATTCAAGAATTACATGGCAGGTATTGTAATACAAGCCTATCTACCCGATGCGGGATTATTTCAGGAACGCTTATTGAAGTTTGCGAAAAAGCGTGTGGACGCAGGAGGCTCTCCATTAAAAATGCGCTTGGTAAAAGGAGCAAACCTTCAGATGGAAAGTATTGTATCTTCACTAAAAGGCTGGCCAAATCCTATACTATCTACAAAGGTAGAAGTAGATGCCAACTATATGCACATTCTTGACATAGCCTTAGAGCCTGAAAATGCAAAAGCATTACATGTAGGTGTGGCATCGCACAATTTCTTTAGTATTGCTTATGCCTATCTGCTCAGTGAAAAGAATGGCGTTGGCGATTGTGTCACTTTCGAGATGCTAGAGGGAATGGCAAACAATCTTCCGCGAGTAATAAGAGGGCTCAATAAACAAATCATTCTGTACACCCCGGTAGTTAAAAAGGCACACTTCCTTAACGCTATTTCCTATCTCGTTCGGCGTCTGGATGAAAATACAGGAAAAGACAACTTCCTTAGCTATTCATTCAACCTGAAGCTTGATAGCCCTCAGTGGAACTTCCTAACAAATCAGTTCCTCGAAGCATATAAGTTGAAAGATAGTATAGTTCCAAAATCATTCAGGACACAGAACAGGAAAGAAAAACCTATCCCTGTAGATATAAATGTATTCCATAACGAACCCGACACCGATCTTGACTTAGGTGCAAATAGAGAATGGGCATTAGAAGCACTGCGCAAATGGGGTACGCTTGTAGACGACAAAAACTTTGTTGTACCTGTTCAGATAGGAGATAAAGAAGTTATTACCGAACACAAAAAGAAGTACTATGATCGCAGCCGAAATGATCAGGTTTGTTTCTGCGAAGCAAATCTATCGTCACTCGATCAGATAAAAGAAATAATAAGTATTGCCGAAGAAGACAAATCGGGCTGGAGAAAAACGGATGTAAACAAACGAAATGAGATACTCCACCAAGTAGCCGAAAATTTAAGTGCGAAGCGAGGAGATCTTATCGGATGTATGGCAGCTATCACCGGAAAGACATTCGGCGAGGGAGACGTAGAAGTATCTGAAGCTATCGACTTCTGCCGTTTTTATCCGATTACGATGAAGCAGTTTGCAGTACTAAGTACTGTTGAGTACAAACCGAAGGGTATAATCTTGGTGATTCCACCTTGGAACTTCCCGCTTGCAATCCCTGTAGGTGGCGTTGCCGCTGCTTTAGCCGGAGGAAATACAGTTATCCTAAAGCCTGCTACAGTAGCATTACCAATAGCATGGGAGTTTGCGAAATGCTTCTGGGATGCGGGTGTACCTAAAGATGCGCTACAAGTTGTATGCAGTGCAGATCGCTCTTTGTTAGACTATCTTACTGCTCACCCTTCTGTAAAACATATAATACTTACCGGAGGTACTGATACAGCATTCCGCCTATTGGAAAACAGCCCTAAGACTCCATTATCGGCAGAAACAGGCGGTAAGAACGCAATCATACTCACGGCGAATGGTGATCAGGATCATGCCATACAAAATGTGGTGTCATCGGCCTTCGGAAATGCAGGACAAAAATGCTCGGCATGTTCTCTATTCCTGGTAGACAAAACAATATACAATGACGAGAACTTCAAGTCGAAACTTCGAGATGCTGTAACAAGCCTGCGTACAGGTAGTGTATGGGATACGATGAATATGGTAGGCCCAATGATAACTAACGACAACGAGAAGTTGATACATGCCATCAACAATCTCGAACCGGGTGAATCGTGGCTCGTAGCTCCGGAGTTTTTGGATGATAAGAAATATATACTCAAGCCTACTGTAAAATGGGGTGTTAAACCAGGTAGCTTTACGTTTAAGAATGAGTTGTTTGCCCCTCTATTATCTGTTGTATGCATAGATGGACTGAAAGAAGGAATAGATTATGCCAATTCATCAGAGTATGGTCTTACTGCCGGATTGCAAAGTCTGGATGAAGCAGAGCACGATCTCTGGAAAAACAGTATTGAGGCCGGAAACCTATATATCAACAGAGGGATAACCGGAGCCATCGTAAACCGTCAACCATTTGGAGGAATGAAACGTTCTGCCTTTGGCGGAGGCATCAAAGCCGGAGGTCCTAATTATGTATCATGCTTTGTCGAATTCACAGAAAAAGATGTAACGGGTGGATCTGAATATAAATACAATATAGGTGATCTTCTGACTGATATAAAAGAAAAGGCTCGCCTAAACTTTGCTTACGACAGTTATTCAAAAGCGTGGCTAAATGAATTCTCGAAAGCAAGAGATGTTAATCATCTTTATGGTGAAGAAAACATCTTCCGCTATTTACCTCTCAAGAGTATAGGTTTGCGCATACAAGAATCAGACTCTTTGTGCGATATTCTGTTAATTTTGTTAGCTTCCAACAGGTCGGGAACTCCTGTTGTAGTTAGCATTTCGGGTAGCGACGAAAAATTAGAGGCTATAGAAAAAGCTTCAAGCATGCTGTCCGGTGTCCACATCAAGATACAAGACGAAGAAAAGTTTGTAGAAGAAATGGATTCATACGAACGTGTCCGCACTTGTACCTCAGACCTTTCTGATGCAATCTATCGGAAAGCGGCAAAATTAGGAAAGCATATTGCATCCGACAAGCCTTTAATTGAAGGACGTATCGAACTGTTACACTACTTGAAAGAACAAAGTATTGCTTACGAATACCATCGTTACGGCAGCATCTTTGGTGAAGATAATAAATAAGTCCAATTTTTTTGAATGAAGAGAAGAGCCCCCGACCTAGGTTATTAGGTTAAAGGGCTCTTTTTTCATTGGGAATGACTAAACAATCAATCTCTATATACCTAGCATAACGCCGATGGTGTAAGTATTCAGATCAGGCCCTTTATCTTTCTCAAACATCGAGAATGGAGCATAGTAACCATATACACTAACATCCCTTATCCCAACTTGCAACCTCAATCTCATATCTATAGGACGTATATTCAGATCGCGCCCCATATTCACGACTTGCTTCTTATCGTTTTCATAATATTTAACTTGCGATTTGGAATAGTATTTGAAGAAGCCCACTACCCCGCCGGATATATGAAAATCTGATACCTGATATTCCAACAAGAGAGGAATAGTTATGTAATATGCCAATAGCTTTGTCGATTTATAATTAACACCCTCCGGAGCAGGAACAAAAGACGTAACGCCATTCACTTGAGTCAAAGCGGCGTTGTCATCAAAATGATAACGAGACCATTCTGTTCCTATTCCACTAACAAATAACCAATTGGTTTTTCCGATCTGCTTATGAAAATCGAAAAGGTTGACTGTGAAATTATGAGAGCTACTCATTTTCAATTTTCCAAAAGGAATATCTTTGTCACTATAGTTCATAAATCCCATACCGAATCCTGTCCAGTGAGAACTCAAACTTTTTCGTTTATTCCACGAAAAGATAAAATTGTAGGTCGATCCATTGTAAAGAACACTGCTCTCGTTATCATCCTTCGGTATTAACTCCTGAGTTTCTGTCATAGATACAATAACGGTATCTCCTGTATTCCTATTTATCTCCTTGATGATCTGTACTGTTTTTACTATCGTATCCTGCAATACAATCTCATCGGCATTTGCGGATATTACAACAAAACAAAAAGCTAAGAACACAACTATTTTTTTCATATTTCTATTGTATTTTTAAACGTTTATCATTCACATAAATAAAAAGATCTTTCAATTTTTTCAGCTCCGAATCGAGCCTTGCAGGTGGGAAGTTCCCTTTCAGATAAACGATTGTTATCTTATCAGGTTTATTCTTATACAAAATATATTCACCTGTTTTGCCCGATTTGTCTTTGCCTACATAATATGTCCCCGACTCCACTTTTCCATTTTTCTTAACCTCCGATACTATCACATTTTTATCGATATCAAGTTTCAGGAGATTGAGAACATCTCTTTCTTTGGCTACATCATTATTCATAATGAGGCTTTTGTAAAAAGTAATATTACTGCCCTGTGAAAGTATGTCGGACGATAGTTGTACGAGCACTGATCCCTCTTGTTTGCCATATTTGTCAAATATGCTTTTTATATTCAGGTGATCTTGTGCTAAAGCAGACATGGATACAATCTGCAATAAACAATATAACATCAACACTTTATATTTCATAATTTTCTAATTTATTCAGTAAAAGAATCCAAAATCCCGATTTGGGTGCTCACCACATCATTATCGACTTCTGATACAACGCGAATAGAATTGAGTGCAGCAACACTGACCTCAGCCTCATCCGTAACTTTCTCACCATCAACATATACAAATGTTCCGCCCATATCATTGCCAACCGATACTGAATTGAATGATCTGATGCCTATTATCAATAATATACTAGCGGCAACACTTATCCATACATAAAAAGGTATTTTCTTCTTTTTCCTTTCTACGGCAACCTCTTTTCTTTCTGCTGAAAAATAGTTGAACATAGGTGCATATACCTTATGCCGATCTTCGATCTCGGACTGACGAAAATAATTTCGTAAGATACTTTCCTCTTTCAGGGTAGTTTGCCCCTCAAAGTATTTTTCTAAAAGCAAATCTATATCACTCATCCTATTTTCGTATTACATTATTCATACTCAAAAATTTGTCTCTAACAGCCTTACGTGCCCTCGAAAGGTTTACCCTTACAGTACTTTCCTCTGAGCCTATAATTGCTGCGATTTCGCCCAATTCATATCCATCTACATCTCGCAATGTTATAATTTGGCGTTGAGTTTCGGGCAAAGAGTCGATAATATTCCTGATGATCAACACACTGTCTTGTTGTTCAGTAAATGTATATGGAGTTATCGAATTTCCGGCAATGGATATACCATCGAGCGAAACATTATGCCTCTCCGCCCTCAACTTATCAATACATATATTTTTCAACGTCTGCATTGCAAATCCACCAACATTAGGATGATTGCCCAACTGAGATCGCTGATTCCATAACCTCAAAAAGGTTTCCTGAACAGCATCCTCAGCATCTACCTCATTAGCCAGCATATTCTTTGCAACATTCTGCAGCTTGTTGCGTAGAGGTACAACATCCGATTTGAACTTTTCTAACTCCATGTATCTAGATAACGAACCACACTGAAATTTGTAACATAAAAAGTAACATTTTAATTATATCACCAAAAACGCCTCAATTATCACCTTGCCAAAAAACCAACATAACAAACACATATACAATAGTATACAAAGAAATTAAAAATAAAAAGATGACAAAAGTGACACTTATTTCACTCTTTTTACTTGTCACTTTTCTGTTACTTTTTTATAAGCGACTTACTTATATAAGACAAATTTATTTATAAAAACATTACAACCGACGAATTAAAAGAATTTGATTAGAGCATTTAAAAATAATATTTAATCATTTGATTAAATCAATATTTTAATTTATGTTTGCAGCTCGATTAAGAAGTAAAAGGAATACATCACAAAATGGAAAAAGATATTTCGACAGAAGAAAAAATAAAAAATGCAGCCCGAAAAGTATTTCATGAAAAAGGATATGGGCAAGCCCGAACACGCGACATAGCAGAAGAAGCGGGAATAAACCTTGCCCTGCTCAATTATTATTTCAGGAGTAAGGAAAAGCTCTTTGATATAATTATGAAAGAAAGCTTACAAGAAATGTTTGGACTAATAGTAAATCTTGTAAACGCAGAAGATATTAATCTTTCTGATAAGATAGACATGATTGTTGCGCGCTATATAGATTCTATCTCAAAGAATCCAAATTTACCCCTATTTGTACTAAGTGAAATACAAGCCAATCCTCACAAAATAATAGAAAATGTGGGGCTTAAAGGAAAATCTATCGCAAATAATTTCCTATTTAAACAGATACAGGAACAAATAGACAAAAAAGGGATAAAAGGAGTAACACCACTTCAGATTTTTATAAATATAGTATCTATGTCCATTTTTCCTATCGTAGGAAAGCCCTTATTAATGAACTTGCATGCTCCTTTCGGAGAAAAAGAGTATGAAATATTCATAGAAGAACGAAAAGCATTAATTCCACAATGGATAAAAATGATGCTTCAAATAGATGAATAATAGAATAAGTATGAAAAAATCATTAATCATCATCACATATTCGCTTTTCTTTTCTGCAATGGCTTTTGCTCAAAGCACACTTACCATAGAGCAATGTCAGCAAATGGCAAAAGAAAATTATCCGCTTATAAAACGGTACGGGTTGATTGAGCGGTCGAAAGAGTATAATCTCTCAAATGCCGGAAAAGGCTATTTACCTCAATTCTCATTATCGGCTAAAGCCTCTTATCAATCGGAAGTGACAAAAATTCCTATTGATATTCAGGGCATAGATATCAAAGGGCTGAGCAAAGATCAGTATTCTGCTACAATAGATGTTACCCAAACGATATGGGACGGAGGCGTAATAAGCAGCAAAAAAGATATCACAAAAGCATCATCCTATGCTGAACAAAAACAGCTGGACGTTGATATGTATAAGATAGTCTATCAGGTAAATCAAATGTACTTTGGCATCTTACTCCTCGATGCAAGGTTGAAGCAGAACACACTTTTACAAGAAGAGTTACAACGAAATTTTGACCTGATATCAAGCTATATAATCAATGGAATAGCGAATCAATCAGATTTGGATGCGATAAAAGTGGAGCAACTGAAAACTGTACAAAATAAGGCGCAGATCGTTTCCAATAAAAAAGCTTATTTAGACATGCTAGGTATTCTTATCGGGCAAAAGCTAAACGAAAACATCATCTTGCCAAAACCAAATGCCGACAACTTGACCATATCATCGCAAGTAAAACGACCTGAGCTCGAGTTGTTCGACGCACAATTAGTAAATCTAGAAACGCAGAAGAAAGCAATAAAAGCCGGTTATATGCCCAAATTGGGACTATTTCTCACAGGTGGGTATGGAAAACCCGCACTGAATATGCTCAATAATGATTTCTCGGCATACTACATCGGAGGAATACGTTTGTCTTGGAATTTTGGAAGCTTGTACACACAAAAAAACGACAGAAAACTAATAGAAACGAATAAGGATAATATTGCAACTTCACGAGAAACATTTCTTTTCAATACAAGTTTGGAAACCTCTCAAGAACAAAACGAAATAAACAAAAATAAAGACCTGCTAAAATATGATGACGATATAGTCACCCTTCGCAACAATGTAAAGCGGGCAACTGAAGCAAAGGTGACAAATGGAACATCAACCGTCATTGACCTCATGCGTGATGTAAATGCAGAAGATCTTGCAAAGCAAGACAGAATACAACATGAGATAGAATTGCTTCAAGCTATTTACAATTTAAAATATACAACAAACAATTAAACAAGAAGTAAGAAACAACGATATACTTTTCTCTCTACATCAAATGAAAAATAATATATGAAAACAATAAAAAATATAGTTTATGCAAGCATCATACTCTTGCTTACAGCTTGTGGAAAAGGAAATGGAGACTATGATGCATCCGGCGTTTTTGAGACTACTGAGGTAATTGTATCAGCCGAAGCAAACGGAAAGATTATGCAGCTCAATTTCATTGAAGGGCAACAAGTAGAACAAGGAAAGCCTCTCGGGTATATAGACACCGTACAATTATATCTAAAAAAGATGCAATTACTGACTAATACTAGTGCAGTAAAGAGCGGGCGTGTAGATGTACCCAGACAGATAGCAGCTATAAAGCAACAAATTGCAACCCAGAAAAACGAGCAGAAACGATTCGAGAACTTGGTAAAGGCAAACGCTGCAAACCAAAAGCAATTAGATGATATAAATGCACAGATACTTGTTCTTGAAAGGCAGTTAACTGCACAAACGGAATTATTAGAAAATTCGAATAAAAACATATCGGAACAAAGCTCTGGGCTGGAAGTGCAGGTAGTCCAAATAAATGATCAGATACAGAAATCTATTATCAGCAGCCCTATCAATGGGACTATCCTGTCTAAATATGCAGAACAAGGAGAACTCGCAACACAGGGAAGAGCTTTATTTAAAGTAGCAGATATCGAACACATGTTCCTTCGGGCATACATTACAGCAAGCCAGTTGACACAAGTGAAAATAGGACAAGCCGTAAAAGTATATGCAGATTTTGGAGAGAAAGAAATGAAAGAATATTCAGGGACTATAACCTGGATATCGGATAAATCAGAGTTTACGCCTAAAACAATACAGACTCGTGACGAACGAGCCAACTTGGTATATGCCGTAAAAGTAGCTGTAAAGAACGATGGATATCTAAAGTATGGAATGTACGGAGAGTTAAAATTGAATTAAAACACAAAGTTATGTTGAAAGAGTTGATAAATAGTGACACAAAACTTATTTGTGATACGCTTGCCGAAAAAGGGATGCTTACGATACATGATCTCGAGGTAATAACAGGCTATAGAGAAATGTATATTTATCTGGCTCTTGGATGGTTATCTAAAGAAAATAAGATTAACTATGTGGAGAAAGATGATGACTTGTACATTGAATTGAATGCATAAAATATGAAAGCTGTTTCAGTTCAAAATATAAAAAAAAGCTATAAATCTGTACAGGCTCTCAACGACATAAGCTTCGATGTAGAGCAAGGAGAGATATATGGCATTATAGGACCCGATGGCGCCGGCAAAACAAGCCTTTTCAGGATACTTACTACCTTGCTGCTTGCAGATAGTGGCAATGCCACGGTAGATGGTTTGGACATTGTGAAAGACTATAAAGAAATACGGAACAGAATAGGCTATATGCCGGGAAGATTCTCGCTCTATCAGGATTTAAGCGTGGAAGAGAATTTAGAGTTTTTTGCTACGGTATTTAATACAACCATACAGGAAAATTATCACCTGATAAAAGATATATACCAACAAATAGAGCCTTTTAAAGATAGAAAAGCAGGAAAACTATCCGGCGGTATGAAACAAAAGTTGGCATTGTGCTGTGCATTGATACATAAGCCTGCCGTCCTATTTCTGGACGAGCCTACTACAGGAGTAGACCCTGTGTCACGGAAAGAATTTTGGGATATGCTTAAGAAGTTAAAGGAGCAAAATATTACGATACTTGTATCCACTCCATATATGGACGAGGCTAAGCTCTGTGATCGTATAGCTCTTATTCAAAACGGGTCTTTCCTCGATGTAGAAACACCACAGAATATAATAAAACGATATCCGGAAATATTATGGTCTGTACAGTCTGATGATATGTATAAACTCCTAAAAGACCTCAGAAATCATAGTATGATAAAAACATGTTTTGCGTTTGGAGAAGTACACCATATCACAGTAAATAAAGATTTCTCTATAAATGAACTGAATAAATATCTCGCAAACAGCGGACATACGGGCATTGATATACACGAAATAAAACCAAGTATAGAAGATTGTTACATGCTATTGGCTCAAAACGAAAAACAATGAACGAAACGGTTATACATACAGAAAAACTGACAAAGAAATTCGGAAATTTTACAGCTGTAGATAATATATCTTTTAGTGTAGAAAAAGGTGAAATTTTTGGATTCTTAGGAGCTAATGGTGCGGGCAAAACCACAGCCATGCGTATGCTTTGCGGATTAAGCTATCCAAGTTCGGGGAAAGGCTTCGTAGCCGGATACGACATCTCGAAGCAACAAGAAGCAGTGAAGAAGAGCATCGGCTATATGAGTCAAAAATTTTCTTTGTACGAAGACTTGAAAGTATGGGAAAACATCAGGCTATTTGGAGGAATATACGGAATGAAAGAAAAGACTATTGAAACTAAAACCGCCCAAACGCTGGAGGAACTGGGCTTTGCAAAAGAACGGAATACACTGGTAAAGGAATTACCGTTGGGTTGGAAACAAAAGCTTGCTTTCTCTGTGTCTATATTCCATGAACCCAAAATTGTATTTCTGGACGAACCCACAGGTGGAGTAGATCCCGCTACCCGCAGACAATTTTGGGAACTGATATATCAGGCTGCCAACAGAGGAATTACCGTATTTGTTACAACCCATTATATGGACGAAGCCGAGTATTGCAATCGTATTTCAATTATGGTAGATGGCAAAATAGAAGCGTTGGATACACCAAAGAATCTGCGTCACCGGTTCAATGCCAAAAATATGGATGAAGTTTTCCAACAACTGGCACGAAAAGCAAAACGCTCTGATAATTGATATTATGAAACAATTTCTCTCTTTTGTAAAAAAAGAATTCTATCATATATTCCGCGATAAGCGCACTATGCTGATCTTGCTGGGAATGCCCATTGTGCAAATCATTATATTTGGCTTTGCTATAACCACAGAGCTCAAAAATACAGAGATTGCAGTATTCGACCTCTCGAAGGATATTTCAACACAGCGCATCATCGAACAACTTGAAGCAAGCGAATACTTTACAGTCTCGCAAGTTTTGAATAGTTCCGATGATATTGAACAGGTTTTCAGGCAAGGAAAAGTAAACATGGTAGTTGCATTCGGTGAAAATTTCAACAACAACTTGTTACACACAGGAGAGGCTTCTATACAACTTATAGCCGATGCTACAGACCCCAATCAATCGCTTATGCAAACAGGGTATGCTACAAATATAATAACATCGTATCAACAAGAATTGATGCGTGAGCATAACGTTCCTTTCCGCATAGTACCCGAAGTAAAAATGCTGTATAATCCTCAGTTAAAAGGCGCATACAATTTCGTACCCGGCGTTATGGGACTTATCCTTATGCTGATATGTGCCATGATGACATCTATAGCCATTGTACGCGAAAAAGAAATGGGCACAATGGAAGTTTTGCTCGCTTCGCCGATAAAGCCTATTTATATCATTCTGGCTAAAGCAGTACCATATTTTACGCTATCGGTAGTGAATCTCACTTCAATATTGTTATTATCATATTTCGTCCTCAAAGTACCTGTAGCCGGAAGCTTGTTTTGGCTTGCTGCAATATCGTTCATATTTATTGCGGTAGCACTTTCGCTGGGGCTGTTTGTATCTACTATTGCAAATACGCAAGTAACAGCGATGCTGATTTCGGGAATGGGTTTTATGATGCCCGTCATGTTGTTATCAGGTATGATATATCCGATAGAAAGTATGCCTGAAGTACTACAATGGATATCAAATATTATTCCTGCTAAATGGTATATCGATGCCATAAAAAAACTGATGATACAGGGCGTAGGTGTCGAATTTATATTGAAAGATATGGCTATTCTCTTATCTATGTTCATATTACTGATTACAATAAGTTTGAAAAAGTTTAAAGTTAGATTAGTCTGATTATCATGATAAAATTTTTGATCGAAAAAGAGTTTAAACAGATTATGCGGAACTCATTTCTTCCGAGATTAATCATAGGCATGCCAATTATGATGATGCTCATTATGCCTTGGGCTGCCAATCAGGAGATAAAAAACATTAAGCTAAGTATTGTAGATAATGATCATAGCACTTATTCCGAAAGATTAGTCCGCAAGGCAACCTCATCCGGATATTTTCATCTTACGGATGTCTCTCTATCGGGTGATAAAGCTTTGCATAGTATCGAGTCGGGTAAAGCAGATGTTATACTCGAAATACAAACCGATTTTGAGAAAAACCTCGTAAAAACAGGAGTGGCTAATGTTATGATATCAGCAAACACGGTCAATGGCGTGAAAGGCTCACTAAGCTCTTCATATATGGGTGCTATACTATCCGATTTTTCATCGGATATCAGAGAAGAATGGTCTCCCAAAAGAGAGGGTGCAGCATTACCCCTTATCAACGTCGTCCCTCAGTACAAATTCAATCCTAATTTGGATTATAAAGTATTTATGGTTCCGGCATTGATGGTAATACTACTTACACTGCTAACCGGCTTTCTACCGGCACTAAACATTGTGAGCGAAAAGGAAATGGGTACAATAGAGCAGATGAACGTAACTCCCGTAAATAAATTTACATTCATTTTAGCAAAGCTTATTCCGTACTGGGTTATCGGATTCACGGTGCTTACTATCTGTTTTGGGTTCGCAGCATTTGTCTATAATATATTACCCGTTGGCAGCCTGTTGACAATCTATCTTTTTTCGGGAATTTATATTCTGGTGGTATCCGGATTCGGACTGGTTATCTCCAACTATTCAAATACCATGCAGCAAGCTATGTTCGTGATGTTCTTTTTTATAATGATTCTGATATTGATGAGTGGTCTGTTTACTCCAATAAGCAGTATGCCCGAATGGGCTAAGATTGTTACGATCTTCAATCCTTTGAAGTATTTCATACAAGTGATGCGAATGGTTTATCTCAAGGGTAGTGTATTTATGGACTTAACCACACAGATGTTTGCATTACTGGGATTTGTAGTTTTTTTCAATACTTGGGCTATTATCAGTTATAAAAAGACAAACTAAAAAAGTAGTAGGAGGCTTATTATCTCAACAAATCTCCTACTTTATCAACCTATTTTAACATTCAAAATGTTATTCTATTTTTTCCATAATTTTTCCATATCTTCTAACGTCTTACCTTTTGTTTCAGGTAAACGTTTCCATACAAATAATGCAGCAATAACGGCAAGTGAGCCATATACCCAGTATGCAAATCCGTGATTGAACATAGTTACTAATGTATCGTTCTTGTCCATGATAGGGAATGTCCAAGAAATTAAGAAGTTTGATACCCATTGTGCAGCTACAGCAATAGACATCACACTCGAACGCACCGAGTTAGGGAATATCTCTGCGAGCATAACCCAACAAACAGGCCCCCATGACATAGCGAAACCGGCTGTATATGTAAGCATAAACACAAGTTTCAATGTACCGGGTAATCCTTGAGAAAAAGATGTTCCCAAGCCAAGCATAGATACTGCCATCACTAAAGCTCCTGTAATCAACAGCGGCTTACGTCCGAATTTATCAACAGTCATAATAGCCAATACTGTAAACGACAGATTGATAATACCTACTATGATAGTTTGTAACAGAGCCGAGTCTGTACCCGATCCCATACTCTTAAATATTTCGGGAGCGTAGTATAACACAACATTGATACCCACAAATTGCTGAAATGCAGATAACAATACACCTGTCATTATAATCAGGAATCCGTAAGATTTAACAGGAACATACAATGCTATTACAAAGCTGGCTATCATAGAGATTTCCAATGCACTTGAAACTCCGACCAACGATAGCGAAATAAGACCCACAACAAATAAGATAAGCCATGTCATCATAAAACGATAATATGGTTTTAAAGATGCTGTTTCTTCATTATCAAAACTTTGTCTTATCTCTACCATTTCCTGCTTAGCCATTGTGCTACCTACAAGCTTGGTAAGAATACCTTCTGCCTTTGCGGTGTGACCTTTCATCACAAGCCATCTTGGTGTTTCGGGTGCAATAAACAATAACAAGAAGAATATGACTGATGGAATAGCTAGCGAAGCAAACATCCATCTCCATCCTGTTGTATGAAGCCACTCTGTGTCTCCTTGTTTTGCTATAAAATAATTTACAAAATATACTACCAACATACCAAATATAATGGCAAACTGATTGAGCCCTACAAGGCTACCTCTCTTGCTGGGAGGTGCTATTTCTGCGATGTACATAGGAGAGACCATCGAAGCTATACCAACTCCTACACCACCGATTATACGATAAAAAACAAAATGATATACAAAAGAGTGATCTCCTGCACTAGGCATCTGGAAACCTATTTCAGGCCATGCAGACCCAATTGCTGCTAATAGAAACAAAATAGCCGCAGCAAACAATGCTTTTTTACGTCCAAAAGTCTGACTTACCCAACCTGCCATAGCCGCACCAAAGATACAGCCAATCAGAGCGCTACTTATCACGAAGCCTTCCATTGCATTGGCCTCGTTCAATGATAATCCCATCGGCTCTATAAAAAAGTGCCGGAGCGACTCTACCGTACCTGAGATAACTGCCGTGTCGTAACCGAACAGCAATCCACCCAGTGTGGCAATCAGTGTCAGTTTTAGCGTATATGATTTACTCGCTTCATTTTTCATTGGTCAATAATTATTTAAGGAACAAAGGGATTGTTTTAAAAGCAATTTATATTTTCTAGTTGCCATGTTGAACGAAGTGAATTGAAAAATCTTCGTTACACTCAGAATGACAAAAGTGAGGAACTTTTGATAAGAATGCTATTACTTAAAAAAAACAATCCCTAGTTATATGTTTAGATATACATATTTACAATAGCCTCATAAAGCTCTTGCTTACCGCTTATTTGCTTAGGTTCGCCAACTTTATGTGCAATTGTGCGTAAATCTTCAAGAGTTAACTTGCCATCTTCAAAAGCTTTACCATCTCCACCATCGAATGAAGCATAACGCTCTTTACGTAATTTGTTGTAATCTGAGCTTTGAAGAATATCTGCAGCAACCAATAAGCCACGTGCAAATACATCCATACCCGAGATATGAGCAATAAACAAATCGTCCATATCTGTAGAATTACGACGTATCTTAGCATCGAAGTTCACACCACCATTTCCTAATCCGCCATAAGGTAACAATACCAACCATGCATGAGCAAAATCATAGATATCGAGAGGGAACTGGTCTGTATCCCAACCATTCTGATAATCTCCGCGGTTAGCATCGATACTACCCAATAGACCCGCATCAGCAGCAGCCTGCAATTCGTGTTCGAATGTGTGACCTGCAAGAGTAGCGTGGTTAACCTCAATATTCACTTTGAAATCTTTGTCTAAACCATAGTGACGAAGGAAGCCGATAACAGTTTCTGTATCGAAGTCATATTGGTGTTTAGTAGGTTCCATTGGTTTAGGTTCGATAAGGAATGTACCTTTGAATCCTTGTTTGCGAGCATAGTCACGAGCCATTGTCAACATTTGAGCCAAGTGATCTTTTTCACGCTTCATGTCGGTATTCAACAAGCTCATATAACCTTCACGACCTCCCCAGAACACATAGTTAGATCCGCCAAGAGCGATAGTAGCATCAATAGCATTCTTTATTTGAGTTCCCGCACTTGCAACTACATTAAAATCAGGGTTTGTTGCAGCACCATTCATATAACGTTCGTGGCTGAAAACATTTGCTGTACCCCAAAGAAGTTTTACTCCCGAAGCTGCTTGTTTTTCTTTTGCATAGTCTACTATTATATGCAAGTTCTTTTCATATTCTGTCCAAGAATTCCCTGCATCTACCAAGTCTACATCATGGAAGCAATAATAGTTGATTCCCATTTTGGTCATGAATTCGAAAGCTGCATCCATTTTATATTTTGCACGGCTGATAGCATCGTCTCCGATATTCCACGGGTGATGAATAGTTGCTCCACCAAATGGATCGCCACCATTAGCACATAGTGTATGCCAATATGCCATTGCAAAACGAGTCCAATCTTTCATTGTCTTTCCCATTACCACTTTGTTTTCGTCATAAAAACGAAATGCTAACGGATTTTTACTTTCTTTTCCTTCAAATTTGATTTTTCCAATACCGGGAAAAAATTCTTTTGTTCCTTTTAAAATTTCCATGATTATAGTTTTTATTTTAAATGATTAATAATTTTATTTTTTAGTTACAAGATTACGCCATTGTTGATATGCCTCTCTATATTGATCTCTCTTATCTTTCTCAGGTTCTATGACTGCTAATTTTTCGAGAGAAGCAAAAGCTTCCTGAGGTGTGGCATAAAGCCCTATACCAATACCGGCTCCTTTAGCTGCTCCGGCAGCACCATCTGTATTATACAACTCGATAGTCACATCACTTACACTGGCTAGTGTTTGCGAGAAAATCGGGCTTAGAAACATGTTCGCATATCCGGCTTTCACGGTAGAAATATTCATACCCATCTCGCGCATAATTTCCATACCATATTCGTAAGAGAACACGATACCTTCTTGTGCTGCACGAAGAATGTCTTTCTTGTCATGAATATTAAAATTGATTCCATGTATCGAGCAATTAACATCCTTATTTTCCAATACACGCTCGGCTCCATTACCAAAAGGAATAATACTAATACCTTTCGCTCCAATAGGTGATTGAGCAGCCAGAGCGTTCATTTCGCTGTACGATAAGCCTTCAAGAGCCAAATTTCGTTTCAGCCATGAGTTAAGAATACCTGTTCCGTTGATACAAAGCAGCACTCCAAGTCTGATTTGTTCCGGCGTATAATTAACATGCGCAAAAGTATTTACACGCGATAGTTTATCATAGTTCAGCTGATCCAACACTCCATATACGACACCCGATGTTCCGGCGGTAGAAGCTATTTCGCCCGGCTCAAACACATTGAGAGAAAGAGCATTGTTAGGCTGATCACCTGCCCGATAAGAAACCGGGATACCTTCTTTTAATCCAAGTTCTTTGGCTGCCGAAGATGAAACATAGCCTTGTATTCCAAAAATAGGTTTTATCTCAGGGAAAAAGCTCTTCGGTATTCCATAGTGATTCAGTACATCTTCGGATAACGTATTTGTCTTAAAATCCCAGAAGATACCTTCTGACATTCCCTCGATAGTAACAACAATATCATTTGTTAATTTCATCCCGATATAATCACCCGGTAGCATCAGTTTATCTATTTTTTCATAGATATGAGGTTCATTTTCCTTTACCCATGCTAGTTTAGATGCAGTAAAATTACCCGGAGAGTTGAGCAAATGACTCAGACATTTTTCCTCACCGATGGCTTTAAATGCCCTTTCGCCATAAGGTACAGCACGGCTGTCGCACCATATTATAGAGGGACGGAGTACATTCTTATCTTTATCTACAAGAACTAGTCCATGCATTTGCCAGGTAATACCGATAGCTTGTATATCGTCTCCTTTTGCCCCCGACTTTTGCATCACAGATTGATGTGCAAGTTTCAGGTTTGCCCACCAGTCGGCAGGTTCTTGTTCTGCCCATCCCGATTTTACAGCTGTAATTTTCATTTCCTCTTTCGGAAAAAAGTCTGAAGCAACAATTTTACCTGTACTGGCATTTACCAGACAAGCTTTTACCGAAGAGCTACCAATATCATATCCTAATAAATACATGATAGATGAGTGTTTTTATGTTTTTTAAATCGATTATATACTTGTTTTCAACTTATTATAAGCCTTTTTGTCAAATTTATAATAACGGGCCGCACGATGAGATACATCTTTTTGTTTCTCCTCCAAAGGAATAACATAACTCATAGCTGCTACCTTCTTATGGAAATTGCGTATATCAATTTTCTTATTATATATTGCTTCATACAGTTTATGCAACTGACTTATCGTAAACTTCTGAGGTAAAAGCTCAAAAACTATAACAGGATTGTATTCTATCCATCGGCAGATCTCTACGAGTGATTCTTTCACAATCTGATTATGGTCAAATGGCATTTGTGGTATTTTATCAATCGGACACCATTCTGTTTGCTTATATTTCGAAACATTATTCAATTTCCTATCCACCTTACAAAGAGATAAATACGCAACAGTAATCAGGCGATTGATATTTGGCTGATAAGCCGTGTCGAGCCACTTTCTATCATCCGGGTTATTGGATCTGCCCGGTGAAGCAAAACAACGAAATTGCTTTAACGACATCCTCTTTATCCCTGTAAGCTCAAATAATACACGATTTGCAGCGTCATCCACATCTTCTTGATCATATATAAGGCTTCCGGGAAGTTTCAGGTCTTTTTTCCTTCTTTTATCAGTATTACGCTGTACCAATAATATATTCAACTTGTCGTTCTCGAATCCGAACACAACGCAATCGACAGAGACATAAGTGTGAATGAAGTTTATTTTCATGGCAATCCGGCTATAAAACTTATTGTACTAAGTACAAATATATAACTTCATTTTAAAACACAACAATAATACTACACTAATTTTTAGTTAAATATTTGTATTACAATTAATTACATATCATACATAGTACAATAAGAATAAGGTAGATATTGTAATTTACACATTAATAAACACCTATTAATAAATACGTTACACGAAAACAAATTAACATATAAGCCCGAAAGCCTATATGTTAATTACCACAATAAGATGTTTAAATAAAAAAGTATATTATTTGCTATTTATTTCTATAGAAGCTTGCTTCAAATTAGAAGAGGTCGCTTTTAATATTATCTTCCCTGCCTTTTTATGAGACTGCACAACAGCCAAAGCTTTTCCACTAAACAGTTTTCTTGAAGGCTTTTTCAAAGAATTCGGATCAGTAGGATCTCCATTATCAGTTCCGGCTATAAAACCATCTCCTTCTATCGTAAAGTTTATAAGATTATCAGCTACAGGAACAGGATTACCTTCTGCATCCAAAGCCTCAACCGTAATAAAAGATAAATCTTTCCCATCAGCTTTTATTGTCTGCCTATCTGCTGTAAGCTTTATGGAAATAGGATCACCTGTTGTTTTAACTTCCCTTGTCAGCACTTCTTTTCCATCTTTATAAGAAACAGCTTTCAGAGTACCTTTTTGGAAAGGAACACGCCAAAAGACATGATATACATCTTTTTCTTTGGCTTTCTTGCCTAGAGACAAACCGTTCAAAAACAACTCTACCTCATCAGCATTATTGAAATATGCCCATATATCTACAGTTTGCCCCTCTTTCCAATTCCAATGCGGAAAGATATGAAGAACATCCTTATTTGTCCATTCACTCTGATACATATAATATATATCTTTAGGAAATCCAGCAAGGTCAATTACTCCGAAATAGGAACTGCGAGACGGCCACCAGAATGGAGTAGGCTCACCCAAATAGTCGAAACCTGTCCACAGATAGACACCCGAAATATGATCATAGTTTTTCACGAGTCTCCATGTATCTTCGTGAGTGCTCCCCCAAGGTACATGACAATTATCATATGATGAACAATGATGCACAGGACGTTCGAAAGGCTTATCCCATCTCTCGGGCCAAATGTTCATACTATCGGAAGGCATTTCGTAATATCCACGAGACATTAGTCCCGATGTAGACTCTGTAATAATCAGCTTTTGATTCGGAAATTTCTCATGAAAATTCACCCAATTATTTTCATGGTAATTGAAACCGATAATATCCATCGCACCCGATCGGAAGATATGATTGGATGGTTCTGTTTCATTATTTCCTGTTGTAATCGGTCGTGTAGGATCAAGCTTTTTGGCAATATCAGCCAGCTTTATAGTCAAAAGAGAATTTACGTGAAGCTCTTTTGCGTCAATATCTTTTTTGTTTAATGTATTGGCAAAATTTAAGACCATGTTAGCCTGTTGCAAATCTAATGTATCGGCATTTATATGAGACCATTGTTCGAGAATTTCATTTCCTATACTCCACATGAAGATAGAAGGATGATTGCGATCACGAAGAATTAGATCGGTCAAATCCCGTTCGTGCCATTCGGGGAAATATTGAGAATAATCGTACGGTGATTTCTTCTTTCGCCACATATCGAAAGCCTCATCCATAACGATGAACCCCATTTTGTCGCACAAGTCAAGCAATTCTGGGGCAGGTGGATTATGAGAGGTACGAATACCATTACATCCCATCTCTTTCAGAATTTCGAGCTGACGCTCAATAGCCCTGGTATTAACGGCTGCTCCTAAGAATCCTAAATCGTGGTGATTGCACACTCCTTTTATCTTTATAGATTCGCCATTAAGAAAGAATCCTTTATTCGGATCGAAAGAAAAATAGCGAATACCTAACGGAGTTTCATATTCATCTACAACTTTCCGATTTTGCTCTATACGGGTTACTATTTTATAGAGATATGGATTGTCTATCGACCATAAGATTGGATTTGAGACTTTCAAACTTTGGTTCATAGAAATATTTTCTCCAACACCAACACTTTCTGAATTATTTATTCCAGCAATCTCTTTTCCATCTTTATCTATCAGGATAGAATATAGTTCAAATGTTTGACTAAGATCTGATGAATTTTTTATATTCGTTTCTATTTTAATCTCGGCATTATCTTTTGTTACTTTAGGTGTAGTTACATAAGTACCCCAAAGATCAACATGTAAAGCATTTGTAGTTACTAACCTCACATTACGATAAATGCCCGATCCCGAATACCAGCGTGAATTCGGCTGTTTCGAGTTGTCTACACGAACAGCAATAACATTCCTTTCTCCGACTTTAATATATGGAGTCAAGTCGTAACGAAACGAAATATATCCATTGGGACGCTCTCCCAAAAGATGTCCGTTTATCCACACTTTACTGTTCCAATAGATACCATCAAAATCGATATATACATTCTTTCCTTCATCGGATTTATCTACCATAAAGTCTTTACGATACCAACCTATACCACCCGGTAATGCTCCACCTCCGGGAGTAGCCGGATTCTTTAGTGAGAAATCTGCTTCTATACTCCAGTCGTGAGGAAGATCAAGAATTCGCCACTTTGCATCGTCATATTGAGCATTATATGCTATAGAATCATCTCCCAGATAGAATTTCCAACCTTCGGTAAAGTCTACATTTTCTCTTACTTTCTTTGACGAAGAACACGAAAAGAGAACTGTACAAATAAAAAGAAATAGATAATGTTTTTTCATGTCTGATATTATAATCCTTAAATTTAGAAATAAAGGTCGGAAGATACATATCCGACCTCTATCAATTTCAACCTTAAAAAACCCATAAAAACCAATAAAGATTTCACAATCTTTTTCTACACTTTATTTCCCTGCGCTAATAATAGCATTAATAGCATCTGTATGTACTTGCTCTCCGGTAGTTCTATTGAAGAGACCGGAAGCTTTATCACCTGTAGGACCATTATCCCAATAAACAGGAATCAGTCCATTCTGAACTGCCACTTTAGTTATATAATTCAGATAGTAATTACGAGCCTTTACATGATTTGCATAATCGGCAGTACTCAACGATGCTCTTAATGTTGCAGCATATTCACCTAAGATTACAGGGATTCCCTTATCTACAAAATTTGTTTTAATTTTTCCAAATTGCGTATCAGCCCAATCTTCTTGTCCCCATGTGGAGACTCCGGCACCTGAGAAATCTTTACCCCAGAGGAAAATTGTATTTTCTTCAGCTAATGTAAAATCGTAAGGGTCATAGTAATGAACTTCTGCCATGATACGATTGGCTGTAGGATCTGTAGGCATTTTCATATAGTTTACTGCATAGTCTATATTCGTATTGTATGACTGAACAATAAGGTTACGCCAAGTATTTTTTCCTCCGGTAGAACGCACTGCATTAATAAATGTCTGGTTGTATGACTGCTGTACTTCTATATTTTCTGCCGATGGGGTATTATAATTGGCATGAACTTCGTTTGTCCCTGCAAAAAGAAGGTGTTCGTCATAGTCACGGAAATAAACAGCAATTTGTTCCCACAATGCCTTTTGCTTTTTATTTACTTCGACCTGTTTGTCGTAGGTTGGATTTTCTTCAAGCCAGCCACCATCCCAATGGATATTAATTATTGCATACATATTGTTATCAATACAATAGTCTACAACTTCTTTCACTCGAGCAAGTCTTGCATCCGATATTTTATATGTAGTCTGATCTTCGATATATGCATTCCACGCGCATGGTATACGCACGGTATTAAATCCGGCTGCTTTTACTCCATCTATCAAAGCTTTAGACGCCTTTGGGTTGCCCCATGTTGTTTCTCCGGCAGTAGTTCCATCTGTCGCTTCGAGCGTATTGCCTAAATTCCAGCCAAGTCCCATTTTTGCAGCAAGAGCCGGAGCATCGTTATTCATTCCTGTCTTATCAGCCACAATATTCAGACTTGTTGCTGCTTGAGCAATTGTAACTGTTTCTGACAAATTACCGACTTTGAATACAATAGTACCTTCTCTTTCAAAAATATTCTTGTTAGGAGCAATAAGAAAAACTTCGGAAACGTCCGAAACTGCTTTCGTTGAGGATTTTGTAATCCAATCTCCATTTATTACTATTTCGTGAGAGCCTGATGTTTGTAGCTCGACAGTTATATTTTCTCCTTCTGATTTTACATCATATATATTCTTCTTTACAACAAGTAGATTTGTCAGAGCCTGTGTAACGGCTACTTCCTTTTTTATATTTCCGGCAGTTATTGTCAAGGTCGCATTCCGAATATCTGTTGTGGTATTAGCCTGAGCTGACACAGTGAGTTTTATAGTCCCTGTTCCTTCTCCGGATGCAGGCAAAACAGTACACCAAGACTCAGAACTAGCTACAGTCCATTTTTGGTTTGTCTTTATATGTATGGTATTATCTCCACCATCTTTTGTGAAAGTCAGATTATCTGTTGAAACAATTAACTCCGGATCGGGTTTATCTTCGTCGCCGGAACAACTCCAGTTAGCTATACTCACACCTAGACATAACAATAATAAAATAATATACTTTTTCATATTTTTTTTATAATAGAAAATAAGCTATCAATAATGATCAGCCTAATTCCCTGTTTTAATAATAAGAATCTGGACAATATTTTGTATTATCCAGATCCTTAGATATTTATTTTATTGTTATTTTATCGACTTTAACAGTAACAGCACTTAAGTCGACAATATCGTTAGCCAAATCTTTCACATCAACAGTGAAAACCATCAGCCCATCAGATACTCCGGGAGCACACCATACAGTATACGTCCCATTTCCAGAAACATTCGTATCACCTGATCCCCCACCCCAGTATTGAGCAGACCAATCACCATCGGCAAAAGACAAAGCAGCTTTGTAACTTCCAATTGCTCCTGCTTTTAAGGTAACCCCACCAAGCGTGAAAGTAACAGAAATACTCTTATCAAAAATAAAATCCGAAGGCTTCACAGGAGGACTGGCTGCAGTACTTCCGTATGCATTATAAATTTCAATCCTTAGATTCCCGTTAGACTCAAGATCCCCATGAACTATCTTAGATTGATCAATAGTCATACTAGTACCCTCATCTTCTGATGCTGCTTTCATTAGTTCAAAATGATATACCATGTATTTAGCATCGGTATTGTCACGTCTACCTAACCATAAGCCTGATAATTCTCCTGATTCATCTTTTTCTGAACGAATAATTCTTAAAGCTTTATCCCCTGTTGTAGATAACATCTGTGACCCAGAAATAGCAAAACTTATGTCTGTATCAAAAATTATATTGTTATTAGCATCAGTCTTATATGTACCTTTCATTTCTTTAGCTGTGCCATCGGTAAGTATATAGCTTCCGGTTTTCTCTCCTGTTTTTGTCATCGACAAAGAAATATTATCAATCATACTCTTATTGTATGGATAGCCTGCAACAGAATAGTCAGCCGACGAACTCCAATTATTCAGGAATGTACCATCCAGACCAGTCCAGTTATATGGAGTATTAACAGACAACTTCCATTTCTTTGTAAATGTCGATGTTAAATCATCATTTGCATTTCCATTATACGGAGGTTCCGGATCTCCTGCAACCCAATTATCTTTATATTCCTTAGAAATATAGTTGAAACATGTGCCCGACGGAACAAGCATAATCTGCATAAAGTCTTCCGACAAATATAATATCCTGAATTCGGTAGCTGCCAATACTTCTCCATTTCTGCTAGTTACATTTACAGGATAAGCATCGGTAAAGGCAATAGTATGTTCATCCACATTAACCATATACGAACCATTGTAAGATCCTAAGCCATAAGCCTGTTGGTCTACCTTGATATTTGCACCGCCAATCAGGTCGAATGTCATTGTTCCAAAGTCAGCTGCATCGCACATCCATTTATTACCCGGCCAGTCTGCAAGCCAATACCATAAAGCATTACCATCGTCTCCGGCAAGAGGTGTGATAGCTTTTTTCCAATCCCATGCATCTGCATCAAGATAATTATCTCCTGAAGCTGTGTGAAGGGCATCCCAGTTATATGTACCTGTGAAGAAATACATCGGAGCTAAGAAATGACGACTAACTCCTTCGGCATCAAGGTCTAGGTACCATGTTTTGGATTTACCTACTCCTCCCGAGATCATAGTCCACACATCGTCATTTACAAAGTCTGCATAGAAATCATCAACCGTAAAAGTAACAGGTTCTCCATATACAATTCCTCCGGGTGTTTCTACCCCGAATGTTACATTGTAAGTACCTGGAAAAGGCATTTTCAACGTCACTTTTTGTTTCTGGCTACGTCCCTGAGGATGATTCCATAGTGGAGTATAACCATTTCCCATCAAACTTGTCAGATAAATAATATTGGGGTTTGAAGCATCGTGTTCAATCTTGAAGGCTATACCTTCAACCAAATCTTCTGCTTTTACATTCTTACTTCCTAAACTATAATCATCAGGAGAGCAAGAAACAAACATCATCGCGAAAAGAGCGAATAATGTAAATATATTAATCAGTTTCTTCATAATTATTAGTTTTTGTTTGTTACCAACCTGCATTTTGAGTAAGAACATTCTTCGATAATGTAATCTGAGTATTCGGTATCTGCATGAAACCTCTTGTTTTCTTAATATTCTCAGCAGTGATTACAACTTCATCTTCTGCATTGCCACTCAATACTTTTTGTGACTGGGCGATAGTAGAAGCAGCAACATCAAGCCCCTGACGAAGTAAGTCCCAATAACGAAGGCCTTCGAATGCAAATTCGAAACGACGCTCTTCCAGGATGTTAGCCTGAGAGACTGTCTTAGTTGTAAGTCCTGCACGCTTACGCACTTGGTCATAATAATTTTGTGCATTATTTGACCCCAATTCGGCAGCCATTAACAGCACATCCGCATAGCGTATAATAATATAATCCTGATCTTGAGAAATCTGAAAGTCATTATCACCTCCGGTATCAGAAGTACCATCAGGCAAAGCTGTTGGCGTATATTTCTTATTTGAATATCCGGTATACTCGCGTTGGTCTTTCTTATCATACTTAGCTTCAATTCCTTCTTTAGCTATGTCAATTATTGATGCTGTCTTTCTTTGGTCGTTAGCAGCAAAAGCATTCACTAATTTAGGATTTACAGTACACGCTCCCCAGCCTTTACCATAAGGCGACCAGTTTGTATTACGCATTCCCAACATAACCAACCAACGGTTTCCATCTACCATTCCGTTATAGTCGGATGTATTATTGAATTTTTCTGCAAAAATTACCTCTACATTTCCTGCTCCTGCATACCCCGACTTATCTAATTTATTATCGTCTGCATTCGGTATATAGCTTGCTGCAGGCCACATTTCTTTATATGTGGGCAATAGATCAAACTCTCCACTATCAACAATATCTTCCAATCCGGCTAATACCTCAGCCTTGGTTACACCCAAATCATCTTTAGCATAATAACCTGTATAGAATAAATATACACGAGCCAATAAAGCTTTTGCAGCAAAACTGGTTACACGACCGTCATTCTCACTAGCTTTAGCTTTAGGATAAGCATCGGCAGGAATATTAGCTGCAGCAAATTTCAAATCTTCAACGATCAGCTTGTATGTATCGGTAGGATCAGCCTGAGGTACATTATCGGTTGTTGGTGCAGTAAGAAGAGGAACACGTTCAAACAAACGAACAAGATCGAAATACAAAAGAGCTCTAATGAAGCGAGCTTCGCCTGCGATGCGGTTTACTGTTGCTGCCTGATCGCTCCAATCTGAAGCCTCCATCTTAGTCAATAACGTATTGCAACGAAAAATGCCTGCATAATAGCTTATCCAAGTCTGGTTGAATATATTATTATCAGAAGGCGATTGTGTAATATCGAAGCGGTCTAAAGCCTGATAAGCACGTCCGTCAGTATTACCGGTTCCGCCAAAACAATTATCAGATAGAAGTTCTGAGGTAACATAATGCGCAACCCCTCCATCAGAAGTAGTACGCTGGTATCCGTCATAGCAACCGATCAATGCCATTTCCATATCTGCGACAGTCTTATAAAAACTGCCATCAGTCAGATTTGTTTTAGATTCTGTATCAAGATAACTATCAGAACAGGAGAATAGTCCCATACTTACAGCTACTGCTACTAATATATGTTTAAACTTATTCATAGTTTATATCTCGTTTAATGGTTAAAATTTAAGGTTCACACCGAATAAATAAGTCCTCGGGCGAGGATAATAACCTAAGTCTATTCCTGACACCCAGTCTGATGTACCATAACCGATCTCCGGATCCATTCCATCATATTTAGTAAATGTGAATGCATTTTGTACTGATGCATACAGACGACACTGGCTGATGCATTTCAGGTTGATTAGTTTCGCAAAATCATAACCAATACTTATATTGCTTATACGTAAGAAATCACCATCTTGCAGATACAGGTCAGAGAATTGCCAGTTTATATTTGTCTCTGTTACACGAGGAATTTTGTTTGAAGTACCTTCACCTGTCCAACGATTAAGGATTGCAGTTGTATAGTTGGCCTGTTTGTTGGTATGGTTACGATAGGATTGAACAATCTTATTGCCCATTACTCCATTCGCATTCAGATTGAAATCAAATCCTTTATATTCGAATCCGATATTAAATCCAAAAGAGAAATCAGGCATACCATTTCCCAAATCGGTTTTGTCTGTAGCGTCTATTTTTCCATTTTTATCGAGATCAACATACTTAACATCTCCCGGTTTTACGTCAGCCTGTAGAATACCATTACCGGCAGCTTTCCAAGCCTCGATATCTTCCTCACTTTGGAATACCCCAGCGGTTTTATAACCCCAGAAATAACCAATTGCATAACCATTTTGAGCTCTGTAAAACTCCTCTGAGTTATCATAAAGCATTCCTGTGAGACCATGAATTATGCCATCATCTGTTGGGATATTACCCACTTTATTCTTATTATAAGATCCGTTTACGCCTATATTATAGTTTACTTGACCGATATTATCTCTCCATGTTAAGCCAAGTTCAATCCCTGTATTTTTTACATCACCACCATTTATATATGGAGCTCCGGCTCCCGCAGTAGCCAATATAGGAGCTACAACCAGCCAATCTTTTGTTTTCTTTGTGTAAAAATCAGCATTGATTCCTAATCTATTTTTTAACATATAGGCATCAAACCCAATATTGAGCTGTTCTGAAGTCTCCCACTTAACGTTTTGGTTAGACAAACGGCTTGGATAAGCACCGGCAACGTTTGTTTTGTTTGTGCCGAAGTTGTAATATGCAGCAGGATCACTACTTGTATAAGCTGTAGACGTATTTATTGGTGCAAGATATTGATCATCACTAATATTTTGGTTACCAACCTGTCCCCAACTTAAACGAAGTTTCAGAAAATCTAAAGTTCGGCTCTCTACCATACTTTGCATAAAGTCTTCATTTGTAATCACCCATCCTGCAGAGAACGAAGGGAAGTATCCCCATCTGTTACCTTTTGCAAACTTGGATGAACCATCAGCTCGCAAAGTTGCATTGAACATGTACTTCTCTTTATAGTTGTAGCCAACACGTCCGAAATAAGACACACGACGATAATCGTGTTCAGGCCTACCTCCTACATTTCTTGTTTCTACAACATTGCCATCACTATCCAAATGGGCCTGTCCTGTTGTATTATCCAAGTATGCATGGGAGAAATCATTAAACTGAGATAATAGATTCCAGTTAGATCCAGAAAGGAATGTTCCCTGATAACGTGTTGCCTCCATACCGACTAAAGCATTGATGGCATGATCATCGGCCAAAGTAAAATCATAACCTGCTGTATTAGTCCAAGTCAGCGTATGACCTTTACTCATATTCTGTAATGTAGTCGTATGATCTTTATTATAAGTATATACAGAGAACTGGTAGAATGGCTCAAAACTGCGATATTCGGATGCATAATAATTAATACCGAATACTGATCTTAACTTAAGGTTTTTAACTGGTTCTAATTCTGCATATACATCAGCCATCAATTTTTGAGAATCATTCTTATTGTTTGAGTTAGTCATCATTAAACCGTATGGATTACTATCTCCATTATACCATGGAGAGTTGCTTGTATCATTATACGGACTGTCATAGATATTATTATCGCTATATACAGGTGACAAAGGAGATGTGGTAAAAGCTCCACGTAAAGTATTATTATATTGGTTTCCAACACTTATACCTCTATTTTTGATATAGTTAAAGTTTAAGTGCTGCCCCACCGTCAATATCTCCTTATATAACTTATGCTCTGTATTGATACGGAAACCATAACGTTCATAATTAGAGACATCTTTACCTCCAACGACACCTTCTTGAGACGTATAATTCAATGAAAGGGCATATCGAGAAGCCTCTGGACCACCATTCACATTCAACGAATAGTTTTCAGTTTTAGCATCATCTTTAAACATTTGGTTAATCCAGTTTGTATTGGCAAGAGTACCCATCGAATCAAAGTCAAACAAAGCCGATCCCGAATTTAATGCTTGCTCATTCATTATTGCCATATATTCATTGGCGTTGAGCATTTTGGCTTTACGTGCAACATTCTGCACCCCATAATATGCATCAAAAGAAACTTGTCCTTTTCCTTTCGATCCTTGTTTTGTAGTTACTAAAATAACACCATTTGCAGCCTGAGCACCATATATGGCAGCAGAAGCAGCATCTTTCAAAACATCGATAGATTGAATATCTGCGGCATTCAATACACTGATATCTCCTTCAATTCCATCGATAATATAAAGCGGCCCTGAATTTCCTACTGTACCAAGTCCACGTATAGTAACTTTCATATCTGCACCCGGTTGTCCGGACGTAGAAGAAATCTGTACTCCCGGAGCTTGCCCCTGAAGAGCCTGAAGAGGATTAGTAGTGTTTAATTTAGCTACCTCATCGCCTTTTACTTGTAACGTAGCACCTGTATTCAGCTTTTTCTTCTGAACACCATAACCTATGGCTACAACTTCATTCAACACATTGGCTTCTTCTTTCAACTCTACGTTGAATACTGTTTGTTGCCCAACTGCAAACGTTTTAGAAGTGAATCCAATATAGGACACTTCGATCGTCGCATTTTCTTTCACACTTAAGGTAAACTTTCCGTCAACATCAGTCAAGGTACCATTTGTTGTACCTTTTTCTACAACAGAGGCGCCAATAAGAGGTTCGCCATCTGAGGTTACGGTTCCCGATATTCCACGTACTGACTGTGCATAAAGCGCAGCAACTGAGAGTAAGCTGATAATAAGCATCAGATATACCCTCCGCAAACAAATGCAACTTGTTTGCCGAAAAAATCTAGTCATTTTCTCATTCATGGTTTTTTAATAGTATTAGTGAATCTGAACTAAAAGTGATTTATGTAATAACAATAATTCTGCTTTATTCTGTCCTTTTTACAGAGATCTTCTTTCCTGAGTATTTCACTTCAGATATTGTGTTTTTCTTTCCTTTGGTAATCCATTCTACTTTCAATATTCTATCTTTAGCCATACCCGCATATTCGCCTTTAATATCATCGACAGTAAGCTGCTGAGAGGCTTCATCATAACTGAACTTAATAGTCGAATATGCCCCATTCTCATAGTTGTAGTTTACCCCTTCGTCTTCGTATAAAGTAAACTCTCCGTTTTTACCTGTATATACTTTTATGGTGAGATCTGTTTGAGCTTCTTTGGTAGTCTGAATATCATTTCCCATAGGCAAAATAGAACCTTCTTGTACAAAGAGAGGCATACGTTCGTAGGGTGCAGATACTTTTATGCTTTTTCCTCCGGTAACATATTCTCCTGTATCATAGTTGTACCAATTTGTACCGGCAGGAAAATATACGTCACGAGATGTTGCTTTGTATTGATATACCGGACAAACCATCAGGTTCGGCCCAAACATATATTGATCGCTTATATTATGAGTAGCTGCATCTTTTCCGAAATCCATTACCAAAGCACGCATAATGGTATAATCATTGAAGTATGTCATTCCGGCCAATGAATAGATGTATGGCATCATCTGATAACGAAGCTTGGTATAATGAACCATGCTATTATATGCAGGATGACCTTCAGGAGCAATATTATAGATCTCACGATAAGGATATTGTCCATGACTACGGAATAGCGGACAGAATGCACCAAACTGGAACCAACGAGCATTCAGCTCTCTCCATTCTTTCATATCTTCTGAGCCTTCTTTCGCATTTTCATAACGTTTTTCGACACAAAAACCACCGATATCCATTGTCCAATAAGGAATACCCGACATAGCAAAGTTAAGTCCGGCTGAAATCTGAGCTTTCATATCTTCCCAACGAGTACCGATATCGCCACTCCATGTAGCTGTAGAGTAACGTTGTAGTCCGGCAAAGCCAGAACGGGTAAGCAAGAAGACACGGTTGTTAGGATTAGTAGAACGCTGACCTTCATAAATACCCTGTGCATTAACAAGAGCGTAAGCGTTAAAGTACTCAACTGATGGACCTAAAGCTGTAGGAGTCATTAGCTCTTTACGATACTGCATACTTGCATTTGATAAAATATCCGGCTCGGAAGCATCCATCCACCAAGCATCAATACCTTTAGAATATAGCTTTTCGTTCAACTGATCCCAAAATAGTTTGCGAGCACCTTCGCTGTAAGCATCATAAAATCCTCCAATGTAACCCGGGCTGATCCAATCGCGAATACTATCTTTCACAGCACGGTTAAACATCCATCCTTTTTCGTCAAAAGCCTTGTAATTATCTGTCGTATAATAAAATTTAGGCCATACAGAAATCATAATATGTGCATCTTTTGCATGTACGCTATCCATCATTCCTTTTGCATCAGGGAAACGCTCGGTATCAAAATCATGGCTTCCCCATGCATCTTTCGGCCAATACGACCAATCTAATATTATGTTATCTAGGGGTATATTTCTCTTGCGGTATTCATCTACAACGCCAAGCAATTCTGTCTGAGTTTTATATCTTTCACGACTTTGCCAGAATCCCATTGCCCATTTAGGCATAATTTGCGATTTTCCTGTAACAGTCCTATATCCTTTGATCACATCATCGGCACTGTTTCCACGAATAAAATAATAGTCGATCTGATCGCCCATCTCTGACCAAAGAGCCAACTTGTTTTGTTCTTCCTGAGATTTCGGGCTCAAAGCTTTAAGTCCTATATATGATATACCGCCATCGGGTTTCCAATCGAGTTTTATTTTACGTTTTTCACCGGCTTTCATATCCACTGTGAACTTATAGCTATTCGGATTCCATGCCGTACGCCATCTTTCAGGCACTATTACCTCATTATCTAATGATATAGTTGTATAACCTGCATAATAAAGTATAAAATGATATTTACCAGTTTCCTTTGCCTCTATATCTCCTTCCCAAGTGATGCGAGAATTAAAGAACGGAAAGTCTTGAGGAAACTTCTTTATTGTTTCCAGATTTTCGTAATCAATCTGTGATTCTGATCTTTCTACAAAAACTTTATTTGGATCGGCATTTACCATATAAGTAGCGGTCAGCCCGCCTTCTTTTCCGGTTTTGTCATATAGCTTAAATTGATCCAAGTCGAGATAATCACGAGAATCACCGAACTTAGTCAATGAGTAGTTATCCCAAAGTATCCCATAGTTTTTGCTCGATAAAACAAACGGAACAGACACTTTTGTATTATATTGGAAAAGAACCTCATTCTTTCCCTTGTAGTTAAACTCATCAGCCTGATGTTGTCCAAGTCCATAAAAAGCCTCATCGGCAGGAGATTCAAAGACTTGCTGCATAGTATATGCTTTTGTTCCTTCGACTTCGATATCAGAAAATGATTTACCTCCTCCTTTATTTTCAGCTAGAAGCACATTACCATTTATATCAGAGAAAGTAACCTCTCCTGTAGTCAAAGATACCGTAGCAATGGTAGAAGCTGTTTTAAGAACAACATTTCCGTTTTCCTCTTTAGCATCCCATCCTGTTGTTTGTGTTTTATCATATATGGTGATAAGACTTTTTTTGTCAGAAAACTTATAGCCGGGAGTAGCCGAAACATGTATTACATCATCATTGACAACTTGCAATCTGATGTTTTTTGTAGCTAAAGCATTGTCCGTTTTCAGGTTTACAATTATTCCGTCACTCGTTCTCTGATATGGTCCGCTTTTACAGCCGATGAATAGAGCCATCGACAATAAACCGACCAAAAGCAGTTGATTTCTTTTCATGGTTATTATGGTTTAAGTTTCATTGATACAAAAATATCCCTGAATATGCAGAGAGGCATTCTTAAATGTTTTTAATGCAACCGTTAAAGATTCTCTACAGGGGTTTAAATGTTTCCATTTAGGGATTAAAATGCTAACAAAACATTAGGAATCGCTTTATTTATATAAATTTGTATCCATCGAACCTGAATACCTAGCAATGAAAAAACCATTATACACCCTTCTATTCTTCTTATTCTCTTTTATCATAAAAGCCCAGCAATTTGAATTCTCTCATTTGAATAATACAAACGGCTTATCAAACAATCAGGTGGAAGCAATCTTGAAAGACAGCCGTGGTTTTATATGGTTTGGTACAAATATGGGGCTCAACAGGTACGACGGGATAAACTTTAAAACATATAAGAATATAAAGAATGATAGTAAAAGTCCATCGTACGACCGCTTTACAGGAATACAAGAAGATATAAAGGGAAACCTATGGTTGCAGTCGAGTGCAGGGGTTTATATGCTATATGACTGGAAATCGGAATCTTTTATAAACAATATAGATTCACTGCTAAGCGATATAGGGTTACCTCCGGCACCAGCTATTATAGAAATTGACAAGAAGAAAGATTTATACATTTCATATCCAGGAAAGGGTATTCACAAATACGATGCAACTACTAACAAAATAACAATCTACAAGCAATCGAAGAATACAAACGATCTGGCTCTGTCTGATATCTCCGATATAAAAATAAAGGATAGCTACATTTGGGTTCTTCACAACGACGGACTTTTGGAACGTGTAAACATGCAGACAAACAAAGTGGATATGCGAAATACGTTCTTTAAAGACAACAACCAAAACTCTACAATACAGAAATCCTTATTTATAGATTCTGATAACGATATTTGGGTTTATCCAAGTATAGCGGATAAAGGCGTAGTATATCTAAATACAAAAGAAGGACAATGGACTTTACTGGACACCAACAGTAAGGTTGCATTATCGAGTAGCTTTGTCAGATGTGTGGGACAGGATATTAACGGACTGATATGGATAGGAACAGATCACGGTGGAATAAGCATTCTGGACAAAAAGAATCAAAAGATAACGGTTCTTAAAAATGATATATACAATCATAATTCTATCAGTCAGAACTCTATCATCAGTTTCTATAGTGAACCTAACGGAACAGTATGGGTAGGAACATACAAAAGTGGTGCATCTTATTACCATCCAAACCTTTTCAAATTTAGGAAATCGCCTCTCTTTTATATGTTCAACAAAAATGCAGAGATATTCGACTGCAATAGTTTATACAAAGACAAGAGTAATAATCTTTGGATAGGGACAAATGGAACCGGTCTTATCAAATACGATCAAAGCACGGAGAAAGTAGAACGTTTTCGTAATAATCCTAACGATGCGGGAAGTATCTCGTCTGATATTATCACATCAATATACGAAGATCACAGACAAACACTTTGGATTGGAACTTTTATGGGAGGGCTGAACGCCTTTGACGGTAAAAGTTTCAAAAAATTCCAATTGAATGAGACAAACCCAAATTCACTTTCGAGCAAAAGTGTTTATAGCCTTACCGAGGACAACGACCATAATTTATGGATCGCAACTCTTGGGGGCGGTATAGATCAATTAAATCCAGCAAGGGATACGTTTACTCATCACAATATGAGTAACAGTAAAGATCTTTTATCCAATTATATTGTATCTATGTTTGTAGATACTCAAAATAATATATTTCTAAGTACCGACAGAGGAATATGCGTATTAGACGAAAGTAAAAAAGAAGTAAGAAAATACTTTCCGAACAACACATTTCTCGATTCCCTTACCAGCATTGTCATAAACAATCTGATTGTAGATTCAAGAGGTCTTTTATGGATTGCTACGGACAAAGGGATCAATGTATATTATCCTACAAAACAACGATTTGAATACATTACAACCAACGAGGGACTACCGGGTGATGAAGTTGTATCACTCATAGAAGATAATGATGGCAATATATGGGCAGGAACCCGAAACGGACTGGTCTGTTTCTACTGTAAGTATGACAATCAGAAACTGACGTATACAATCGCATCTTTCGATGTTAACGACGGACTGCCGGGTTCGGTATTTAATACGAATGCTATATTTAAAGACAAAGACGGAATTATCTACATAGGCAGCACTAAAGGATATACATCTTTCGATCCAAGAAAAATAGTGTTTAATAAAAATGTACCTAAACCGCATTTCACAGATCTTCTTATTACCAATCAGGTGATTAAACCGAATACAAAATACAATGGACGTGTTATTCTCGAAAAATCAATAACAGACCTCGATGAGATTGTTTTACATTACGGTGAAACCAATTTTACAATACAATTTTCATCCCTAAATTACATCCATCCCGAGAAGAATCGGTATAAATACATGTTGGAAGGATTGGATAACAAATGGACTGAAACAAGCACCGGAATCGGCTCGGCGTCATATTCCAACCTTAATGCCGGCACATACAAACTTATTGTTTACGCCAGCAATGACGATAATGTATGGAGCAGTGAGCCTATTGTTTTGACAATCGTAGTAAAACCCCCATTTTGGCTATCATGGTGGGCAACCATTATATACATACTCATCACGATCACGGTCTTAAGGTTTTTCATAAAATATAAGTTGAATAAACAAAAAGAAGAATACGAACAGGCTCAAAAAATACTGGAAGCTCAGAAAATACATGAAGTAGACGAATTGAAATTCAAGTTCTTTACCAATATAAGCCATGAATTCAAGACTCCGCTCACGCTCATTCTTACACCGTTGGAGAAACTTATGAAATCATCTGTATCGGACGAGCAAAAAGCAACGATGAGCATCATGCACAAGAATGCTAAAAACTTGCTGAACATGGTGAACGAAATACTTGATTTCAGGAAGTTTGACCAAAACAAGATGACTCTCAATATTTCACGAGGGAATATTATAGAATTTACAAAAGAAATATGTCAGTCGTTTTCGGCATTGGCAGGAGAGAAATCAATAAAACTTACATTCACAACGTATCTGCAAGAACTGCAGATGGAGTTTGATAAAGAAAAGATGCATAAAATCATATCCAATCTGATTTCCAATGCATTCAAATATACAGAAGATGGACAGATAGATGTCAGTATTGGCATTTCCGAACTGTTACAAACAGATACACCAACCAAACAGCTATGCCTAAAAGTTTCTGATACAGGCGTTGGCATAGAGAAAGAATATCTCGAGAAAATATTTGAACGCTTCTTCAGAATAGAAAAAGCAGAAAAAAACAATCAATCGGGAACCGGAGTTGGACTCCATTTAGCCAGTGAATATGTAAAATTACATGGAGGCGAAATACAAGTGGAAAGTACAGAAGGAAAGGGTTCTACTTTCACAATATTACTGCCTATACAAAATTCGACATATAAGGAGTTAAGCAACCAAGACATTATACATTCGGGAGATATTTCTATTAGCGAAATAAAAGAAGGAGCCGAGCTCGATTTAAAGTCGGCGCAACGGGCACATCTTCCGCTTCTACTAATAGTAGACGACAATGAAGACTTTTGTGAATTTATCACCAGCTTGTTTATAGACGATTATCGCACCGTTATAGCAAATGATGGAGAAGAAGGATACAGCATTGTACTCGATCAACTACCGGATATTATATTATGCGATGTTATGATGCCAAAGATGGATGGATATGAGTTTTGCAGGCATGTAAAAGGTGATATACGAACATCACATATTCCGATCATACTACTTACGGCCAAATCGTCGGAAGAAAGCAAATATTCGGGTATTGAGGCAGGAGCAGATGATTATATCTCCAAGCCTTTCAACATTGACATGCTGAAACTAAAAATAGCCAAGATCATCGAGAGGCAGAAAAAGATACATAGCAACTTCAAGAAGAAAATAGATATTTCCCTGAGCGAAATAGAGATAACATCTATGGACGAAAAGTTTGTACAAAAAACAATCTCGATTGTGGAAGAAAACATTGGAAATCCTGAATTTCTTGTAGAAGACCTTTGCAAAGAGATGGGTATGAGCCGGGTATATTTTTACAAAAAAATATTGGCTCTGACAGACAAGACCCCTTCTGAGTTTATCCGCTTTATTCGTTTAAAGAGAGCAGCTGATTTATTGGAAAAAAGCCAGATGTTTGTCAATGAAATTGCCTTTCAGGTAGGATTTAATGATCCCAAATATTTCCGCAAGTATTTTAAAGAGGAATTTGGTGTAACCCCCAATGAGTATAAAAAAAACGTATCGAAATGATCCAGTAAACATATTACCCTCCTTTATGAAACATACGGAATAGATTTAAAGCTAAAAATGTAATATTTTTGTATTGTACGGTTAAAATCTATTCCATGAAAAAACTATTACTTATTCTGCTATCTATTTTGTTTGCGAATACCGAGGTATTTGCACAATATGTCTATCCGTTCCAAAACACAAGCTTAAGCGACGAAAAACGCCTCGACAATCTACTGTCTATAATGACAATTGACGAGAAAATAAATGCACTATCCACAAACTTAGGCGTTCCACGCTTAGGAATTAGAAACACAGGACATTCTGAAGGATTGCACGGGATGGCACTGGGAGGCCCGGGTAACTGGGGTGGTTTCACAATGGTAAATTATCAGCGTGTGCCGGATGTATATCCTACAACTACATTTCCTCAGGCCTATGGGCTAGGTGAGACATGGGATACAGAACTGATAAAAAAAGTAGCTGACATAGAAGCCACAGAAATAAGATATTACACACAAAACGAAAGATATACAAAAGGAGGTTTGGTGATGCGTGCCCCCAATGCAGACTTAGCCCGGGACCCACGTTGGGGACGCACGGAGGAGAGTTTTGGAGAAGACCCTTTTCTGGTATCGGAGATGGCGGTAGCCTTTATAAAAGGACTACAAGGAGACAATCCCCGATACTGGAAATCGGCATCCTTAATGAAACATTTCCTTGCAAACAGTAATGAAGATGGGCGCGATTCGACATCCTCTAATTTTGATAATCGACTGTTTCACGAGTATTATTCATATCCTTTCCGAAAAGGTATAGAAAAGGGCGGCTCTCAGGCTTTCATGGCAGCTTATAATAGCTGGAACGGAATACCCATGACAATCCACCCTATTTTGAAAGACATCCGTAAAGACTGGAACTTTAAAGGAATAATCTGTACCGACGGAGGAGCTCTTGATCTGTTGATAAAAGCACATAAGACATTCCCAACTCACACAGAAGGTAGTGCCGCCATCGTAAAAGCCGGTGTAGGACAATTCCTTGATAATTTTCGTCCATACATATACGAAGCCTTAGAAAAAGGGATGCTGACAGAAGCAGATATAGACAAGGCTATACGGGGAAATTTCTATATCGCATTGAAGCTAGGCCTACTAGATGGAGATCAGACAAAACTACCTTATGCTCATATAGGAGTTACCGATACAGTTTCGGTATGGAGAAATAAAGAGATACAAGATTTTGTACGTCTGGTTACTGCAAAATCTGTCGTGCTACTAAAAAATGAGAAAAAACTATTGCCTTTAAATAAGGGAAACATCAAGAGGATTGCAGTTATTGGTCCACGAGCCAACGAAGTATTACTAGACTGGTATAGCGGCACTCCGCCTTATACAGTTTCCATACTACAAGGTATAAAAAATGCAGCCGGTAACAATGTCGAAGTTATATACGAGCCTTCCAATGAAATGGACAAAGCCTATCTTGCCGCACAGAAAGCAGATATAGCCATAGTATGCGTTGGAAATCATGTATATGGTACTGATCCTAAATGGAAATATTCACCCGTGCCGAGCGACGGACGTGAGGCTGTGGATCGTAAAGCTTTATCACTCGAACAAGAAGACTTAGTAAAGATTGTACACAAAGCGAATCCAAATACCCTAATGGTAGTGGTCAGCAGCTTCCCTTTTGCTATAAACTGGTCGCAAGAAAATATACCGGCGATACTGCATATTACAAACAACAGTCAGGAACTCGGAAACGGTCTGGCTGACGTAATCTTCGGCGATTATAATCCTGCGGGCAGAACAAATCAGACTTGGGTAAAATCCATTGCCGACCTACCCCCGATGATGGATTATGATATACGGAACGGCCGCACATACATGTATGCAAAAGAAAAGCCGCTATACCCTTTCGGATATGGTCTTAGCTACACAAATTTCACCTACTCCGATATGGCTTTATCTTCTTCTACTCTTTCTAAAGGAAAAGATCTAAAATTATCCATAAATGTAAAAAATACAGGAGATGTGGATGGAGAAGAAGTAGCCCAACTATATGTATCGTTTCCTCAGTCAAAAGTTGTACGACCGATTAAGCAACTAAAAGGCTTCGATCGCATTATGGTCAAAAAAGGAGAAAATAAAACTTTTGAATTCACACTAAGAGCCGAAGAACTAGCATATTGGGACAACGATAAAGACTCGTTTGTAATAGAACCCGGAACTGTGAATCTCTTGATAGGATCATCTTCGGAAGATATCAGGCTGACAAAAGAAATACAACTAAAATAACCAATCTAAGACCTATGAAAATACGAATTATTCTTTGCCTCATCATTTGCTTCAGCACGCAGCTTGCGGCTCAACAAAAACGCATATTAGGTGAACCTATCGACATGAGTATCGACTTTAAAGATTTTCACAATACATTTTTCTTTGCCGACAAAGTGGCTTCATTTAACGGAGCAGAAGGGAAAGGGAAAATCTCGTGGAAACGAACATCATTGTACACTCGTCAGGCTTTTAATGTAAATACAATCTTACCACAAGATTTAAAGATGTTAGATTTTCCGGGCGAAGCCTATGAACAAAACCCCGAATTAGACTTCTCGGTAGATTTTGTCACACCACGCACATTGCGAATAAGAATGTTGACAACCCCTGTCCAACCTAAACCGTTCGACTCTCCTATGTTAGTCAAAGAACCGGGCAAAGACAGTTCGTGGAAATATTTTAAAACAGGAAATACCCATACTTACAAAAGCAATTACGGCAGTATAGAAATTGAAGAAAATCCATTCCGTATCACGTTGAGAGACGAAAAAGGAAAACGATTGACCGATACATGGCGTTGGTGCGACAATGATTCTTCGCAAGTAAAGGTTATCCCTTTCAACTTCATCAAACGGGGATTGGATAATAGCCGGGCAATAAACCCTGTATTTTCATTGTCTCCGGGAGAAAAAATATTTGGTTGCGGCGAATCTGTAACCAAGTTAGACAAAAGAGGACAAAAGGTTAATCTTTTTGTTACTGATCCGCAAGGTCCCGAAACAGATCAAATGTACAAGCCTGTTCCTTTTTTTATGAGTAATCGAGGTTACGGTATGTTCATGCACACATCAGCCCCTGTCACTTGCGATTTCGGGAATACCTATGTAGGTGCAAACAAGCTGTTCATGGGAGATGAAGCACTCGATCTGTTCATATTTATCGGCGAACCGAAAGACATACTGAATGAATATACCGAAATAGTAGGAAAGCCATCTATGCCTCCACTTTGGTCGTTTGGCACATGGATGAGCCGAATCACTTACTTTGAGCAAAGCGAGGGTTATGATGTCGCAGCCAAGCTACGCTCGTATAAAATACCGTCCGATGTTATTCATTTCGATACAGGATGGTTCGAAACAGACTGGCAATGCGACTATAAATTTGCGCCATCAAGGTTTTCCAATCCTCAGAAAATGATTGACGATCTAAAGAAAGATGGATTCCATATCTCGCTTTGGCAGCTGACTTATTTTACACCTAAAAATAAATTTTTCAATGAAATAATAGAGAAAAACCTGCATGTAAAAAACTCAAAAGGAGAAATGCCTTATGAAGATGCAGTTTTAGACTTTTCCAACCTTGAGACTGTAAAATGGTATCAGGACAAACTTGCAGGATTACTAAAAATGGGAGTTGGTGCAATAAAAGTAGACTTCGGAGAAGCCGCACCAATGGAAGGATTTTATGCGTCAGGGCGTGGTGGATGGTACGAACACAATCTGTATCCACTGCGTTACAACAAAGCTGTTGCAGACATCACCAAAGAAGTCAACAATGAAAATATTATCTGGGCTCGCAGTGCTTGGGCAGGAAGCCAACGCTATCCTCTCCATTGGGGTGGCGATGCTGCGAATACAGATATCGGTATGGATGCGACATTACGCGGAGGTCTCTCATTCGGGCTAAGCGGCTTCTCTTTCTGGAGTCACGACATAGGAGGATTTGTGGTTGCTGCTCCCGAGAATCTGTACCGACGTTGGTTACCTTTCGGATTTTTGACATCGCATAGCCGTGCACATGGAGCACCACCAAAAGAGCCTTGGTTATATAACGATAACTTTGTAAAAGCTTTTCGAGAATCGGCCGAAATGAAATACAAATTAATGCCGTACATTTATGCACAAGCTAAATTATGTACCGAAAAAGGGTTGCCTATGGTTCGGGCTTTGTTTGTGGAATATCCCGACGATCCTGGAGCGTGGCTCATAGAAGATCAGTATCTCTTTGGGTCTGACATATTAGTTGCTCCGATGATGGAAGCCGGAACGGAACGAAATGTATATCTACCCAAAGGCAACTGGATCGATTATCAAAGTGGAAAAACATATCAACAAGGATGGAATGTGATAGAAGCCGGCAAAATTCCTGCTATCATTCTGGTGCGCGAAGGTGCTGTTATCCCGCATGCCCAACTCGCTCAATCTACAGATAAAATCAATTGGTCTGATATAGAACTAAAAGTTTATGGAGACAAAGAAAAAGCGACAGGATTCGTTTGTCTTCCGTCAGACAATAAACTAACAGATATTATTCTTACAAAATCGGGTAGTAATTATCAGCTGGAAAAAGGACAAATACAAGGTGTGCATTATAGGATAAACAAGTAAAAAATGAAGTTCTACAAACTATTTTTATTATTATTTATTTTTTCATGGAGTGGACTTTCTGCTCAAAAGAAACAAAACGAATGGCAATACTATTTCGATAAGCCGGCATCCATATGGGAAGAATCAATCCCATTAGGAAATGGCAGAATCGGGATGATGCCTTGGGGTGGAATAGAAAAGGAACGAGTCGTATTAAATGAAATTTCTCTATGGTCGGGCAACAAGCAGGATGCTGATAATCCCGAAGCTTATAAATATCTAGGTGAAATAAGAAGACTTCTATTTGAGAAAAAGAATAAAGAGGCTCAGGAATTAATGTACAAAACTTTCACCTGCAAAGGCAAAGGAAGTGCAGGTTTGGAATATGGTAAATTTCAGATTTTTGCGAATCTGTATGTAGACTTTATATACCCTGACAAATCTGAAGCGACACAGTATAAAAGGGTGCTGGACATGAATAATGCACTGTCTACTGTTTCTTTCTCTAAAAATGATGTAGAATACAAACGAGAATACTTTACGTCTTTCTCGGATGACATCGGATTAGTAAAATATGCAGCAAGTAAGCCGGGAGCATTAAGCCTAAAAATATCATTGCAACGTGATGAGAATTTTAAAACTTATGCGAGTGGCAATACGCTTTATATCTTTGGACAATTGGAAGCAGGAGAAAACCATTCGGGGATGAAATATCTGGGAATGGTGAAGGTGATAAACAAGGGTGGAGAATTATCCGCGACAGACAAGGAGATAGATATCAAGAATGCGAATGAAGTCACCCTATATGTTTCATTAGCCACTAACTACAACGGTACAAATCATGAAAAAGCAGCTTCTGAGCTATTGAACAATGCCGGAGTCAATTACGAGAAACTAAAAAAGAAACATATTGCAAAATATCAGGCTCTTTTTAATCGTGTAGATCTCACTTTAGAAAAAAATAAGAATTCCTCACTAGCAATAGATAAGCGACTGGAAGCATTTGCAACAGACAAAACAGATTACGATCTGGCTGCCTTATATATGCAGTACGGTCGTTATCTATTGATATCGTCTACCCGAGAGGGAAGCCTCCCTCCTAACCTGCAAGGACTGTGGGCTCCACAAATAAACACCCCTTGGAATGCTGATTATCATTTGAATATCAATCTACAGATGAATCTTTGGGGAGCTGAAATGTTTAATCTTTCTGAGCTCCACAAACCGACTATAGAATTTGTGAAATCGTTGGTAGAGCCGGGAGAAAAAACAGCAAAAATATATTATAACAGCCGTGGATGGGTCGTTCATATTTTGAGTAATATATGGGGCTTCACTTCTCCCGGAGAACACCCTTCATGGGGAGCAACCAACACGGCCGGCGCATGGATGTGCCAGCATCTCTGGGAACACTACTTATACACTCAGGACAAAGAATATCTAAAATCTGTATATCCGACAATGAAAGGTGCGGCTTTATTCTTTGAGGACATGCTGATCGAAGACCCTAACAACGGCTATTTGGTTACGGCTCCGACTACTTCTCCTGAGAATGCTTACATAACACCATCGGGAGACGTGGTAAGTATCTGTGCAGGTTCAGCGATGGACAATCAGATTATTCGTGAATTATTTACAAACGTGGTGAATGCTGCAAAAATATTAGAGGTAGATAATGAGTGGATCAAAGATATCTCAGCGAAGAAAGAACGACTAGCACCTACTTCAATCGGAAAATACGGACAGGTAATGGAATGGCTCGAAGATTATGAAGAGAGTGAAATCCACCATCGCCATGTATCACAACTGTATGGACTACATCCGGGAAATGAACTTACGTATGAAAAGACTCCCGAACTGATGCAAGCGGCTAAAGTCACCCTGACAAGACGAGGAGATCAGTCGACAGGATGGTCTATGGCATGGAAAATTAATTTCTGGGCACGGCTCAAAGACGGAAATAAAGCTTATAAACTGATTGGCGACCTGTTGAAACCCGCTGAAAATAACTGGGGCACCTATCCAAATCTGTTCAGTGCACATCCTCCGATGCAAATAGATGGCAACTTTGGCGGATCAGCCGGAATAGGGGAAATGCTTCTACAAAGCCATGAAGGTTTTATAGAACTACTGCCTGCTATACCCGACGGGTGGAAGAACGGAGAAGTGAGAGGCATGAAAGTAAGAGGGGGTGCAGAAATTTCCTTTAAATGGAAAGATAACAAGATCCAATATATACATATCACGGCAACTGCAAGCAATCAGTTTGTGATTAAACTACCTAGCGGAAAGCCTTTGATTGCAGGAACAAAGAACTATAAAATAGAAAGTAATAGATTATACCTGACATTGAATAAGGGAAATAAAATTGAAATTACGTTAAACAAATAAATATTAAACAATTACAGAAAACATGAAGAAACTATTTTTTTATGTATTATTCGGCTTACTCTTATTGCAAGCAAACGGGCAAACAAAACAGATTCCGGTCTACCTCGACGATAGTAAACCTATGGAGGTCAGAATAGAAGATGCTCTATCAAGAATGACTTTGGAAGAAAAGATTGCGATGATACATGCTCAATCTAAATTTAGTACACCCGGAGTTCCTCGTCTGGGTATTCCTGAAATATGGATGAGCGACGGCCCTCATGGAGTACGTATGGAAATAGATTGGGACACATGGAACCATGCAGGATGGACAAACGACTCATGTACAGCTTTCCCTGCATTAACATGTTTAGCTGCGACATTCAACCCCGAGCTTTCTCTGAAATACGGAAATGCACTGGGAGAAGAAGCTCGTTTCAGAAAAAAAGAAATGATTCTTGGCCCCGGTGTCAATATTTATCGCACGCCGATGAATGGCCGTAACTTTGAATATATGGGTGAAGACCCTTACTTAGCCTCTAAGATGGTTGTTCCTTTCGTTAAAGGGGTACAACAAAACGGAGTAGCTGCAACGATGAAACACTTTGCCCTAAATAACCAAGAACTATGGCGCGGGCATATAGATGTAGAAGTGAGCGACAGAGCATTATATGAAATATACCTGCCTGCATTCAAAGCCGGAGTAGAAGAAGGCAAGGTATGGGCGATAATGGGTTCTTATAACAAATACAGAGGTCAGTATTGCAGCCATCACGAAAGACTTATCAATCAGATACTAAAAGGAGAATGGAAATATGACGGTGTGGTAGTTACAGACTGGGGAAGTGCCCACGACACACGTGAAGCAGCGTTGTACGGTCTTGATATAGAAATGGGAACTTGGACTAACGGGCTCACATGGGGTCAAAGTTTTGCTTACGACAATTACTATCTGGCAAAACCATATCTGAAGATGTTGGAAAAGGGCGAATTGCCGATGTCTACCCTCGATGATAAGGTTCGTAGAGTATTACGTCTAAACTTTAGAACAAATATGGACAGAAACCGTCCATACGGTAGTTTTGCGACACCCGAACATGCAGCTGTAAGCCGTGAAGTGGCTGAGCAAGGTATTGTATTGATGAAAAATACAAATAACTTTTTCCCGATAGCTAAAGACCGCTACAAGAAAATTGTTGTAATCGGAGAAAATGCAACCCGTTCTTTAACCGTAGGTGGAGGATCGTCTGAACTGAAAGTAAAGAAAGAAGTTTCTCCTCTCGAAGGATTAAAAATTAAATATGGTGCTGATAAAGTATTCTACACGATGGGGTATGGTTCAGGACCTAGCGTATATGATCATTTCATTCCGTCTCCATACAACGCGGATTCATTGAAGCGAGAAGCTTTGGCTTTGGTTAAAGATGCAGACGTTGTTTTATTCTTCGGCGGGTTAAACAAGAACTATCAACAAGACTGCGAAGGCGGAGACCGTACTTCTTACGACCTGCCATTTGGTCAGAACGAACTGATCGAAGACTTGTTGAAAGTAAATAAGAACATGGGAATCGTTATCGTCAGTGGCAACGCCGTGGCTATGCCGTGGTTGGATAAAGTACCTACCTTGATGCAGTCATGGTATCTTGGTTCGGAAGCAGGAAATGCGACAGCGAATGTAATTGCAGGTGACATCAATCCTTCCGGAAAGTTACCATTCAGTATTCCGAAGAAGTTAGAAGATAACGGTGCTATGTCTTTCGGTACAATTTCCTATCCGGGAGATAGCATCAAACAGATATACAAAGAAGATATCTTGGTTGGTTATCGTTGGCACGATACAAAGAAAATTCCGGCATTATTTCCTTTCGGCTATGGATTGTCATATACCACATTCGAGTATGGTAAAGCTTCTACAGACAAGAAAGAGTACACTAAAAATGACGAAATTAAAATAAGCCTAACTCTTACTAACAAAGGAAATGTTGACGGTGCTGAATCAGTACAGATATATGCATCACAGCAAAAACCTTCGATGGAACGCCCTGCTAAAGAATTGAAAGCATTCAAAAAAGTTTTCCTAAAAGCCGGAGAGACTAAAAATGTAGAACTGTCAATACCTGTCAAAGACCTTGCTTTCTTCAATGACAAAGCACACGAATGGGTCGTAGAATCGGATAAGTTCACATTGCATTGTGCTGCATCATCTGCCGATGTAAAAAGCTCTGTAACAATAAATGTGAAGTAAAATTATCTTTATATAGGAACCTGACAGAAATGGAAAGGTGACAAACAGAATCTTTAAAAAAAGTGTCACTTTTGTCACCTTTTTATTATATTAAATTGAAAAACAATCATATAACAGAAGACCATGAAAAGCGTTTTTAGAGCATTCTTTCTCTTTTGCCTCACTACTTTGTTAATCAGTCAGGCTTTTTCGCAAACGGGATACAAAAATCCTATAATACCGGGGTTCAATCCCGATCCGAGTGTTTGCAGAGTAGGAGACGATTTCTATCTTGTAACTTCATCATTCGAATATTTTCCGGGGCTACCTATCTATCATAGCAAGGATCTTATAAACTGGAAACAAATAGGACATTGCCTAACAAGAGATTCGCAATTGTCATTACAAAAAGTTTCAGCATCTGGAGGACTATATGCTCCGTCTATACGTTACCACGATGGGCTATTCTATGTCATTTGTACAAACGTATCGGACAAAGGTAATTTTTACTGTACAGCTACCGATCCGGCAGGCCCTTGGAGCGACCCTATCTGGGTAGATATAAAAAGCATAGATCCTGATATCTTCTGGGATGAAGATGGTAAAACATATTTTGTAACTCAAGGAGACGAAGGTATCCGAGTTACAGAAATCGATATTAAAACAGGTAAGGTATTATCTCCCGAACGTCTTGTTTGGGGCGGCATAGGAGGTCGTTTCCCTGAAGCTCCCCACATTTACAAAAAAGATGGTTTCTATTATCTTTTGCTGGGTGAAGGAGGAACAGAATATATGCATAGTGCCACGATAGGACGCAGCAAGAATATATTCGGCCCTTACGAATCATGTCCATTAAATCCGATACTGACTCATGCCAACAGAAGAGGGCAAAGCAATACTATACAGGGTGTAGGACATGCAGATCTTGTACAGGCAAAAGACGGCTCTTGGTGGATGGTATTTCTAGGATTCAGAGTAACGCATCAATGGGCATATTATCATGTATTGGGACGTGAAACATTCTTAGCTCCTGTAGACTGGCCTAAAGGTGGCTGGCCACAAGTGAACGGAAACGGAACTGTATCGCTAAATATGGACGTTCCTACACTCCCACTCCATCCGGTAGAAAAAGCAGCTATACGTACAAACTTTGATGCAGACAAACTTGGTTTCGAGTGGCAATATGTACGTAATCCTGTCAGAGAAAACTATTCGTTGACAGAAAAGAAAGGATGGATAAGAATCAGTACATCTCCATATACATTAGACGAAACTGAGGCAATATCAATGATCTGCCGCCGACAAACAGAGCATGATTTCAGAGCTGAAACTCTTTTAGAGTTCAATTCATCTGCTAATAACGAGGAAGCGGGAATGACATTGATACAAAATAATACGCATCACTACGACTTGTTATTGAAAAAATCGGGCAGTCAATATATAGTGCAATTACGTGTAAAAGTGGGATCACTTTCTTACATTGCAGGAGAAAAACAAGTTAAAAGTAATAAACTGAAGTTGAAGATTGAAGGTACACCTTCGCAATACGCTTTTTATTGCGCAGAAGCTGATAGCGATAACTTCAATGAATTGGGAAGGCTAGATACCCGGTACCTAAGTACTGAGGTTGCAGGTGGCTTTACAGGAGTGATGATAGGACTTTACACATCTTCGAATGGGAAGCCAAGTAAAGCCAAAGCCTATTTTGATTGGTTCGATTACGATGCAAAAAGATAATATAAGATGAAGGTGGGATAATTGTTATTGTTCTATTTTTGTCATTCTGAGTGTAACGAAGAATCTCCACCTTCAATACACGAGAAGTTTCACTTCGTTCAACATGACAAAGAAAACAACAGCAATTATTCCACCTCTTTACTGTATCAATAAATACTCTCTTTAGCTACATCGATAAACAGTTCAGACAATTTCCGGCTGACAGCATCGGCATACTTCCTACCTTTCTCTGCTGTTGACTTTTTAGGGTTTCCAATCCCTGTATCATGAGATACCTTCGCCCAATTTCTTGGTGTCCAGCCAGTACCGTCTCTAAGAGATTCAGCACTAAAGGTTTTAGACGCTCCGTCTCCTGCAACAGATAGGTTCACCAACTCCGGATGGTAATGCATCATCATTGAGGTTTCCATTTCGCCGGCATGGTCGTCTTTTTCTTCAAAATACCCAGTCTGAGGAACAATGGCGAACAGATTACTTATCACAATCAAAAAATCAGGATATTGAACAGCCAGATCACGTATCATATTCTTAAAGCTATTTCCACCATGTCCGTTTACAATAACAAGTTTATGTATGCCTTGATAGTTCAGCGAAGAGACGATATCCGACAGTATGGCTTTTTGCGTCTCATAACCGGCATGCAAACAAAAAGGTAGTTCTCTTTGCCCCGGATTCTGCGAGCCAAGATGTATTACAGGCAATACCATCCCTTTCACTTTTTGTTTTTCGTATGCCTTAATGACCGCATCTACTGACAAATCGTGAGCCAGATAGCAATCTGTCATATAAGGTAAATGATAATTATGAGGTTCGGTAGCACCCCATGGCTGCACTGCATAATCGTACTTTTCATTCTTCGTGTCGTTGTATATTGCTGACAGCATATCAAATCGCGTGTTCATATCCTTATTTTTTTATTATTTGTAAAGATAACAATAGCTTTTTATCTTTGTTGGGTAAAAAACAAACAGATGAAAGAAAAGATCATAGAGCTCAGAAAAATACTTCCCATACCAATGGGTGAAGCCATACAAATGTTGAAAGACAATGATAATGATGTAGAAAAATGTGTCTACCTCTTCAAAGCTAAATCGATAAAGGAAATCCAATCTCTTACCGGCTGCGACGAAGAAATGGCTAATAAGTATTATGAAGCAGAGAAGTATGATTTCAACAGAGCAGTATCGGCTATAAGGGAAGATCTTTTCGACAAGAATTATATGCATATAGAGGGAGTAACCAAAGAGAATATCAGTTTGATATATCAATGGCTAAGACTTATTGAAGATAAAGACTTCGGGCTGTCATTAGACTTCTCGTATCTCAATATAGTATTGGATACATTGCTGTTAATCCCTCCATTGAAAGAGACCGCAGAAACAATCCGAAAGGCAAAAGATGCTAAGGATATCATTTTCGAAGGATATTCAGACACCGATAGCCTGGACGAGTTTGTTCGCCGCTACAAAAAGCTTGACGACAGCGAAGAATTTCAAAAAGCGGATCGTATAGTAAACTTAAAGCTCACTATTATAAGAGAAGAGTTGATGCGACATGCTCGAAACTTATAATAAGTTACTCTGTTATAAGGAGCATATCATTTTCATCGAACTGCCAAGATTCAGCATAAGCAACCTCCCAATAATATCCGTCTAAGTCTCGGAAATATCCGCTATAACCTCCCCAAAAAACAGCTTGGGGATTTTTTATTACCTTACCGCCAAAACTCTCTACATCGGCAAAGATAGCATCTACTTCTTCCTTCGATTTTGCATTATATGCCAATGTAAATCCCGCGAATCCTGTGTTTAGCTCAGGTGTAGCTGAACTGTCGATATCCTCCGCTAACATTTTCAGGGGGTAAAGAGCTAATTTTGTCCCGCCGTTATTAAAAAAGACAATTGCAGGATTGTCTTCTATATTGGGAGTTGCAAAGCCAAGCTTCTTATAAAACGCACAAGAGGCTTTTACATCTTTTACTCCCAGTGTAATAATATTTATCCGATTCATTATAGTAATTCTTTAATATATCCAAATATAAGATTATATATTGTATAAAAGAAGAGGAGTGGACGTATCCACTCCTCTTTCAAAAAATATTTAAGAAAATTTATTTTGCTATTGCTTTCAATTTATCTTTTTCTTTATCTACTTCAAAAGTTATAGTCCCGTTTTCTGCGACTCCACCTGAAAGGATTAACTCAGCAATCTCATCTTCCACGTAGTTCTGAATAGCACGTTTCAACGGACGAGCGCCAAATTGCACATCATACCCTTTATCAGTAAGGAAATCCTTCGCTTCCTGACTTAGCTCGATAGTATACCCTAGCTCCGACATACGTTTATAGAAGCCTTTTAGTTCTATATCGATGATCTTCTCGATAGAAGACTTATCTAACTGATCGAATGTTATTATATCATCTACACGATTCAAGAACTCGGGAGAGAAAGACTTATTCAATGCCTTTTGAAGCACACTTCTCGAGAATTCTTTGTTGGCGGCAGATTGCTTATTAAAACCAATACCACCTCCAAAATCTTTCAACTGGCGTGTACCTACATTGGAGGTCATAATCAGTATCGTATTCTTGAAGTCTATCTTACGTCCCATACTGTCTGTCAAGTGACCTTCGTCCATCACCTGTAACAAGATATTATACACATCTGGATGTGCCTTTTCTATCTCATCAAGCAGTACTACAGAATAAGGTTTGCGACGTACTTTCTCGCTCAACAATCCGCCTTCTTCGTATCCCACATATCCCGGAGGTGCTCCGACCAAACGCGATACATTGAATTTCTCCATGTATTCACTCATGTCTATACGGATAAGGGCATCAGCAGAGTCAAACAATTGTTCTGCAATCTTCTTAGCTAAGTGAGTCTTACCTACACCAGTAGGCCCAAGGAACATAAATGAACCAATCGGACGGTTAGGGTCTTTAAGACCTATACGGTTACGCTGAATAGCTTTTACGATTTTACTTACAGCCTCATCTTGCCCAATTACAGCAGCTTTGAGGCTATCTTTCATACCTACAAGCTTCAAGCCTTCCGATTCACCAATACGTTGAACAGGAACTCCCGACATCATAGAAACTACCTCAGCCACCATTTCGGCGTCTACTGTTTCCGGTTTCTCTTTCAACGATGCTTTCCAGTCTACTTCAGCCTTGTCAAGCTTAGCCATCAATTGACGTTGTGTATCTCGGAAACTCGCTGCCAACTCATATTTCTGTGCTTTTACAGCCTCCCCTTTTTGCTCTATCACATTTTTGAGTTCGCTCTCGATTTCTTCAATTTCTACAGGCACCTGTATATTTGCAATATGCATACGTGAACCTGCTTCATCCAAAGCATCGATAGCTTTATCGGGGAAATTACGATCTGTAATATATCTATCGGTGAGTTTTACACAAGCCTCAAGTGCACCTTCAGTATATTTCACATTGTGATGCTCTTCGTAACGCTCTTTGATATTATGCAATATCTGTAGTGTTTCTTCTGCTGTAGTAGGATCTACCATCACCTTTTGGAAACGACGTTCTAAAGCTCCATCTTTTTCTATATTCTTACGATATTCATCGAGGGTAGTTGCACCAATACATTGTATTTCGCCTCTGGCCAAAGCGGGTTTCAACATATTAGCAGCATCCAGTGAGCCTGTAGCTCCACCCGCTCCTACTATCGTATGTATCTCATCAATAAACAATATAATATTAGGATTCTTTGATAGCTCGTTCAAAATAGCTTTTATTCGTTCTTCAAATTGTCCACGATATTTGGTCCCGGCTACAACCGAAGCCATATCAAGGGCAATAACACGCTTATCGAACAATACTCGAGATACTTTTTTCTGTACGATTCGTAATGCCAAACCTTCAACGATGGCAGACTTACCAACCCCCGGTTCTCCTATTAATATAGGATTGTTTTTCTTACGACGGCTGAGAATCTGAGCTAAACGTTCAATTTCTTTTTCACGACCTACAATTGGGTCTAGCTTATTTTCCAAAGCCGACTTCGTCATGTCTATACCGAAATTATCGAGTACAGGTGTATCTGTAGCCTGACGAGGTTGTTGTGTGCCAACGTTCGAGTTTCCACTGCTTATTGGTTCATCATCCTCATCGTCATCATCTGTAAAGTCGGCGCCCATACGAGGCGACTGCTTTTTATTTTCATGCATTATATCACCCATACTTTTTATATAAGTGAAAGCTCCGTTATAATCCATATGATATTCTTCCAACAGCATCGCCGCTATATTGTCATGATCTTTAAGAATGGCAAGAAGTAAGTGCTCGGAATCAGTTTCCTGACTTTTTGTAAGCCTGGCTTCAAGTATACTCATCTTTAAAATCTTTTCAGTACTTTTACTTAATACGACTTCACTGTTTGGATATGCATCTTCCTGCTGCTTTAATATATTATTATCAATACTATCTTTTAATTCAACCAAATCTATTCCAAAATCCTTTAATGCCTGTATGGCCAATCCTTCTGCATTACGAAGTATACCAAGCATCAAATGTTCGGGTGCCAGATAATTGGTTTGAAGACGTCCGGCCTCCTCACGGCTATACCCCATGATTTTGCGAACTCTCTGTGAAAAATTATTTTCCATAACCGTCTTATTTGATGTTCTTTGCGTATGTTGCAAATATAAGCTTTATTTCTAATAGCCTTTTAGATTAAAATAAAATACCTATTTATAATATTGAAACAAAAACTATGCCATAATGTTTTTTAGATACTTGCTAAATTTATTCTTTAAATGATAAAAAAATCTTGAAGCGGACAATCTTTTAATTACAACTTAACTTCTCTGTGTTAGCTTTGTAACAATTACAATCTAAATTTATGCTATAGAATTAGAGAGCTAATTAAGTATTTAAAGAATAATAAGATCTATTTATCAATCAAGCATACTAATAACAAATATAAATATTTGTAAGGTTTTAGTCATAAAAACCCGATGTTTAAATTCCATATAAATAGTTAATATCTCTTATGCGATTCTTCGAGCCAAAGACTCAGATAGTTATAATTTAGACTAACTATTTACAGAAACAAATATATTACATTTTGATTCTAAAAACGAAACAATAAAATTATATTAATGTTAAAATTATATTTTTTATATCATTAAGTTTGTTTTATAAAAAATTATACATACTTTTGTAAAGTATTTTTCATGGTATTAGATTTATGGTTAGGAGTGAAGATTGGTTGTCGTGAGACAACCATTCCTATTTTATACCGGTTTCTAAAATATTTATCCTTGATTATCAATCAAAACGTCCCACTTTTAAGCATTACCTATCTTTCACCTCATTTTATACAATTTGAAATCTTTAGAGCATCAGATATCATTCTGCTCGGAAATTCTGTCATTAATTATTACTTTGTCTAAAGAATGCTTTATTTCATAATTTGTATCTTTGTAGTCTATGGAAGATACTTTCAGAACAATAACGGAATTATCGAAAGCAATATACACTGACAAAAGGAGTAAATTTATTGCTTATGCCATTCCTGTGCAATCTGCAGAAGAAGCCAAGAATGAAATAGATAAGCTTCGTAAAGAATATTATGACGCTCGACATGTTTGCTGGGCATATATGCTAGGAGCCGATCGGAAGGAATTCAGATCGAATGACGACGGAGAACCATCCGGAACAGCAGGCAAACCAATACTAGGGCAGATAAACTCGAATGATCTTACAAATATCTTAATTGCTGTAGTCCGTTACTTTGGCGGAATAAAGCTAGGTACAAGCGGACTCATAGTAGCCTACAGAGAAGCAGCGGCAGAAGCCATTGCCGAGGCAGAGATTATAGAAAAAACAGTAGACTTGGAAATAGCATTCACTTTCGAGTATCCATATATGAATGATGTGATGCGACTGGTAAAAGATATGGAACCTAAAATTTTACATCAAGATTTCGATATGAACTGTAGCATGATACTACAGATAAGAAAAGCTCAATACGATGAATTGGTAAGCAGACTAGAAAAAGTGGAAAGCCTCCGGTTCGCAGATAAAAAATAAGGTAAGCCTTTATAAGCTTACCTTTTTCTATTTTTAGTCTTTTTTCCTTCTGAAACTTGCATCAAATTTACTTCGATCAAAAATTTCGTATCGAGGCAAAGTAGGCGTATAATCATCATCGTCCCACAATGTACTTGTGATCATAAGATCTGCACTATAGCGATTACAAGCAATTGGCACATTATGCACACGGCATTGGCGAAGCAACATCATTATATCGGCTTCATGGGGTTGTGGATTTAAATCATCTATCAAGAAAATAGCCAAATCCACCTCATGGCGCACTACCATGGCTGCAATCTCAGCATCACCACCCAATGGACCGGAGTTCATACGTGTAATATCTGCTTTTATACCTTTTTCTTCAAAAGCCTCTTTAATAAGAGTTCCTGTTGTTCCGGTGCAAACCAATTGATGTTTTGACAAGAAATCTGAATTATAATAACACCATTCTACCATATCCGCTTTGCGGTGATCATGTGCCACTAGGGCTATTGTTAGTCTCTTTCTCATATTTGTCGATAGTTATATGTAATCATTATTTCAAAGATACAATATTTATGTTGCATTTCTACAACGATACAATTAAACTTATAAAAACAACAAAGGAGACACTTGCGTATCCCCTCTATATTATTCTTTATTGTTATTTCTATCAGTTTCTTCCACCTTTACGCCATGCAGTACTATAATATCCTTCGCGCAAAGAGCTTACTATTACTCCTTTTTTTATCGACGCATGAATGAATTTACCATCGCCGATATATACTCCTACATGATTAATATATTTCTTTTTGAAAGTAGAGAAAAACACCATATCGCCCGGTTCTAAATCCTCTTTATTGGTGATTGTTTCTTTTACATTCTTTGCTATTGTTGTACTAACTCTATCCAACTGCTGTCCAAATACAGTTTTATATATAATATTTGTAAAGCCGGAACAGTCTACAGCTTTGCGGCTCATGCCACCTCTACGATAACGTGTACCGAGCCAATCTGCTACCTCACGATACAAATCTAAATTGTCAGGATTTTTAATCGATATTCCTAATTGAGAAGAAAGCTCTTGCATTTCTTTTTGTTCTATCATTCTGCGTCTCATTACTTCCATAGAGACTGCAGCACTAGCACCTGCATCAGCTAACAAAGCATCTGAGCTTGGCACATTATATTTAGAATTCTCAAATATTTTATCAAATACCGGTAAGGAAACCTTATCCCCAGTATTTGTTGTTACAGACATATTTTGTGAAGACTGTACCACTTTCACCGATTTGGGAGTATGAGATACACTCGTTTTTGATTTCTTTTTCCCTGCTTTTGATTTCTTTGGTGTAACAGCAGAAACCGGCGTAAAAGCCATGGAGCACATTAACAAAAATGTTGATATTCCTAGTATCCGTTTCGAAATTGACATGCTGTTTTATTTTTTAGCCGAATAAAAATAGGAAATTCAGTCTAATAAAATAGGAACTTTGTAAAAGTTTTATAGAATTTTAAGTTCTAGTGAGCTATTTTTTTAATCTGCCGCCTTTCTTCCATGTGCGTTTATAATATTCCTCATCCAGATGGCTTACTATTACACCATTGGACGTAGAGGCATGAACAAAACGTCCATCTTTTAAATAAATACCGACATGGCTTATTTTATTTCTACCCGAGGTGGCAAAGAAAACGAAGTCGCCCGCCTCTAAACCTCCTTTAGATACATTATGCATTTTCATTTTCGACTGATCTGTCGTAGAACGAGGTATTGATTTCCGATATACTTTCTGATAAATAAGATAAGCAAAACCGGAACAGTCTAGCCCTCTTCTCGATAACCCTGCATAACGATAAGGAACGCCCAGCCACTGCGAAACTTCGGCATAAAGAGGCATATTACGATCATCATCTTTATCAATATTACTTAATCCAATACCCAGTTTAGAGGAAAGCTCAGCCACCTCACGAGGATCGTATAAAAGTTTGCCTTGTGGTTTTTGTGTACCACAGGAAGATAATAAGATAACCAGTAATATAAAGACAGAAACACATCTGCCAACTACTCTAAACATAACATTAATAAGTTCTTGACATAAAGATAGAAAATTATTAAAAACAAAAGCGATTTCTGTCTCCAGAAACCGCCTTCTAAATATAATAAAAAGATTAATTAACAAGATGCTATTTTATTTTGAACCTGAATATGCAATATTCATATCACCTAATTGCATGTCATTTCCACCCTGCTTAACATTGTTTACTTTAATGGTCATATTTAGCTTACCATCTTTTACTGTAGATGAAGAAATCGCAACAGTTGCGGTCATAAGACCTCCTAACAAATCAATGTTTTTTGATGTATCTGCGAGTTTATAAGTACTTCCATCCTTAGTTACAGTAATTTCATCAACAGGAATATCTCCTAAAGTTAATGTACCATATGAAAATTCCTTAAGTTTAAGATTTACCTTATTGTCGGAAATTCTTGTCAATTCTATTTTTTTATCTGCAATAGTTTCATCAATCTCCATCGCAGGTATTTTCAATGTTAATGAGCCAGTATAAGTACCAGCTACTTCCTTAGCATAATCTACTTTGTCATCGTCATCATCGCTACAAGCTGTAAAAGCAAGACTTAATGAAAAAACAAACATCAATAAGCAAATAAGTTTTTTGTTCATAATTAGGAATTTTAATTAATAATAGAGTTAATTTGTGTCATGTCTATATTTTGTTGACATAAAGGTAAGATTACTTATAGAGTCCTACCCTTATTTTTAACAAAAAAAGACATGCGTCCCTAACTTTAAACGATTATTAACAATGCCTATTTTGAACTCAAGAACTCATCAATATGTTGAGCTGTCTTGCGTCCCGATGCGATGCTTGTTACCACTAAAGATTGACCGCTTACGCAATCTCCTGCGCCAAAGACCTTTGATACATTTGTAACCCGATTCTTATCTGTCATTACATTACGGCGAACATCATCGGTTTTTATATCCAATTCTTGCAGTAAGCCTTCTTGTATAGGATGAACAAATCCAAGGGCAAGAAACACAAGATCTACTTTATGAATCTCTGACGGTCCAACTTCTTTCATAACATGGCGACCATTCTCGTCTTTCTCCCAAGCTACTTCTACAAGTTCCACGGCTGTCAGCTTACCATCCTCTCCAATAAAGCGTTTAGTATTTAACGCCCAGCGACGTTCACAACCCTCCATGTGAGAGGAAGAAGTCTTCAGCACTACCGGAAATGGATTAGGCCAAGGATTTTCAATTTCTTCCAGCTTTGCCGGTTTAGGTAATATTTCTATTTGCAATATATTCGCTGCACCCTGACGATTTGCAGTACCGATACAGTCTGAACCCGTATCACCACCACCAATAACAAGCACATTCTTACCTTTGGCATCAATCACCTGATCGGCCGGAACAGACTCTTTTGCGATCAGCTTATTCTGAACTGTAAGGTATTCCATAGCATAGTAAACACCTTTCAGTTCACGCCCTTCGACAGGGAGATTACGAGGTACTTGCGAACCTATAGCCACACATACAGCATCATAATCTTTCAAGATGTCTTTACCTTTTACATCTTTTCCGATCTCTGTATTTACTACAAACTTAACCCCCTCAGCTTCCATTAGCTTCAATCGGCGATCGATAATATTTTTATTCAGCTTAAAGTCAGGAATACCGAAACGAAGCAAACCTCCGATATGAGAGCTCTTCTCATAGACTGTTACTTCATGTCCTTTCTGATTTAGCTGATTAGCAACAGCAAGACCTGAGGGACCGGAACCAATCACGGCTACTTTTTTACCTGTACGATGAGCCGGAACTTTAGGTTGAATAAATCCTTCCCCAAAAGCGTGCTCAAGAGCCGATGCTTCATTTTCGCGGATAGTTACAGGTGCACGGTGTATAGAGAGTACACACGATTTTTCACATGGTGCGGGACAAATACGTCCTGTAAATTCAGGAAAGTCATTTGTCTGCATCAATACTTCTGCTGCCAGCTTCCAGTTTCCCTTATATATATATTCTTGCCATTCAGGCATCTTATTTCCCAGTGGACATCCCCAGTGGCAAAAAGGAATACCACAGTCCATACAGCGTGACGCTTGTTCACGTCTATCTTCACTATTTAGTGTTTGTTCTACTTCACCAAAGTCGAGAATACGCTCCTGAGCAGGACGATATCCTGCGTCTTTTCTTTTTACTGTTAAAAATGCTTTTGGATTTCCCATGATTCGTACTCCTCCTTTTAATAATCAAATTCTACTTGTGCTATTTTTTTCTTAATAGCTTCCAATTTCTCATCTTGCAACACTTTCTTATACTCGATCGGAGTCACTTTCATAAATTTCTCCACTTCCGTATTCCAGTTATCAAGAATATATTTAGCCAGAGGACTATTTGTATAGTTATAATGATTGGTTATCAACTGACGAAGTTCACGACTATCGTAAGTATCTTCTATCAGTGTCAACTCTACCATTTGCATATTGCAATAGTAATCAAAATCTTCATCTATATTATATACATAAGCGACGCCGCCACTCATACCGGCAGCAAAATTGCGTCCTGTTTTGCCGAGCACTACAGTACGGCCTCCTGTCATATATTCACAACAGTGGTCTCCTGCACCTTCAACAACTGCGACAGCACCACTATTACGTACGCAGAAGCGTTCTCCTACTCGTCCATTGATGTATATTTCGCCCGATGTAGCACCATATAGCAATGTATTACCTGCAATAATATTCTCCTCAGGCTTAAATGTCGATGTTGTTGGCGGCACGATGATAATCTTACCACCCGACAAACCCTTACCCACATAGTCATTTGCATCACCTTCCAACTTGAAGGTTACACCATGCGCAAGAAATGCGCCAAAACTTTGTCCGGCCGAACCGGTGAATGTAAATTGTATAGTATCTTCAGGAAGACCCGCATTGCCATATTTCTTTGCAATCTCACCCGAAAGCATCGCTCCCACAGTACGATTCGTATTCTTTATTGTTTTGGTCATTACCGTTGGCATGGCTTTATCGATAGCCATACGAGATGTAGTAATCAATGAAATATCGAGCGCATCATCCAACTTATGTTCCTGATCTTTTATACGATGAATCGCATTTTCTTTTGCTTCTACAGGAAAATACATCAAACGAGACAAATCTAGTTTTTCAACTTTCTTATTTGCGTCACTCTTCATATATTTCAACAAATCGGCACGCCCTACGACTTCATCAAGTGATTTCACACCCAAGGCAGCCAAATGCTCACGTACTTCTTCTGCTAAAAAATTGAAATAGTTGATAAGATACTCGCTGCGTCCCATAAACTTCTTCCTAAGCTCTTCGTTTTGCGTAGCAACACCTACAGGACATGTATTTAAGTGACACTTACGCATCATTATACATCCCAATACAATCAAAGCGCTTGTCGCAAATCCAAACTCTTCAGCCCCAAGCATTGCCGCAACAATGATATCATGTCCGGTTTTTAGCTGACCGTCTGTCTGTAGATACACCTGACCACGAAGCCCATTCAGTACTAACGTTTGTTGAACCTCCGCTAAACCAATTTCTAAAGGAAGGCCTGCATGCTTAATCGAGCTGGCAGGACTTGCACCTGTACCACCTTCACATCCGCTGATAACGATACGATCCGCTTTAGCTTTGGCAACACCGGCAGCAATCGTACCGACTCCACTTTCAGAGACTAATTTCACACTAATCTGAGCAGCAGGATTTACATTTTTGAGGTCAAATATTAACTGAGCCAAATCCTCGATTGAATATATATCATGATGAGGAGGAGGCGAAATCAGAGAGATTCCGGGAATTGAATGACGGGTCTTAGCAATAATCTTATCTACTTTAAAGCCCGGTAACTGTCCCCCTTCTCCGGGTTTTGCACCCTGAGCTATTTTTATTTGTAATTCATCTGCATTAACCAAATACTCTGTTGTTACACCAAAGCGACCGGAAGCAACTTGCTTAATAGAAGAACGGGCATTGGTAGCAAAACGTTCAGGCAACTCACCCCCCTCTCCGGTATTACTTTTACCGCCGATAGCGTTCATTGCTACAGCCATTGCTTCATGGGCTTCACGGCTGATAGAACCAAAAGACATGGCTCCTGTCACAAAGCGTTTTGTAATAGCTGACACAGGTTCTACTTCCGAAACATCAATCGGATTCTTAGATGGATCAAAATCTAAGAAATCACGCAAAAATATCTTTTCCGTTTTTTTATCAATAGAGTCGGTATATTCTTTAAACTTCTTATAACTACCCAAACGTGTAGCCATCTGAAGATTCATTATCGTTTCAGGGTTCCATGCGTGATATTCACCATTGCGGCGCCATGCGTATATACCCTGACTTACTAATGACGGATCGATAAAGTCACTCTCAAAGGCTTCATAAAAAGCTTCGATTGTATCGCTTGCTATGTCATTGATATCAATACCTTCAATCTTAGATGTAGTCCCTTTAAAGTATTTATCGATAACTCCGGTACTGATACCCACAGCTTCGAATATCTGAGCGCCAATATAGCTTTTCAGTGTAGAGATACCCATCTTCGACATGGTCTTCAACAAGCCTTTATTTATAGACTTCACATAGTTCTTCATGGCTGTATGAAAATCTAAGTGAATATCTCCTTTTTTAACAAGATCTTCTATCACAGCTAAAGCCAAATATGGATTCACTGCATTAGCGCCATAACCAAACAATAAAGCGAAGTGCATCACCTCACGTGGTTCTGCCGATTCTACCACTATATCTATTTGCATACGTTTGCGGCGTTCGATCAGATAATGATGGACTGCCGAAACAGCCAATAATGAAGGAATGGCGGCATTATCCGGATTTACCCCTCTATCGCTAAGTACGATATAATTACTACCGCTATCCACAGCTTTTTCTGCATTGCGGCACATTTGCTCTATCGCTTTTTCGAGTCCGGCTCCACCTTGTTTCGGGTCGAACAGCATCGGAATGATTTCCGCCTTAAAGCCTTTATATCCAAGATGCACTAACAAATCGAGCTCCCTGTTTGATAAGAAAGGATTCGATAGCCCAACCATCTTGGTATGCTCCGGCATTGGTTCTAGTATATTTTTATGAAGCGAACCAATATATCCGGCAAGAGACATCACCAGTTCCTCACGAATAGGGTCGATAGGCGGGTTTGTTACCTGAGCAAATAATTGACGGAAATATGTAAATAAACGCTGTGGCTTGTTAGATAAAACAGCGACAGGCGCATCGTTTCCCATAGATGCAGTAGGCTCTTTGCCCTCCACAGCCATTGGCGTCATTATCTTTTCTATATCTTCTTTGTAATATCCAAAAACTTTCAGCAGCTTATCGTAGTTATCCACGCTATATTTTGGTGCACGCCCCGAAGATATGTCATCTAATGAAATACGGTTCTTAGATAGCCATTCACGATACGGATACGCTTTTGCAAGGTTTTCCTTCAGCTCTGCATCATATTGTATTGTTCCTTTTTCGGTATCTACCATTAGTATTTTACCGGGACGAAGGCGACCTTTTTCTTTTATTTCGGACGGCTCAAATGGCAATACCCCCATTTCGGAAGCAACGACCATAACGTCATTATGAGTTATCAAATAACGGGCAGGGCGCAGACCATTACGGTCTAACAGTCCTCCGGCATAACGTCCATCCGAGAACAATAGTGTAGCCGGTCCATCCCAAGGCTCCATAAACAAGCTATGGTATTCATAGAAAGCTTTCAAGTCGTCAGATATCGGATTCTGATCGTTCCACGATTCGGGAACCATCATTGCCATTGCATGAGGTAATGATTTCCCTGACATGACAAGGAATTCCAACACATTATCGAATGACGCACTATCACTCATAAATGGCTGAACAATTGGCCACAAGTCGTTGATATTCCCTAACAAATCTGATTTCAATATACTCTCACGAGCCTCCATCCACAGGCGATTGCCCTTTATCGTATTGATCTCACCATTATGAGCCACCATACGGAATGGGTGTGCCAAATCCCATGTAGGGAAGGTATTGGTACTGAAACGTGAGTGCACCAAAGCAATAGCACTTGTAAGATGCGGATTCAGCAAATCGGGATAATAATGCCGAAGTTGCTCAGACGACAACATACCTTTATATATAAGGCGCTTTGTAGACAAACTGACAATATAGAAAGCTCGCTTAGTCTCTAATGAAAATATTTTAGAGTTGAATATTTCTTTTTCTATTTTCTTACGAAGTAAATAGAGTTTGTGCTCTAATTCATCCTGGGAAAGACCTTCTTCTCCGAGTACAAATATTTGTTTTATATGAGGCTCATTCGACTTTGCCATCTCTCCCAATATTTCACTATTGACAGGTACATCGCGAACAGCCAAAAGCTTCAAGCCTTCCTTATCGATATATTGCGTGAGAGTTATCATACACGATTCCATCTCAGCCTCACCCTTCGGTAAGAAGACCAATCCGGTTCCGTAGTGCCCTTTCTCGGGGACAGGTATCCCTTGTAGAAGTATAAACTCGTGCGGTATTTGTAACATAATACCGGCACCATCACCGGTTTTATTATCGGCGTTTTCTGCTCCACGGTGAGTCATGTTCTCCAATACACGGAGACCATTTTCAACGATAGCATGTGATTTTGCACCCTTCATATGCAACACCATACCTACCCCACACGCATCGTGTTCGTAGTTTGGGTCATATAGTCCGTGCTGTATTGCTGATCTTAAATCTTGCATAGTCAATAGTTGATATGTGAATGAAAGAATTTTCGGGTTCTATCCTAATTTATTTACAATGACAAATGTACGAATTTCGCTTTAATAAATTTTCTTTTTGATTTAAAAATGCATCTTTTTAATAAAAAATCTATATTTAATCGATTTTATTTAACAAAAGAACACAAAAAGAAGCAAATTAAAGACCCCGAAATAAATAATTCAGCCTGTTTTATTTCATATTTATACCCGCAAGATCAAAACCTGTATAAAAAAAAGAAATCCCGACTCGTTAGAGATCGGGACTTCTTTTCTTTATAATGTTTAATTATCGTATAAACAATAATTCTCTATATTTAGCCAATGGCCACATTTCATTATCAACAATCAATTCAAGCTTGTCGATATGATAGCGGATTTCGTCCAAATACGGAGCTACATTATCATGATAAGCAACAGCTTTCTCACGTTCACTCTCAATGTTATTAGCCGCTTTACGAGCATCTATCATTTCATGAACTTTTGCATTCACGGCATTTACATGCGTAGATACTTTTTCGATCAAACGGATTTGCTCTGCACCAAGAGTCTTGTAGTCATCAGAGATGTCTTTTAGCTTAGAAACATTTGTCAACAATATAGATTGGTATGAAATCGCTACAGGAATGATATGATTTAAAGCCAAATCACCTAATACACGCGATTCTATCTGGATTTTCTTTGTATACATTTCCCACTTCACCTCGTTACGAGCATGAAGCTCTACTTCAGATAAAATACCGGCAAATGTTTTGATGCTTTGTTTTGAAGTATAGCTATCATAGATAACAGGAACGCTTGTTTCGCAATCCAATTTACGTTTTTTAGCTTCTGCTTTCCATTCTTCACTATATCCATTACCGTTGAAACGAATAGAACGAGATTCTTTGATATATTTCTTCAATACTTCGTAAAGAGCCTCTTCTTTCGATTTACCTTTACTGATTAGCGCATCAACTTCGTCTTTAAACACTCTTAGCTGTTCTGCAACAGAAGCATTCAAGGCTGTCATAGCAGAAGCACAGTTAGCAGAAGAACCCACAGCACGGAACTCGAATCGGTTTCCTGTGAATGCGAATGGAGAAGTACGGTTACGGTCTGTATTATCCAAAAGGATTTCAGGAATTTGACCTACACCTAAACTAATCTGTTTCTTATTGTCAACAACGATAGCATCTTTTACAGAGCTCTTCTCAAACTTATCAAGAATATCACTAACCTGAGTACCCAAGAATACTGATATGATAGCAGGAGGAGCTTCGTTTGCACCAAGACGGTGAGCATTTGTAGCTGAAGATATTGAAGCTTTCAACAGGCCGTTATTCTTATAAACAGCAGCCAAGATATTCACCACAAATGTTATAAAGCGAAGGTTTTCTACTTTATCCTTACCCGGAGAAAGAAGATTGATTCCTGTATTCGTAGCTAGAGACCAGTTGTTATGCTTACCCGAACCGTTGATTCCCTTGAATGGTTTTTCGTGGAATAGGATACGGAAAGAGTGCTTGCGCGCCACCTTATCCATTACAGACATAACCAAAAGGTTGTGGTCTACAGCAAGATTACATTCTTCATATATAGGAGCCAGCTCAAACTGATTTGGAGCTACTTCGTTGTGACGAGTTTTTACAGGAATACCCAAAGCATACGATTCGTACTCAAGCTCTTTCATAAAACGTTGAACACGTTCAGGAATTGAACCAAAGTAATGGTCTTCCAACTGCTGATTTTTTGCACTTTCGTGACTCATCAGCGTTCTTCCTGTCAAAGCTAAGTCTGGACGAGCCATAAACAAGTCTTCGTCAACAAGGAAATATTCTTGTTCCCATCCAAGGTTAGATATTACCTTTGTTACATCTTCATTAAAATACTGAACGACACCTGTTGCAGCTTTATCTACCGCAGCAAGAGCTTTCAACAAAGGAGTCTTATAGTCAAGAGCCTCACCTGTATATGAGATAAAGATAGTAGGAATACACAATGTTTCGCCTACAATAAATGCAGGAGATGATGGATCCCAAGCAGAATAACCACGTGCTTCGAATGTATTACGAAGACCTCCCGACGGAAAACTTGAAGCATCAGGCTCTTGCTGAGCAAGAAGCTTTCCTTCAAATTCTTCAATCAGTCCACCATTACCATCATGTTCAACAAAAGCATCATGCTTTTCGGCAGTACCGTCTGTCAACGGATGAAACCAGTGAGTATAGTGTGTTACACCATTTTCCAGAGCCCACATACGCATTCCGGCTGCAACATGCTCTGCCAGATTACGATTTACAGATTGTCCTTTTTCAATTGCATCATTAAGCGCTTTAAAAGTTTCTTTCGAAAGATATTTGGTCATAGCTTTACGATTGAACACCTTTTCCCCGTAATACTCTGAAGTTTTACTTTTAGGTTTCTCTACCTCAAGAGGCTTTCGCTCTGAGGCCAGTGCTACTGCTTTAAAACGTAACTTTGTCATAAATTTACTTTTATTGAGTTTATATAGGATTTATCAAATAGAAATCTTTTTTAATCGACCAACAGCCTCTTTGGTATTTTCTAAAGTACCAAATGCCGTTAACCTTAAATAACCTTCTCCACTAGGGCCAAAACCTACACCGGGAGTTCCGACAACATGCAGATCATTCAATAGATAATCGAAGAATCCCCACGATGTCATTCCCTTTGGAGTTTTTACCCAAATATAAGGAGAGTTCACACCACCATATACTTGCAATCCTTCGGAAGCGAGCCCCTCACGAATGATCTTTGCATTATTCATATAATAGTCGATGATATCTTTTATCTGCTTTTTACCTTCAGCTGAAAAACAAGCCTCAGCTGCACGCTGAATAATATATGGAACACCGTTAAACTTAGTAGTATGGCGTCTGTTCCACAATTTATTATAAGAAATCTTTTCTCCGGTTTTGGTGTATCCCATCACAGTTTTAGGCACAACGGTATAAGCACAACGAGTACCTGTAAATCCGGCAGTTTTAGAAAAACTACGAAACTCGATAGCCACTTCTCGTGCTCCCTCTATCTCGTATATACTATGAGGAACATCACTTTCGGTAATAAATTCTTTGTAAGCGCCATCAAATAGGATAAGTACCTTATTTTGGAGAGCATAATCAACCCATACTTTCAATTGATCTTTCGTCAATGTAGTACCTGTAGGGTTGTTAGGATAACACAAGTAAACGATATCTACTTTCTCAGTCGGCAATGACGGAATAAAGTCATTCTCTGATGTACATGGAATATAAACAAGCTTATTCCATTTGCCATTTGCCTGCAATTCTCCTGCACGACCAGCCATTACGTTTGTATCTACGTAGACAGGATAAACAGGATCTGTAACAGCAACAATATTATCAAGTCCAAGAATATCGCCGATATTACCGGTATCACTTTTAGAGCCATCGCTTACAAATATTTCGTCAGCAGAAATATCCAAGCCACGTGCTTTATAATCATTTTCTACAATTGTATTTACCAAAAAGTCGTACCCTTGTTCAGGTCCGTATCCTCTAAAAGTAGATGCATTCGCCATTTCATCTACAGCGGCATGCATTGCGTTTATTATCGCCGAAGGTAGAGGCTTTGTAACATCACCGATTCCCAAACGAATAACATTGGCTTCAGGATGGGCGGCCTTAAATTCATTTACTTTTTTTGCAATATCCGAGAACAAGTAACTTCCCGGTAGTTTAGTATAATTTTCGTTTATGAATGCCATTTTTATATATTAATAATTTCGGGTTCTTCTATTATATGGCCGCAGTATTAAAAAATCTCTCCTTCAAAAACTGTCACAGCCTCACCGGTCATATACACGTGATTATTTTGCTCATCCCATTCTATCTCGAGATCTCCGCCTATCAGGTGAATTGTTATTTTACGGTCGCAATATCCGTTCAGTATGGCAGCAACAGCCGCAGCACAGGCTCCTGTGCCACAAGCCAGAGTCTCTCCTGCTCCACGTTCCCACACACGCATATTCAACGTTTTACGATCAACGACTTCAATGAACTCAGTATTTGTTTTTCGAGGGAATATCGGATGTTTTTCAAACTTAGGTCCTATTACAGGCAAATCAAGCTCTTTTATTCCTGTTGTAAAAACAACCGCATGAGGGTTCCCCATGGATACGCAAGATATTTCCCATATTTTGCCATCGATATCCAACGGGAAATTAAGTACAGGCTCTTTATCCACCTTTACCGGAATTTGTACAGGATCAAGGATCGGCTCACCCATATCCACTGTCACCTTACGAGCTTTTTCGTCTCCTTCCAGCAAAGTTATATATTTAACGCCGGCTTTTGTTTCCAGCGCAATTTCCTTTTTTGTTGTCAATCCGTTGTCGTATACATATTTCCCTACACAACGAGAAGCATTACCACACATCTCGGCTTCAGAACCATCGGAATTGAACATCTGCATTCTAAAATCTGAATTCTCCGATGGCAATATAAGCACTAAACCATCCGAGCCAATACCAAAATTACGACTGCTAAGGCGGATTGCTAATGCTGAAGGATTTTCTATCTCCTGAACAAATCCGTTCATATAAATATAATCATTGCCCGCGCCGTGCATTTTGGTGAATTTCAACTTCTTCATTCTCTATATTTCGTCTTTTTTTACTTTATCTTTTCAAGGGACAAATTTCATACAAATTATTCGTTTTTGCAAGAAATCCATAACATTTTTTCATCTTTAATAAAACAAAAAAATCTTTTTGTTTTATTTTCAACTTAAAAACAAAACATAAAGACATTATGAAGGTTTAATTGATTTACAAATGATAGGTTTATATTTAATATCACGTCTCTTTAATGCTCTTTACAAAAATTCTGCAACAAAATACTTCTCACACAACATCCTTTTCAACTATATGCCACTATTCCTCTCGAATCAAAACTTAATTTCGAAATAAAAACAATCACGATAATCAATTGTTTTTCATTTCTCTTATTTTACCGATAAGAATAAAACAAAAAGGAGGCAACCGCCTCCTTAAAATATACTATTTATCATATGCTTCTGCATGAACAGCCTTCACCGCCCTACCTGACGGGTCAACTCTATTCTTGAAAGACGCATCCCACTCCAGCGCCACAGCCGTACTGCAGGCAACGGACGGAACGGACGGAACCGTATGAGCAGCCGAAGCTGACGGGAAATGCTCTTCAAACATTGTACGATACCAATACTCTTCCTTTGACATTGGAGGATTGATCGGAAAACGCTCCGAAGCATGCATCATCTGCTTATCTGAGACTTTCTTTTCAGCCATTTCCTTCAACGAGTCTATCCAATTATAGCCAACTCCGTCAGAAAATTGCTCTTTTTGTCTCCAAGCAACACTTTCAGGCAAATAATCCTGAAATGTTTTTCTTAATATATATTTTTCTATTTTACCATTACCACACATTTTATCCTGAGGATTTAAACGCATAGCAACGTCCATAAATTCTTTATCGAGAAAAGGCACACGCCCTTCTACTCCCCATGCAGCTAACGACTTATTCGCACGCAAGCAATCATACAAATGCAATCTATCCAACTTCCGTACGGTTTCTTCATGAAAAGCTTTTGCATCGGGAGCCTTATGAAAATATAAGTAACCACCAAACAACTCATCTGCACCTTCGCCGGAAAGCACCATCTTCACTCCCATCGATTTTATAAAACGAGCCAACAAATACATAGGGGTAGATGCACGAACGGTAGTAACATCATAGGTTTCGATATGATAAATCACATCACTGAGGGCATCAAGAGCCTCTTCGACCGTGAAATTTATTTCATGATGTACTGTTCCGATATACTCTGCCACCTTTTTTGAGGCCACCAAGTCCGGAGAATCTTTCAACCCAACAGCAAATGAATGCAATTGAGGCCACCAAGCTTCGGTCTGGTTATCATCCTCTATTCTGCGAGCTGCATATCGTTTTGCGATAGCTGATATTATAGACGAATCCAATCCTCCTGAAAGTAAAACACCATAAGGAACATCCGACATCAATTGGCGATGCACAGCGCTCTCCAAAGCTACTCTCAACTCATTTTCATCAGATTCATTATCTTTTACATCGTCATACTCCATCCAGTCACGTTTATACCAACGTTTCAAATCATTCCCCTCGGCACTACACATATAATAACCGGGTAAGAACTCCTGCACGTTGGGACAAACACCTTCCAAAGCTTTTAATTCGCTTGCCACATAAAATTGTCCGTGATCGTCATACCCCATATAAAGAGGAATTATCCCCATATGGTCACGTCCAATAAGACAAATATCATTTTCAACATCATAAAGCGCAAAAGCAAAGATGCCATTTAAATCTTCAAAGAGATCAACCCCTTTATCTTTATACAAAGCTAAGATTACTTCGCAGTCTGAGTGTGTAAGAAATTCGTAGTCGGGATAGCGACTTCTTATTTCTTTGTGATTGTAGATCTCACCATTGACAGCCAAAACCAAATTACCATCTTTACTATAAAGAGGTTGTTTACCAGAGTCTACTCCTACAATAGACAATCTTTCGTGAGCAAGAATAGATTTCTCACCACAATATATTCCCGACCAATCCGGACCGCGATGACGGATTTTTTTTGCCATGCGAAGAACCTGCCCCCGCAAAACGCTTATATCTTGTATTAAATCAAAAGCTCCTACAAATCCACACATATATTTATCACCTGTTTTGTTTAAAATTTGAACAGTCTGGCAAATTTATATCATTTTATTCGTAAATAAAAAATAAATAAGACTTTTTGTTAATAAAAAACACTATTAAATCTCATTATGACAACAAAACTAAAAATACAACAAACTAAACACTTTTGTTAATTTCGGTTTTAATATCTTATATAAAGCGTGAACTATATATAATTAAGTAAAATATGTATATATTTGCACCACAAATATTTGCATAACGAACACATTACAATGAAGAATTTCATCCTATCCTTTACAATTTTACTGAGCGCCTGCACTTTGATGACATCATGCGGAGACAACGAGGAGGAAGCTGTAACCCTACAGGGCGAATGGCTAATGCGCGAGCAGACAATAAAAACATCCGATTCCAGCTTTGACAATATGCTAAATACTGTTTTCAGTCTGGACTTAAAAGAAAATCAAACAACCAGAGCTTTTACTGAATTAAATGTAAAAACTACGATCAGAAAAAAAGGATCTTCGGGCTCTGACGGACTTATCAGAGAGTCTACCGACACATATGAAGCTAAAGGAGACTCTATATTTATACAAAGTTCATTGCATGGAGGCACAGCGGCTAGTAAATATCTTATAACGCCCAATACCCTCACCACTTACCGTAAGGTAACCTCACAAGACATTAGAAACATCGTTACCATTATGGGAGTAGACCCCGCAACAATCCCTAATGACCTGACAGGTGAATTAAAAATCAAAGAAATACGATAATCTTTTCCACAAATATTTGAATTTTTAGTAGCGATTGATTATCTTTGCCACCCGATTGCTAATAGGCTAACAAGAAACTGTATATAAAACGGTTCGCCTCAGGCACATAACCTGTAAATAACAAAACAGATGTACGTAATTGTAGACATTCAAGGACAACAAATGAAAGTTGAAAAAGACCAAAAGTTGTTTGTTCATAGAATCAATGCAGAAAATGGCTCAACAGTTGAGTTCGATAAAGTATTATTAGTTGACAACGGCGGCACAGTAACAGTAGGTACACCGACTGTAAATGGTGCAAAAGTAGTTCTTGAGGTTGTTTCTCAAGCAAAAGGGGATAAAGTTCTTATTTTCCACAAGAAAAGAAGAAAAGGACACCGTAAACTAAACGGTCACCGTCAACAATTTTCAGAAGTTATAGTAAAAGAAATTATTGCTTAATCAGTTAAAAACAGAAGACAATGGCACACAAGAAAGGTGTAGGTAGTTCGAAAAACGGCCGTGAATCGGAAAGTAAACGATTGGGCGTTAAAGCATTTGGTGGAGAAGTTGTAAAAGCAGGAAACATCATAGTTCGTCAGAGAGGAACAACTCATCATCCGGGAGAAAATGTAGGTATTGGTAAAGACCATACATTATTTGCTCTTGTAGATGGTACAGTGGTTTTCCGCAAAAAAAGAAATGACAGATCATTTGTTTCTGTACTTCCTAAAGCAGAAGCTTAAGAAACAAGCTTAAAACATAGAGAAAGCAGTCTGATAATCAGGCTGCTTTTTTTGTTTATATAACTGATAATCTTACATCAACCGATGATTCCTACTTATAAATAGTGAAAAAGTGACATAAATATCATTATTACTTGGTATTGTATACATTTCTTGGTTGTCATTACTTTGTAAACAGAAAATTAGATATTTAATCATTTTAAATTTATCAGAATGTCAAAAATAGGAATATACTACGGCTCAACAACAGGCAATACACAAGAAGTAGCGGAAGAAATAGCAAAAAAATTGGAAGTAAGTAAGGCTGACTTACATGATGTATCAAAGGCCAATACAGACTTTTCAGCTTACGATGTAATATTATTCGGTTCTTCAACATTAGGATTGGGTGACCTTCAAGACGATTGGGAATACTATATCGACAAAATAAAGGCTGCCGATCTGAATGGTAAAAAAGTAGCTCTGTTTGGATGTGGTGATTCATCTTCGTATAGCGATACATTTGGCGACGCACTATCAAAAATATACAGTGTAATAAAGGGTAAAGGTTGCGAGCTAATCGGTAAGGTAAGCACAGAGGGATATACTTTCGACAGTTCTGAATCTGTTGTTGACGGCGAATTTCTTGGTTTACTCATCGATAACGACAACGAGTCGAACCTTACAGATCAACGCATTGCAATTTGGACAGAAGACCTTAAAAAAGCAATTTAACAAAGTAAATCAATATGCGTGTTTTCTTTCACCTGATTTACGAATACAAAAAAGGGGTGCGCAGCTTGGTACTGTGTACACTACCCGGAGAATATGAAGATAAAGTCAGATGGAAATTGGGAAAAAACTCGATTAATTATAAAATAAGCCATCTGAAAAACGGTAATATAAATGTCTTTTTCGGCAAAGAGGAATGCCTCTTAGTAGCCAACGCAATATGTGGAGACAAACCGTTGAACTTATTAACACCTGAAGAAGATTTTATATTAGGAATATTATTAGGATATAGTGTCTGTGAACAATGCAACAGATACAGCAAGAGACAAAAGAAAAGTATTAATACACTTTGTTTGGCATAACTTTTCTATTGGATAGTTTTTTTAGTTGATCTAGATCCTCGCAGACGTGATGTCAGTGAGGATTTTTCATTTTTATACACAACTATTATCTTATTATACACAAGCTTTCCGCAAATAATATTTACGAATACTGAAGTAAAAAAGTGACAAGATAAAAGGAAGTAAAATGTGTCACTTTTGTCACCTTTTAACAAAAAAAAAGAAGATAAACAAAGAGTAAAATAAAAACACAATAAACTATTTATCAAAACTTTAATAGCCAAAAAGAAATAAAAAAACAACAAAAAGACTGCTTTTTTGTTATGTTATATATACAATAATAAACTCACTACTATTTTAACCATAATTTATGACAGATTTATTTAATATACGAAGAGATTTTACTTTAAAAACACTAGACGAGAGCGATGTCCTATCCGACCCAATGGATATGTTCGAACAATGGCTTAACGAAGCTATTATAGCGAAAGCCCTTGAACCAAATGCGATGAATCTGGCAACAGCAACTCCCGATGGGAAACCATCTTCGCGTATGATACTACTCAAGCAGATTAAACCACAAGGATTCGTTTTTTTTACTAATTATGATAGCAAGAAAGCTTATCAAATTACACTAAACAAGTATTGTGCCTTAACTTTTGTTTGGAATGAATTGGAAAGACAAGTAAGAATAGAAGGTATTGTTGAAAAAACGTCAGATGCAGAATCAGACTCTTACTTCGAAGTCCGTCCGGCAAAGAGCAAGTTGGGAGCTTGGGCATCCCCCCAAAGCCGTGCGATACCCGACAGAAAATACTTGGAAGGACTGATAAAAGAATATGAATCTAAGTTTAAAGACAAAAATATAGTACGTCCTCAAAACTGGGGAGGATATATCGTTAAACCTTATCTTATCGAATTCTGGCAAGGACGCAGCAACAGACTGCACGACAGAATACAATATGTGCTTGAAGATGGAGTTTGGGAAGTTGAGCGTCTCGCGCCATAAGTTAAAATAGATATACTACAATATCTATGCATTAAGCTTCGAGAAGAAAAAATATTTTATCAGATATTATAGAAGGTTTGATTATTAATTTCTATTTTTACGCTGATACTATAATCATTATGCCTAAAAGTGAAAAGATATTATAATATTTGTTCGTTTCAATAATTATTTTTAGTATTGTATTCGTTAACACCAATATAGAGAATGCCAGTAAGATAAAATAACACTCCTCATTATTTTACATAAACTTATATTTATTCCGGCTCAGGTATCCGGAAAAGGACAACGAATAAAATAAATAATTACATATACTTTAATTTACTATAATTATGGAAACAACAGTAAAACTTTATTCCTTAACTTACAAAGAGATTAAAACATATTTGTTTGCATTGTTATTCGTTGTTGGAAACATTGCACTTCCTCAGATATGCCATTTGATACCTGGTGGAGGCTTAACCTGGCTTCCTATCTACTTTTTCACTCTGATAGCAGCGTACAAATACGGTCTACGGGTTGGTTTGTTAACTGCAATATTATCTCCACTTATCAATAGTGTTTTATTTGGTATGCCTCCGGTGGCTTTACTCCCTGCCATACTAATCAAGTCCACCTTATTAGCAGGAGCAGCAGCTTATGCAGCACATCGACTCGGAAAAATTTCTCTATTAGGAATAATTGCCGCTGTTTTGACATATCAGATAGCAGGTACATTGATAGAATGGGCTATCGTAAAAGATTTCTTTACAGCAGTACAAGATTTCCGTATTGGTATTCCGGGAATGTTAATACAAATATTCGGGGGGTACGCTTTATTGAAAGCTATCGCTAAAATATAAGATACAAAAATGTCTGACAACAAGTCTTTTTCGGAAGTATTAGAACGCTTCCGCGACATTGCTTTTTATGAAAGCTTCGATATGATTGTCGCTATCGCTAATGGCGGGATAATACCTGCTGCTATTCTCAATCAAAGACTAAATATCGATATCCATCTGTTAAAAATAAACCTACGCGACGCTTACCAAAAGGCCAAATATGAAAGTCCGCAATTGATAGCTCCCATCGACTTCGACTTCCAAGGCAAATCTATATTGCTGGTAGAAGACAGAGTGAAGACGGGCGCATCTCTGGCGTTGGCATGTAAGTTGCTCGAAGGTGCCAGACTAGTTAAAACATTCGCGGTAAACGGAAAAGCAGATTATGCCCTATATGATGAAGATTGCTTCAAGTTCCCGTGGCTATTATAAAAATGAATGAAGAAAACAATTAGTGCCATTGCTTCTGTTTTATTATTTGCTCAGCTTACTTATGCCATAGATAACAATCCAATTTCAGCGCCTCGGGATTCTATCCAACTAGGAGATGTTATTGTCACCGGAACCCGTCCTGCGGTAAATATCAACAATCTTCCGATGAGTGTAAGCATAGTGGGAAGTAAACAAATCGAGAGTCGGTTTGAACAATCATTATTACCTATCATTACAGAAGAAGTCCCGGGCTTGTTCGTTACTTCACGAAGCATTATGGGCTACGGTGTTGCAGCAGGATCTGCCGGAGGTATGACAATACGTGGTATAGGCGGAAGCCCTACCACACAAATGCTGATGTTGATAGACGGACACCCACAATATATGGGATTGATGGGACATCCCCTAGCCGATTCGTATCAGTCATTAATGGCAGAACGAGTAGAAGTAGTGCGTGGACCAGCGTCCGTTTTGTACGGATCGAATGCAATGGGTGGTGTCATCAACATTATAACTAAGAAGCAACTGCAAGATGGGGTGAAGACAAACGTTAGAGCCATGTATGGCTCATACAACACACTCAGTACAGAGGCGAACAATGCTATTCGTTCGGGTAAGTTCAGCAGCTACGTATCTTTAAGTTACAACCGTTCGGACGGACAGCGAGAAAATATGGATTTTGAGCAATATAGTGGATATGCAAAAGTCGGTTATGATTTCACTCCAAACTGGAAAACTTTTATTGATCTTGACTTGACTAATTTCAAAGCCTCAAATCCCGGAACGGTGAATAGTCCGGTCATCGATAATGATGCCAATATTACTCGTGGAGTAACATCCTTTTCTCTTGAAAATAACTACGAGAAAACATCAGGAGCTCTTAAACTCTATTACAACTTCGGCTCGCACAAGATCAATGACGGGTATCCGCCTACAGAAGAAGCCAAAGATTATAGATTCAGGTCAAATGATAAGATGGTAGGCATTACTTTATATCAGAATTACAGCTTCTTTAAAGGAAACCAAACAACCGCAGGATTCGATTTTCAACATTTCGGAGGACATGCGTGGAACAAATTTCTGGATAACAGAGATGATGTAGACATAACCAAGAAAAGCATAAATGAAGTTGCAGGATATATAAACTTCCAGCAAACAGTGGCTTCTAAAGTAGTACTAAATGCGGGAATAAGAATAGATCATCATGCCATTACCGGTACAGAATACATTCCACAAGCCGGAGTGAGTTATATAGCTACGGAGAATACAATAATAAAAGGAATCGTAAGTAAAGGTTTTCGTAACCCTACTATACGTGAAATGTACATGTTCCCTCCTCAGAATCCCGACTTAAAAGCCGAGCGATTGATGAATTACGAAATATCAGCATCTCAAAAGCTACTTAACAGAGCATTAAATTTTGATCTAAGTCTGTATTATATAGACGGTAGTAACAGCATACAAACCGTGATAGTAAACAACAAGCCATTGAATGTAAATACAGGAAAGATAAAAAACTATGGACTGGAATTTGCAACTCAATATAGAATAGCCCCGCATGTAAATCTGTCTGCAAACTACAGCTTCTTGCATATGAAATATAAAGTTCTGGCATCTCCTGAACATAAATTATATGCAGGGGTAAACTATTCGTATAACAAATGGATGTTATCTACAGGTATTCAGTTTATAGATGGGCTATATACCGTGCTTGAGAACAAAGTGACAAATACAGAAGCAAAGAAAGAAACATTTACTCTATGGAATATCAGAGCAGCTTACAAGCCTATAAGTATGCTGGAAATATTTGCAAGAGGAGAAAACCTTCTGGCTCAGAAATATGAAATAAATGCAGGATACCCCATGCCTAGAGCAACAGTGTTTGGTGGTGTCAATTTAAGATTTTAAAATAAGGTTTTATTAAATAAAGATTAACTATGGACAGACGAAATTTTCTAAGAGCAATAGCCATCACCGGTGCTGCAGCAACAATAAAGACAAGCGCAGGTATGGACGTACTGGCCCAAACGCTTGAAAACACTCAAACAGGTAAGCCGGTGGATATGGTAGCCGTAATGGGCGGAGAACCTGACGCTATGTTTAAACGTGCCATCTCAGAACTGGGAGGTATGGGTAAATTTATAAAGAAAGGATATAAAGTTGTAGTTAAGCCCAACATTGGATGGGACAAAGCTCCCGAGCTTGCCGGAAATACGAACCCTAAACTGGTCAGCGAGATTGTTAGACAATGCTTTGCTGCCGGAGCTAAAGAAGTTACTGTATTTGATCACACCTGTGACGACTGGCTCAAATGCTACAAGAATAGCGGCATAGAAGCTGCTGCAAAGGCTGCCGGCGCAAAGGTTGTACCTGCTCATGAGGAGTCATACTACAAAAGTGTGTCGTTGCCTAACGGTGTTACCCTGAAAAACACAAAGATACATCAAGCCATTCTCGACTGTGATGCATGGATCAACGTGCCTGTACTGAAACATCATGGTGGAGCGAATCTCACTATCTCGATGAAAAACTATATGGGCATTGTATGGGATAGAAGAATATTTCATGCAAGCGGACTGCAACAATGTATTGCTGACGTGTGTACATATTCTAAAAAACCGGTATTGAATGTAGTGGACGCATACCGTATCGTGAAAACCAACGGGCCTCAGGGAAGATCGGCCTCCGATGTGGTAACGACAAAGGGATTGTTCGTCTCACAAGATATTGTTGCAGTAGATACTGCCGCTACTAAATTCTTTGGTCAGGTACGAGAGATACCACTCGACCATGTAGGTCACTTGGCTAACGGACAAAAGCTGAAACTGGGAACAATGGATATTGAAAAACTGAACATCAAGAGAATAAAAATATAATTAAACTATAACTATCATCAAATGCTTAAGTACTTGCGAGTAGGGATATCTATTGTGATATTCACTCTCATAACATTCTATTTTCTAGACTTTGCAGCCTTACTCCCCGAAAGTTTTCACGGGTTAGCCCAGATACAACTAGTTCCCGCAATACTGGGAGGTAGTTTGCTTATCCTTCTTTTTTTAGCTATCCTAACCTTACTTTTCGGGCGCATCTACTGCTCGTCTATATGCCCAATGGGAATATATCAAGATATTGTGAGCTGGATATCAAAACGACGATTATTCTCAAAGAAAAAGAAACGCTACAATTACAGTAAAGCAAAAAACATTCTTCGCTGGACTGTTCTCGCTGCGACAATTATTGCCTTCTTCGCCGGATTCCCTATCCTACTTGGATTAATAGATCCTTACAGTGCATGGGGAAGAATTATCTCGAATGCATTCCGCCCGGTCTATATGGGTGGCAACAATGTTTTAGAATCTATTTTTACAAGCTTTGGCAATTATACTTTCTATAAAGTCGAAATAGTCATGCTTAGCCTATTTTCTTTTGTTGTGGCATTGATTACATTCTTTACTATCGGCTTTTTTGCTTGGAGATATGGAAGAACATATTGTAACACCATCTGTCCGGTAGGCACAGTATTGGGTTTCTTAAGCAAGTTTTCCTTATTTAAAATCAGGATAGACGAAAGCTTGTGCAACAGCTGTGGTTCATGTGCTACGAAATGTAAAGCTTCGTGCATCGACAGCAAAAATCACACTGTGGATTATACTCGTTGTGTAGATTGTTTCAATTGTTTAAGTAGTTGCTCAAAAAATGCACTTGCGTTTTCTCCATCTTTCAAGAAAAAACGTGCAACAAGAGCGGAAGCGGATAACAAAACAGATAAAAATAAAAGACAATTCCTTTTTGCCGGACTCACTACAGCAATAGCTGTTCCTGCTGGGTATGCTCAAAACAAAGCTGCAGAGTTGACCGGTAACCATAAGTACATCCGCAAGAATGCTATTTGCCCTCCGGGTGCGGTAAGTGCAGAACATTTACTAGAACATTGTACGGCATGCCATCTTTGCATCAGCCGATGCCCATCAAAAGTTATCAAGCCGGCCTTTATGGAATATGGTTTAGGGGGGATGATGCAACCTATGATGAACTACGATAAGGGTTTTTGCAATTACAATTGTACTGTTTGCTCTGATGTTTGCCCAAGTCATGCTCTAAAATCGCTTACGATAGAAGAAAAACATATGACTCAAATTGGACGTGTGACTTTTCACGAAGATATATGCGTAGTTCATACCGAAGGGACAAATTGCGGAGCCTGTGCAGAGCATTGCCCTACTCAAGCCGTAACGATGATTCCGTACGAAGGTCACGAAGGTTTAACTATCCCATTCATCACCCCTGATATCTGTGTTGGATGTGGTGGCTGTGAATATATTTGTCCGGTTCGCCCATACAGAGCTATATACGTGGAAGGGAACAAGGAGCACAAACAGCGTAAAGCTTTTAAGGAAGAAAAGAAAGAAGATGTTGTCATTGATGGCTTTGGTTTCTGATTCCAATTCGAAAAGATCGGAAAATATTTTCAACCTCAATAATAATCAACAGAAGCATTGAAAGCACAGAACTGATTCTGTGCTTTTTATGTTCTAATGCAATCGTTTGCAAATCATTTTTATAAAAAAAGAATCCTCTAAAGCTATAGTATGATGCTTTAATATGTAGTTTTGTTTAGCAGATATACTCTTTTGCATAAAAAGACCATTAATCTATAACCATAAAAACTGCAACATGAAAATAAAGTTACATATCGACTATCATACTGTCTGGGGACAAAACATCTATGTCTGCGGATCTTGCCCCGAGTTAGGCAACTGGGACGAGAAGAAGGCTCTGAAAATGACATGTATCTCTTCAAGTGAATGGATTGTTGATTTCGAAACAAATGATACATCTATAGAATATCGCTATATTGTAAAAGAAAATGAAATAGTTACTGCACAAGAGTGGGGAGATCCTCATACGTTATTACTGGATTCAAGTAAGACTTTCGATGTATTGGATTCATGGCGTGGAGTTCCATCTCAAAGATATCTTTATACTTCAGGATTTTCGGAAAGCTTTTTCCATCATGACAATGCTTCAAAACTGAAATATTATAAAAAAACTATTTTACTCAAGGTAAATTGCCCATATATAAAGAAAAATCAGACGATGGTTCTTTCCGGTTCGTCAAAAGCTTTAGGCGAATGGAACATCGAAAAGGCGATACACCTTAATCCTGCTAATTTTGGAGAATGGCAAGTGGCAATCAATGCAACCCCTATAAAAACTCCCCAGGAGTATAAATTAGCTATATACGACAATTCAGAGAACAAGATAATCCATTGGGAAAAGGGCTCAAACAGAGTACTCTCACCCATCGCGGAAAAGGAAGATACAGTAAGAGTAGAGGCACTTGACTATCGCCACGAATGGATGAGTTGGAAAGCTGCCGGAGTATCTATCCCTGTATTCTCGCTACGATCAAACGATAGCTTTGGTATCGGTGAATTTTCCGACCTCAAAAAAATGGTTGATTGGTCTACCCTCACGGGACAGAAAATCATACAAATATTACCGATCAACGATACTACAATCACGCACACGTGGATTGATTCATACCCATATAATGCGATATCTATTTATGCTCTCCACCCTATCTATTTAGGCTTAAAGAGTTATCCGCTCAAGGATGAGAAATTATACAAAAAATACGAAAGTGAGGCTAAAGAGCTAAATGCATTAAAAGAAATAGACTATGATAAAGTTTTAGTCTTTAAGTCGTCATATATAAAAGATTTATTTAAAGAGATCGGAACATCAACCCTCAAAAGTAAAGACTATCTCACTTTCTATAAGCAAAATGAAGAATGGCTGTTCCCTTATGCTTGTTTTTCGTACTTCCGTGATGTGTACAAAACGGCAAACTTCTCTTTATGGAAAACCCAAAACTCTTTTGATAAAAAGAAGTTAACTGCATTTATAAAATCAAATAAAGAAGCAAAAGAAAGCGTAGAGATGCTTTGCTTTACTCAATATCTGCTACATATACAATTAAAAGAAGTAAAAGAGTATGCTCATCAACATGAAGTTGTATTAAAAGGTGATATACCTATCGGTATAAGCCGCAACAGCGTTGAAGCATGGGTAGAACCTCACCTTTTCAATCTGGATGTACAAACGGGTGCGCCACCTGATGATTTCTCGTTTTTCGGTCAAAACTGGGGATTCCCTACATACAATTGGGATGAAATGGCAAAAGACGGCTACCAATGGTGGGTAAAGCGCTTCCGCAAAATGGCCGATTATTTCGACGCATATCGGATTGACCATATATTAGGATTTTTCCGTATATGGGAAATACCTCTATCATCAGTACAAGGTCTCTTAGGGTATTTTAGCCCTGCGATACCGATGACTGTGGAAGAAATACAATCGTGGGGTATGTGGTTTGACGAGTATAGAATGACCAGTCCTTATATTCACGAACATTTCCTGCATGATGTATTTGGAGAATATACTCAAGATGTTATTGATAGATATCTAACTCCAATTGCTTGGCAAACTTTCAAATTGAAAGACTCTTGCAATACTCAAGTGAAGATTAAAGCTCTATTTGAAAATAAGACCGATAATAAAAGCAATGTTATACGAAACGGACTGTACAGTTTATGTAACGAGGTCTTGTTTATTAAAGATAAACGTGAACCTTGGAAATATCATCCTCGTATTACTGCACAGTACACCCATTCGTATGCCGATTTAGACAATAATGCAAAACTCGCGTTCAACAGACTTTATGACGAATTCTTCTATCGTCGCCACTCCCAATTCTGGAGAGAGCAAGCTATGAGCAAATTGCCCAGCCTGATAGCTTCTACACGCATGCTTGTATGTGGAGAAGACCTTGGGATGGTTCCTGAATCTGTTCCGTCTGTAATGAACGAGTTGCAAATACTGAGTCTGGAGATAGAACGTATGCCTAAAGTAAAAGATATGGCTTTCAACTATCTGGGCAACTTGCCATATATGAGTGTTTGTACTACATCTACTCATGACATGGCTCCGATAAGAGCATGGTGGAACGAAAACAGAGAAACAACGCAGAAGTATTACAATCAAATATTATGGAAAAACGGAGCAGCTCCGGAAGACTGTAATTCTGAGTTATGCTCGCAGATTGTAACCAATCACTTAAATTCACCTTCAATGCTTGCTATCCTCCCTCTTCAAGACTGGCTCTCGATAGATGATAAGCTGAAAAGAGAGAACCCGGAAGAAGAACGTATAAACATTCCGGCGATTGCACAACATTATTGGAGATATCGCATGCACCTCAGTTTAGAGGAATTATTAGATGCCAAAGAATATAATGCACATGTAAAAAACATGGTAAAATCATCCGGAAGAGAATAAACCTATATATATAAATATACCGATGAAAAGAAACTGTTTAATTTTATTACTTCTTGTTTTTGTAAGTCAATCAATTCTAGCAATTGATATAAAGACTGTAGATCCGGCTTTCTGGTGGGCGGGAATGAAAAACCCCGAACTGCAAGTGCTGATTCACGGAAATAATATATCTAAATGTGATGTAAGTATTACTTCCAAAACGGCCAGAATAAAAGAAACTGTAAAGCTTGAAAATCCTAACTATCTTATTTTATATTTGGATCTTTCGAATGCCCAACCTGAGAAATTTGATATTATCTTACAGCAAGGTAAAGACAAGAAAGTTATTCCTTATGAGATTAAACAACGTAAAGCGGGTTCATCCGAAAGGGTTGGATTTAACTCAAGTGATGTTTTATATCTCATCATGCCGGATCGATTTGCGAACGGAGATCCTACAAATGATGTGATTTCGGGAATGCGTGAAACCAAAGTAGATAGAAATCAACAATATGCCCGCCATGGCGGAGACTTCAAAGGGGTAGCCGATAATCTGGATTATATAAATGATTTAGGCGTGACAGCTATCTGGTTCAATCCAGTACTGGAAAATGATATGCCGGAAGGTTCTTATCATGGGTATGCAGCAACTGACTACTACAAAGTAGACCGTCGCTTTGGTTCGAACCAAGAATTTGTTGATCTCGTGGACAAGACTCATGCGAAGGGTATGAAAGTAGTTATGGATATGATATTTAATCACTGTGGCAGCGAACATTATCTATTTACAGATAAGCCATCCAGAGACTGGTTTAATTATCCGGATAAATACGTTCAAACATCTTATAAGACTACAACGCAACATGATCCTTATGCTTCAGCAGCAGACAAAAAACTAGCTATTGACGGATGGTTTGTTGAATCTATGCCGGATTTCAATCAACGTAACGAACATGTAGCAAAGTATCTAATTCAAAACAGTATCTGGTGGATAGAATATAGTGGTATTGATGGCATCCGTCAAGATACCCACCCTTATGCCGACTACGATATGATGTCTCGTTGGTGTAAAGAAGTTACAGAAGAATATCCTGATTTCAATATTGTAGGCGAAACTTGGTTAAACAACAACGTAGCCATTGCTTTCTGGCAAAAAGACAGCAAACTGGCTGCACCAAGAAACTCTAACCTTCGCAGTGTGATGGACTTCCCTCTATTGTCTGTGATGGAAAAAGCTTTTGACGAAGAAACAACATGGGATTTGGGGCTATCTCGCATATACGAATATTTAGGACAAGATATTGTTTATGAAAACACTCATGACCTATTGATATTTCTTGACAATCATGATACCTCACGCTTTTTCAAGAATGAAAAACAAACATCAAATCTAAACAGATATAAACAAGCTATTGCTTTTCTGCTAACGACTCGCGGCATACCTGAAATATATTACGGTACAGAAATATTAATGGCGGCAGACAAAAGTGAAGGTGATGGATATCTTCGTCGCGACTTCCCCGGTGGATGGCAAGGTGATGCAGTGAATATGTTTAAGGCGAATGAAAGAACGGCTCAACAAAACGAGGCCTTCGATTATATGAAGAAGATATTAAACTGGCGCAAAGGGAATGAAATAATAGCAAAAGGGACTCTAAAGCATTTTGCACCAACCAATGGCGTTTACGTTTATGAGCGTAAGTATAATGGAAAATCGGTAGTTGTTATATTAAGTGGCTCGGATAGTGAAAAGACAATTAATCTGGCTACTTACAAAGAAATACTGCCTAAAAGTCAGGCTAAAGATATTATCACTGAAAATATTATAAACTTGGATGGTGAGACGTTAACAATTAGGCCAAGAAGTGTTTTTATATTAGAATTTTGATTACTTTTATAGAAAGTATCATCAAAATTCTAGTGCATGAAAAAAGGGCCTCTTACTATTAAAGATATTGCAAAGGATCTTAATATATCGCCCTCGACAGTATCGAGGGCGCTGAAAGATAATCCGGACATTAGCCCTGAAACACGGAGAATAGTACAGGATTATGCAAAAAAGCATAAGTATAAGCCAAATGCGTTGGCTTTAAGTCTCAGAACTCAACACAACAATATTATTGGAGTTATTGTACCTGAACTGGCTAATCACTTTTTTTCGGGTGTCCTTTCCGGAATGGAAACAGTGGCTGAGGAAAAAGATTACCATGTAATTGTTTGCCAATCGCTTGAAGACTATAAAAAAGAGGCAAGAAATGTGCAAACACTAATAAAGGCTCGAGTATGTGGGATTTTAATCTCTCAGTCGAAGACAACAACAAAATACGATCATTTTCAGGAACTGATAGACAATGATATTCCCGTCATCTTCTTCGATAGGATATGTACCGGAATCGATTCAGATAAAGTAGTAGTGGACGACTATAATGGAACACTTACTGCTGTAGATTATATGATAAAAACAGGCTGTAAGCGTATAGCCTTCTTTTCAGCTCCTTCACATCTTGAGATTTCGAAAAACAGGAAAAACGGCTATTTGGATGCTCTGAGGAAACATCAGATACCTGTTGATGAACAACTGATACGTACCGCAGACACAAAACAGCTTGGATATGAGAAAGCAATGGAAATCTTACAAGAGCCCAATCATCCTGATGCCTTCATGGCGATGAATGATTATACGGCTTCGGGAATATTGCTTGCTTGTAAAAAGTTAGGATTCAAGGTTCCTGAAGAAATCTCTATCTGCGGATTTTCGAATTCTAATATATCTCAAGATACCGACCCAATGTTAACAACTATGGATCAACACCCTATAGAGGTCGGAATGGAAGCGATGAAACTGATTTTAGAAAAAATAGAAAACCCTGAGAATACCTCAAGGAAAAACAAAATAATAAAAACTTCATTAATTGTCAGGCAGACAACACGAAATTTGTCTGATGGCTAATAACAATAAGTTTATTTAGATAATCGGACAAACCATGAAACAAAAACCAAGTCTAACATTTTGGCAAATCTGGAACCTCAGTTTCGGATTCTTAGGAATACAAATCGGATATTCTTTACAAAGTTCTCAAACAAGTCGTATCTTATCAGCTTTAGGTGCTGACCCTCATCATCTTCCATTATTCTGGCTGGCTGCCCCTATTGCCGGGCTCATTGTACAACCAATCATCGGGATGTCGAGTGACCGTACATGGACACGTCTAGGACGTCGTATTCCATTTATTTTGGGAGGAGCTATAGTTTCGGCCATTGCCATGTTCTTTATGCCAAATTCCGAGTTTGTAGCAGCTATTATGCCTCCTGTATTTTTTGGAGCATTCATGCTGTTATTTATGGATTGTGCGTTTAATGTTTCTATGCAGCCATTCCGCTCTTTGGTTGGCGATATGGTGAATGACAAACAACGAAATCTAGGATATTCAACTCAAAGCTTCCTTACAAACATTGGAGCTGTAGTTGGTTCATTCCTACCATTTATACTTACTTGGATAGGTATTCAGAATATTCCCGGTGTGGGGGAAAAGGTTGCACCATCTGTTATCTGGTCTTTTTATATAGGAGGTTCAGCACTTTTACTGACAGTGTTATGGACAAGTATTCGTGTCAAAGAATATGCCCCGAAAGAGTATGAAGAATATAATAATATAACAGAAGAAGAAAAACAAAAAAAATCTTTTATAGATGTACTCAAGGCCACACCAAAAACGATGTTACAACTGGCTATAGTACAGTTTTTCTCATGGTTTGCACTCTTCATCATGTGGGTGTATGCAATCGGCGGAATTGCAGAGAATGTGTGGCATACAACAGACCCTCTCTCTGCGGCATATAACGAAGCCGGAAACTGGAATGGGGTATTAAGTGGTGTATACGGTATCTTTGCGGCAATCTTTGCTATTTTTATGGCTAAAATCGCTGATAAGCTCGGTCGCAAAAAAGTATATTCTTTTTCATTACTGCTTGGTGCTTTAGGGCTGATGTCTATGTATGTATTTGAGGACAAATACCTATTGCTTGTTTCTATGGTAGGTGTCGGTATTGCTTGGGCAAGTATACTGGCTATGCCTTACGCTATACTATCAGCCGTGTTACCGGCTAGCAAAATGGGGTTATACATGGGAATCTTTAATGCAACGATTACCATACCTCAGATCGTAGCAGGGCTGACAGGCGGACTTATATTAAAGCATGTGGTTGGCGGCAGCTCTATAATGATGTTGGTGGTTGCAGGGATAGCCATGCTTTTGGCTGCTATATCGGTATCTTTTGTCGAAGACTCACATAAAGAACTTAAACCCGAATCCGCTAAATAATTAGAAAATATAATTATCTGAAAGAATAAATATTTATGAAAAATAAATTATTATTTGTAATCACATTAATAGCTCTTACCAGCTATGCATGTAAACCAAAAACTCAAACAGAAACTTCTCAAGAACAACAAGAAGAGAAATGTACAGTCAAACACTTGGATTGGACTCGGAACGCCGTAATATATGAAGTTAATGTAAGACAGTATACCAAAGAGGGAACCTTTGCCGCTTTCGAACAACATCTTCCCCGACTCAAAGAGCTGGGTGTAGACGTGCTTTGGTTTATGCCTGTACATCCTATTTCGGAAAAGAATAGAAAAGGTCCACTCGGAAGTTACTATGCTGTAAGAGACTATAAAGAGATCAACCCTGAATTTGGAACAAAAGAGGATTTCAAAAAGCTGGTAGATAAAGCGCATGAAATGGGCTTTAAAGTAATACTGGACTGGGTTGCAAATCATACCGGTTGCGATAATGCCTGGACTACAGAACATCCCGATTGGTATATGAAAGATAGTCTTGGTAATATCAAAAGCCCGTATGACTGGACTGATACCTACGAACTGAATTATGACAATAAAGATATGAGAGCCGCAATGACAGATGCCCTGAAATACTGGATAAAGGATTTCAATATAGATGGATATCGCTGCGATATGGCTCATGAAATACCTACCGATTTCTGGAACGATGTACGTAAAACTTTAGATAGTATCAAGCCTGTATTTATGCTTGCTGAATCCGAAAATTATGATTTATTGGAACACGCATTTGATGCAAACTACTCATGGGAGTTGATGCACATGATGGCTGATGTAAACAAAGGTACAAAGAGTGCAGAAGATATTACATCATATATTCAAAAGCTGGATACTATAATGTGCCCGGACGCTTATAAAATGCTCTTCTTAACAAACCATGATGAAAATTCATGGAATGGAACAGAGTTTGAACGCTACGGAAAAGGTGTTGAAGTGTTTGCTGTTCTTACCTACACGTTGAATGGCATGCCGATGATATATACTGGTCAGGAAGTAGGACTCAAGAAACGCTTGTCATTCTTCGAAAAAGATATGGTTCCTTCATGGGCAGAAAATAGCACAACACAGTTCTATAAGAAGCTAAACCAATTAAAACATACCCATCCTGCGCTACAAGCCGGACAGGGTGGCACATTCAAGAAATATAATACTTCTGCAAATAAGGAGCTGTTGATATATTCGAGAGAAAGAGCAGGACAAGAGATTGTTGTAATGCTCAACTTATCGAACAAAGATATTAATTATACTAGCAATGACGCCATAGGACGTGGCAGCTATACCGATTATTTTGCGGGAGTGAATGTTCCGGAATTACCCCAGTCTCTAAAAGCATGGGAGTATAAAGTATTTGTAAGACCAAAATAATCAGAATTACTTATATTTATTCATAAAGAAAGCTTAAGAGGAAACTTTTAAGCTTTTTTCTTGTATATAAGTATATAATACAAAAATTCTGTGGTACTTTTTACTCTGTGATAAAAAACAGATAAGAGCGAATGCAACAATAATTCCTTTTTGCAACTTAATTTGCACAAAAAAAACTAGCAAAAGAAAAGGGGTATCCATACGGATCCCCCCCTTCAATTCGGCTATATAAAACTCATAATTCCTTAATTCTTCTGATGAGCTGTTGCTACAGCGTCAAAACGGGATTGCACAAAGTCAAGTTCGCTTTCAATACGTTTGCGTTCTTTTGTAAGACTTTCAGGGGTCGTAAAATATTTAGCTAAGTCTCGCACCCCTACACGGTATATACACCCTCTATAATATCTGTTTCTGAAGATATCGTAAAAAGAAGCATTGCTTAGTACCGGAGTAACATTAGCTACAGCTACGGGAGATATGGCCCTGGCGAGATATACACTAATATCGTCAAACATTACCCAAAACATCGGATATTCTCTTCCTCTGTCGCAAATCACAGGGCAAATAGCTTCTACACGGACATCTCCTTTTCCTGTTGCAATATCATAATACCATTTTTCCTTTACAAGGTAACAAGTGATTTGCATATTTGCCAAATCTTCCCTTTTTATAGAAAGTGTATGATTGTCATTTACTGTATATCCAATGCGATTCTGATCCATCACCTCTTTTGCTGTATATTTACTATCATCATTGAAGTCGGGTTGATCTTCGAATTTATATGCGGCAATTGTATTATCTGATAAAAGATTAATCAGAAGAGAAAACAAATTTGCACGTTTTTCGGTTGAAACTGTTGGATAAAACAACGATTCGTTGCCTTCTACATCATATACTTCCCTGTATATATCTCTAGTCCATGTAGCAGACGAGTAATCGTTCATCGAATTCTCCATAAGAAAAAGCTCTCTGGACGAAATCTCTGTAATCATATCTTCCGTGGACGATGTAACAGGTGCTCCATTCATCATTCTGAATGCGTTATTTGCTGAGTTTTGTGCAGAGAGTGAACTTGCCGAGAGCAGTCCACCCAACATTAATGAAACAATATATTTCATAGGATGTGTATTTTGTGTTAATTAATTAATTCTTACTTCCATTGGGTATAGATCTCTTTCTATACCATCGGGGCCTTTGGCTTTTATTCCTGATATTATTAAAATTGTACCTCTAGTCATTCTTCGCATTTGTTCTATCTGACGAGATGAGAAATTAGCACCACTTGACATTTCAGGAGTTACATTTCCCATAGCGTCCACAGACATTGTTCTGAAACTCAAAACCTGAAATGGAATATTCAGAATACCATCATCGATAGAAGCTTTTATACCCTGTGTGCCCAGCAGTATAGATCTGGCTATAACTCCTTTTCTAAATACTTTTGGTGCACCGTTCTGATCTGTATATGAGATAAACGCTAATGGTTCCGGTAACGGACGAATCCTCAATTCCTTCCTTGCTATGAATTGTTGTGTTCCATTCACCTTTGCAGATACAGAAATTATAAACTTCTGACCTATCAGAGATGGTGAAGGCACTGCAACCCAATCTTTGCCCGAAGGAGTTAATGTCCCCCCACTTACCACTGTAGCCTGTACGTCCTGACTGGCTACACCCGGCACAGCAATAGTCAACATATTCTGAACCCCGGCATATAGCACATCCATCCAGAATGGCGCTACTGTGGCCATAGGTTCCATTACTGTATATTCCTGAGAGAAATTACGTCTTACAGGCAATCCACTCCTATCCATAAGCTCGATAAATCCATCGAATTTATATGTACCGGAAGCTCCTGTACCAACTTCATACAAACCATTTTTCTCGGATGGTAATTCTTTACCATTTATAACAATACGAGGTCGTTGTGTTGTATCTACCGCCGCCATTATAATATTGGCTTTGTAAGGTACACCTTTCATCACCATATTTGATTGCGGAACAACAAAAGCACTCAGTTCATTCACACGAATATCTTTCAAGTCGATATTTTTAGCAAGATCATTCAGAACTTCACCCTCGGCCTGCTTCACATTCATTTGCAATTCTGAAAGGAAAGTCAGCACAGCAATACTTGGCATACCGTCAAAAGACGAAGTTATCCAATCTTTATGATCCTTCTTTGCTCTTGCAGAAGGTTCAGTAGATAAAGTACTGCTTACGATCTTACGTTTGCTCTCGTCAGGAATCTGCGCCACCATAGCTTCCCGATACGTGTCTAATATTTTTTTCAGCTTCTTTCCCTGACCACCCACTGGTGAAATCATTACTTCGGAAGAAGCATCGAGATTATCTTTCGATTTCAAATTATTTATATCAGCATCGGCTCCATCTGTCTTTTTTGCAATTTCCAGTTTTAGATACTGCAAATAATCGAAAATAGAATCGGTCTTAGCTTTTACACTTTGTGCCCTATTATATGAGTCCTGAGTTTTGTCTCTGTTAGTCTCATAAGAAGCAGCTATATCTGCGTATATCTGTTTATTTCTTTCATCTGTGACAACAATAGATTCTTGAATATTATCGTTAATCATCACAAATCCATCCAATACCTCGGTAGAAACATTTAGAGCTAGCATCGCAATAAACACCAGATACATGAGATTAATCATCTTCTGCCTAGTCAATTGCCCTTTACTTAAAGCCATCTTATATTCTCTTCTTTAGGTTTCTAATTCTGTTTTCTATTTCCCCGATTATTTTAGAATTTAGGTTGATTTGGATTGTTATTCGTTGTCATAGCTTGTAATAAACGAGCATATACATTGTTCAAAGCCTCAATGTGTTTGGTCATTTTCGCAGACTCTTCTCTGAACATGTAACTATCACCAATAGCTCCATCATATAAATTCTTCATCCTTGCCAAACTGTCATTAATATACCTGATAGCCGACATTTGTTCAGTTATAGTCTGTAATTGTGCATTAAATACATCGTTCAAACCACTCACATTCTGATTTAATGTAGTCAGATTGTCTACAAAACCATTTGTTTCGGTGATTTGATTATATGCTTTCAATAGTTTTTGAGAAGCCTCATTCAACGAGTTAATTGTAGTGGAGAATTCTTCTAAATTTTGAGCTGTATTTGCTGCGGTCTGTCCATAATCTGCCGAACCTGTACGAGCAGCAGAAGTTTGCCCTGTAGGCGATGATGAAGATGATCCACTGCCAGAAACAGCTGTTACTCCATTTCCACCCGAACCGCCAAGAACAACGACCGAAGAGCCGGAAACTCCGGAGGATTTTATAGAATCTCCGGATTTCCTTGCCTCTGCTAGTTTTATATTAGAAGGGGATTCGTCATATCCAACCCCACCACTTACTATTACTCCGGATAAAGCATTCGCTCCGACCTCATCACTCGATGGAGATGAGTAGTCGAACCCTGCGGCAATAAAAACAATAACCTCGACAATCATTCCGATCATCAGAACGATGTTCCCTGCCGGTACATGCATAATTTTAAACATTGCCCCCAGGATGACTACAGCAGCACCCCAACTATAAAGAATATTAAACACTGTCTGTCCTCTTCTACTTGCAATAAATCGCCTAAAACTATGCCACGCTTTTCCCATTTTGAGAGCTCTCTTAAAAATTATTTTTTAATAGAATTTACCCCTTTCATCAAAGCTCCATGTTCTTACACATCTGAAACCAATGAATGAACGGCCTTTATCTTGAAATTCAACAGAACGATCTCCGGATTTAACCGTAGAGTCTTTCCATGAACCGCCTTTTACAATTTTACGTTTCAACACTCTTGGGTCTGCAAGTACTGCTCTATAGCTGAAATCAGGATTAGCCTCATCAGCCATACGATCTACAGATTCCGTAAATGTTGTAGTTGTCCATTCTGCCGCATTACCCGCCATATCGTAAAGTCCAAAACGATTAGGCAAGAAGCTTGCTACAGGAGACATTAAGTCTTTCAAATCTTTTGATGCTCTGAAGTTAGCATGAGCCAGCCCATCGGTTGTATGCGTTTTATCCGAATACCACGGATAAATCAACTCCGAACGTCCGTTTCTTGCCGCAAATTCCCATTCAGCTTCTGTAGGCAAACGATACCCTTCGAAACCGTCTAAGCTACACTTCTTTTCAGCCAAATAGCGATCTGTACGCCATGAACAATAAGCATCGGCTTGTTCCCACGATACACCTACCACAGGATGATTATTATAAGCCTTATCATTAAAATATTTGCCTACATATTGTTCACTCTTAGCATTAGCAAAATCTGTCATCCATGCCATCACATCAGGGTAAACATTTACAATATATGTATTTGTAAAATCAATCTTATCTCCGTGCGATGATCTTGCTAATGTTTCGCGAATAATATCACCTCTTTGATTTACATAAGCTGTATCCTTGGATATAACTATAGAACGTGCATCGCCTTCTTTTAGTTTTGCCAAAAACGCATTATAACTTTTTACGTCAAACCAGTCATATTTAAAATTCAAAGCAGTATTTATCAATCCGGATTTATCCGCAGCAAAAGGATTTCCTCCTATCACACTGTTTATAGCAGCCTGTTCGCGTTGAGTTGGATTTTTCCAAGGAATTGGCTTACTCCAGTTTAAACGCTGCCCAACAGCACTATTTTGATCTTCAGGTCTTACCAAAACTTTAAACGTTGGGTCTCCTCCATACGCCGGATCTGCCAAACGTTCTCTTATAATAGAGTCACGGACCCAATATACAAACTCACGATACTGCTTATTTGTAACTTCGGTTTCATCCATCCAAAATGGGCTGACAGCAACAAGTTTACGAGGTACTTCATCTCCCCATAAAGGATCAATACCTGTCCCTAACTCTATATTACCTCCCGGAACAAGAACCATATTGTCACAGGCACGGGCTATATTGTAAGGTAAACGTAAACGAGTTTCAATAGCAGGGTCAATATATTTTGGATTTGTGAACTTATAGGTTACACCTAGCGTTGCCTGAGCTAGCCCATTATTACTTTTATCCCCTTTTTGTCCATCAAAGGTATCACTAAGTAAAACGACTCTTCCCTCTCCAAATATTTGCCAGTTACGAGTTAAATTAAAGCCTAAGTTCAAACCGCCGCTTCCACCAAAGAAAGTACCCTGAAGATTTCCTCTATGAGCAAAGCGCTGATACATGCCTACACCTACAAAAGGATTTATTTCGAACTTACGTTCGGGCCTATATCCATTTATAAGATTAAGAAAATTTAACTGCACATCTCCAGTTATACTCATATAACGTAAATGTTGCATATAATATTGTTCGTTTGGTTGATATTTTGTAGGATGCCAAACAGGCACTCCACTCTCATCAACAGCACTATACTCATAATCAACACCTTCAATCCAACCCATATAATCCCAGGCAGGGTCTTTAGTTAACATTTTTAACCCTTCGCCATTCGTTCCATGTTTCCACCATCTATCGTAAGTTCCGCTCCAACCATCATTGAAGCCATGTATGCTTCCTCCTGATATTTGAGCTCGTAGAGTAATCAATGTACTCATTCTACGACCAACGGAAAGTGTTGGAGCAAAGGTTAATCTACTAGAAAATGACGTCCTATTCCACGGAACACCATTATCATCCTCACCCACATATAATTGGGCACCACCTCCAATGGATATGAACCACACTGGATCTTTTAACAAATATTCATTCCTCGAAGGAACTGAATATTGCTCTGAGCTTTGACGTTGAGCATAAGAGACTATTGATACACAGACCAATAGCAGTGAAGTCAGTAAAGTTTTTTTGTTCATTTGTTTTGTAACAGTTATAGTAACGATATATCAAGTGTGGCAAAGATAATATTTTTTTTTAATATTTATTTATTTTCTTATCAAATAATAACTTAACTCAATAAACGATTGGATTTTGCGTGTTTTTAAAAACATAAAAGGGAAGCCTTTCCAGGCTCCCCTCTCATCGATAATATTTATTAATTTTACAGTTCTTTTGTCTCGTCAAATTTGCCAAAACTGCTATTAGCTAAACGCTGATAACTATTATATCTCCACATCGCATTGTTCTGTGCTGCTTCATATAGTTCAGAAGCTTCAGAAGGATTTGATTTTTGTAGAGATGTATAGCGAACCTCGTTACCTAAGAACGCTTGGAATTTAGACCAGTCAGGCTCTTTGCTATCCATTGTAAATGGATTTTTACCTTCCTCTTCCAACATCGGGTTGTAGCGCCATAGATGCCAGTATCCGCAAGCAACTGCTGCTTTCTCTTCATCCTGTGCATGTCCCATTCCTTTTCTCAGACCATGGCTGATACAAGGAGAGTATGCAATAACTAATGATGGGCCTTTATATTCTTCAGCTTCTTTGATCGCTTTCAGGCATTGTCCTTGGTTAGCACCCATAGCAATCTGTGCTACATATACATAACCGTATGTAGTAGCTATCATACCTAGGTCTTTCTTGCGAATCTTCTTTCCTGCTGCAGCAAATTTAGCAACCGCTGCTATCGGAGTAGATTTAGAAGACTGGCCTCCTGTATTAGAGTACACCTCTGTATCCAATACCAAAATATTGATATCTTCGCCTGTAGCCAATACATGATCCAATCCGCCGAAACCTATATCATATGCCCAACCGTCACCACCAAATATCCAGATAGAACGTTTGATTAGATATTGTTTCAATGAATATATCTCTTTGCAGTAATCACATTTATCTTTCTCTACTTCCAGTAATGGTAACATTGCAGCTGTAAGTTCTTTTGTCTTGTCAGCCTCATCTTTATTTTCTACCCATTCTTTGTATAGAGCTTTTATTTCAGGTGAACATTTATCGCAATCCTGAGCTTGGTTCATCAGTTTTTCGAGTCTGTTGCGCATAGTAATATTAGCCAAGGCAAAACCAAGACCATACTCTGCATTATCTTCGAATAGTGAATTAGCCCATGCCGGCCCTTTACCTTCTTCATTCTTACGGTATGGAGTAGATGGAGCTGAACCACCATATATTGATGTACAACCTGTAGCGTTGGCAATTAACATACGATCACCAAACAACTGAGTCACAAGTTTGATATATGGAGTTTCTCCACAACCAGAACATGCACCCGAGAACTCAAACAGCGGAGTTGCAAATTGAGAGTTCTTCACATTCAACTTAGTATCAACAAGGTGAGCCTTGCTTGTTACATTCTTGACCATGAAATCCCAGTTGTCTTGCTCAGGGAATTGTGATCCGATCTCAACCATTGTAAGAGCAGAGTTTCCTTTCTTACCCGGACAGATATCAGCACAGTTACCGCAACCAAGGCAGTCTAGCACATCCACTTGAATACGGAAGCCCATACCATCAAATTGTTTACCCTGTGCTTTCAACAAAGTAACATCGCCCGGAACTTGAGCTTGCTCTTCTGCGTCCAAAACAAACGGACGTATAGTAGCATGAGGACAAACATAAGCACACTGGTTACACTGTATACAGTTTTCGGCATCCCATACAGGTACAAAAGCAGCAACACCGCGTTTTTCATACTCTGTAGTACCATGATCCCATGTACCATCTTCGCGACCTACGAAAACAGATACAGGAAGATCGTAACCACGTTGTGCATTTATTGGACGAACTACGTTTTTGATAAACTCAGGAGCGTCATCTTCTTCAGCTTTACCAATTACGATATTTGCCCATTCTGCGGGAACCTCAACTTTTTCGAGTTCGATACCACGATCAACCGCAGCATAATTCTTATTGATAACGTCTTCACCTTTACGTCCGTATGATTTCACAATGAATTTCTTCATTTGTTCTACAGCCAAATCGTAAGGGATTACATTCGAAATCTTAAAGAATGCTGATTGAAGGATTGTATTTGTACGGCCTCCAAGACCAATTTCTGTTGCAATCTGAGTTGCGTTGATGATATAGAAATTGATATTGTTGACTGCAAGATATTTTTTTACATTATCAGGAAGGTAGTTTCCTACTTCTTCTTTGCTCCATACAGAGTTGAGAAGGAATGTTCCGTTTTTCTTCAATCCTTTAGTTACATCATACAAATGCAAATAAGCAGGAACGTGACATGCTACAAAGTTTGGAGTATTTACCAAATATGTAGAACGGATAGGATTATCACCAAAGCGAAGATGCGATGCTGTAAATCCTCCTGATTTTTTAGAGTCGTATGCAAAATAAGCCTGACAATATTTATTGGTATTGTCACCGATAATCTTAACTGTATTTTTGTTTGCACCTACTGTACCATCCGATCCTAAACCATAGAATTTAGCTTCATAAGTAGTATCATCTACAGAAACTTCTTCTTTAAGAGGTAATGATTTGAATGTAACATCATCTACGATACCGATTGTAAAATCGTTCTTAGGTAGGTTCATCGCCAGATTTTCGTACACAGACATAATCTGAGCAGGAGTAGTATCTTTAGAAGAAAGTCCATAAATACCGCCAACAATTGTAGGGGCATCAGCTTTACCGAAGAAACAGTCTTTTACATCCATATACAATGGCTGTCCAAGAGCTCCCGGTTCTTTTGTACGGTCAAGTACAGCTATTCTTGTTGCAGTTTTAGGAACTGCAGAAAGGAAAGCTTCAGCTTTGAATGGACGATAAAGGTGAACTGCTACTAAGCCGACTTTCTCTCCTTTGGCATTCAAGAAGTCTACAGTTTCTTTAATTGCTTCTGTTACCGAACCCATAGCTATAATCACACGGTCAGCATCTTCAGCTCCGTAATAATCAAACAAGCCGTATTTGCGACCTGTAATCTTATTGATTTCTTCTAAATATTTTTCAACAATAGCAGGTACTGCATCATAGAATTTATTAGCAGCTTCACGCGATTGGAAATAAATATCATCATTCTGGGCTGTACCACGAGTTACAGGATTTTCTGGATTCAATGCTCTATCACGGAATCCTTTAAGAGCCTCTTGGTTAACAAGAGGAATTAAGTCATCCTGACTCATTTCTTCCACTTTCTGTATTTCGTGAGATGTACGGAATCCATCAAAAATATTCATAAAAGGAATACGAGACTCGAGAGTTGCCAAATGAGGAACAGCAGACAAGTCCATAACTTCTTGCACCGAGCCGGAGAAGAACATAGCGAACCCGGTCTGACGAGCTGCCATAACATCCTGATGGTCTCCAAAGATAGACAAAGCCTGTGCCGCCAAAGCACGTGCCGATACGTGGAAAACGCTAGGGAGTAACTCTCCTGCTATTTTGTACATATTAGGGATCATCAACAACAATCCCTGCGATGCCGTATAAGTAGTTGTTAGAGCTCCAGCCTGTAATGATCCGTGAACTGCACCAGCAGCACCAGCCTCCGACTGCATTTCCTGCACTCTGAGGATTTCGCCGAATATATTTTTGCGTCCGGCTGCTGCCCATTCATCAACATACTCTGCCATAGTTGACGATGGTGTGATTGGATATATCGAAGCCACTTCGCTGAACATATAAGAAATATGTGCTGCGGCCTGATTTCCATCACATGTAATGAATTTTTTTTGTTTAGCCATACTTTTTAATAGTTGATTATCTTTTTTAGTTTACATTTTTTTGATTTGGCTAAGTTGACAACTTTTCAATTATCAGCTCCTTATTCTTTTAATATAAAAAACCAAACAGCCATAAAGGAATAATATTTCTATCACCCCTCTCTAGATTTGCTATTACGTAAATCATCTCCGGTTTATGTTTGCCTCTGGTTTTTTGACCATCTATCTTAAATTTATATTTCTTGTCATCATTTTCGACAATAAACATTCCGCTTTTAGCTCCTTTCTTCAATTTGCTATCGCTGTGATGCACCTGATTGTAGAAAAATGTTTCACGCAGCTCTTGATCATTTACATCTGATATTTTCAGAGGGAAAATCAGATTCGTATTATGCATATAGACCATATCGGGTTTCTTTGGAAACTCCTCTCCTTCCCTATAAAGCATATTTATCAATCTGGCGCTACGCAAATATTCCAGATAATTAGTCACTGTAGCTCTGGATATCTCACAGTCGGTACTCAATTGGCTGATATTGGGTTTGCCCGGTGCAGACAAAGACAATAGATACAGCAATTTTCTTAATTTAGGCAAATAAGACATTTCTATTTGTTTGATAGACAATACATCTACCTCCAACATCATATTTACCGTTTTGAGTAAATTTTCCGAAAAATTTCTTTTTTCAAGAAAAAACGGATAATAACCGTGATGTATATAACCCCACAGATGTTCTAAAGGGTTGATCTCTGAGAATATATCCTCAGCTATTTCACGGTGATTATTTATTATGTCATCCAAACCATAGGGTTTGAAATTCTTTCCAAATTGAATATTTAAGAATTCTCGATAGGAAAAACCTCTCAGATTATATACATCTACAATAGATGCCAACTCTGTATCTTCTCCGAGCTTGTTTACAGTAGAACCTGTAAATACGATCTTCAGTTGAGGAAGACATTCGTAACATTCTCTCAATTCTTTAGACCACCCCGGATACTTATATACCTGATCGAGTAGAAGCGTCTTACCCCCTTTTTCTACAAACTCTTTTGCAAAACTAAAGATTGTTCTGACTGTAAAATAAAACTGATTCATATTGATATATAAACAGTCTCGTTTGTCTAGCTCAAAGAACTCTTTAGCATATTGCAGAAGGAATGTAGTCTTCCCGACACCTCTCGCCCCCTTGATTCCAATCAAACGGCGCGACCAGTCAACCTGTTGCATTAACAGTCTGGGAGTTGCATCTTCGAAAAGATGTTCAACTAAATACTTATGTGTCCGAAAAAAAGATTCCACTCGATACTCCTTAAAACCCCGACGAAGGTAACTTTTTTTTATGTCATTGCAAAGTCCACTTAGCAATTTTAATCATTTTTCTTGAAACAGCATATAAAAATGCAGAAAAATTTTATATTCGCATGGTGTATTTTTCAATGATGAATAACAAACTCTATTAGTTCTACTAAAATAGTGCTTAAAAAAACTCAATTATAGTATTTTTTGTATATTTTATTATATGCTTCCGTCCCCTTTATACGGCTGATCCAAACATTCAGAGAATCAAGCAAGACAGGAGAGCTTTTCCTCACAGCCCAGGCCTCTAAATGAGTAAACCCTACAAAAGTAGAATAATCTATTTCGGGCGATGTTTTGGCAATATTAGCTGCTACCTTTTCGTCACAAACTGCAAAATCGATATCTCCTGATGCTACCATCATAGCCAACTGCTCAGAACCATAGGCCGGATCTTCCTTTATATATATTGTGTCCCCTATTTCATGAGCCAAGTTTTGTATCCGAAGGATAACCGGAGACTTAGCAGGAACATAAAGCGTTTTCTTAGCCAAGTCTAAATGACTTCTAATCGGCTCTATATTATCATTATACTTTTTTTTACGTTGAATCAACACCTGCCTGTTCTGAGCAATGGCTTCTGTGAAATTTACAGAGTCACGCAACTCTGAAGTAACAGGTATATTCCTAGCCACAATATCGTACTTTCCGGTTCTCAATCCATCCATACTTTTATCTATACTGGATTCTAGCTGAATATCTATTTTTAAAGGAATATTCTCCTGTAATAATTCAATAAGATCGTGATTGAAACCGGCAATCGTATCCCCTAACACAAAATAACCAACAGAGTTATAATCTGTAACTACTCGAAGCACTCCTTCATGCTGAATTTGAGGGTAGTCACGAGAATCCTTATCTGTAGCATTATTCCGTATAAAAATCCAAACAACAATCAGAATAATAACAATTATGGGAACCGATAAGAAAGCCTTATTCTTCATAACTTTACTAATTATTGAATTGCCATGAAATTCCTAATTTTAAAACCCTCGGATTTACCGGATAACGATATAGAGAAAACGACTGTCCATTACCCATTCCTTCGGCAATATTATACATCATAACAAAAAAGCGAGTATATTTCAGATGAAGGTTCAGATAGGCACTTACAACAGGAAACTCTCCGAGTTTCATATCTTGTTGATTATAAAACTGCATAGTCAAAGGCTCATAGCCCGGTATATGATATTTTGCATGAATATAAGCATCAGCACCCAACTGCAGAGTCAATACTTTAGCCAGTTTAGTAGTCAGGTATATATTCGAGTACAAACTCCATTGAGGTAATGGTAAAGCTTTTTCATTCTTGGTATATTGATATACAGCCTGATTGTCCCAGTGGAAAATTCCGGATCTGAAATTCTGATCGAGGCGTAAAGCTATCACTTGTATTTCTTCATTACTTTGAGCTATTTTCTTTTCCTGATTATAATATATCAACCCTGTTATATTTTCAACACCTCCACTTATCCGAGTCTGAGAAAATGACAGTTCTGGAAAAATAATCTCGCCACCTATATAAACACGACGTGTATCTTTCAAACCCATATCCTTCCAGTTCCAATACTTAGATGAAAAATTGTTCTGAAAAAAACTTGGACTTATATTTTTTATATAAGCATTAGCTTTTACCGAAAAGTCTTTATTTCTGAAATTCAATCGAGTTGTAATTTCTCCTTCGAGCCTGTAATCACTATTATGTAAATCTTTTTCGGCCGTAGCCCTATATCTTAAAAACTTCCCCTTTTCCTTCGTTAATACTCCTCCTACAAGCAATGAATATTCACTTTCTTTCATCGATGCACCTGGAAGACCATACATAGTCCCTGATTCCTCGATACCTAAAAAAGGCATGGAATATTTACGCAGATCATGCTCAATGAAGGCTGTTAAACCAAATTTCGTCCATTTTTGGAAGCCTTCATTCATCGCCAATGCCAATGTATTCTTGAAAGAATAATATGACATATAATCATCAATATTCGCCTCATACTTCGGATCCGAAAGAGTAGTCCAGCCCTTCTCCCCATTCCAAAGCTGTGGGGTATATACATTCGCGATATTACTATAGTTTGAATTAAATCTGCGACGTTGATCTGTATAGTGCGTTGTAAAGATCACACTTGCTAACGAAACATAGTCCTTCTTTTTCCGTGTTCCCATCACGCTGTCATTTACAGGATATGTTTCTGTATCATCACCCAGATCATATCTGTTAGTCACATACAGATTACGACCTCTGAGTCTGTTCCAAGTATCCTGCATTCGTGTAGGAATATCCAACGAACTACCTTTGAAGTTTCCATTATTGACTACATTGGGATGATCAGGGTTTGAAATATATAATGTATCGGATATACCTCCATTCTCGATAATAGTAAAATTATTATTTTGGAAGTAAGCATGCATCTTATACTTATCACCTATATAACTGGCATATAAATCATAACTTACTCCTTTATTTGACAAAGAGTTGTAAAATCCACGAGAATATATATAGTCAAAATCAAAACCGACATTCAACTTTTTACCCATATTCATGGATATCTCTCCCTGAAAACGATTTTCAGCGCTTTCACCTCCACCCCCACTTTGATATTTAATCTCAGAGTAAGGTACTTTTGTATTATAGAATATCTGATCCTCCGGCCCTTTTCGCCATGCACGCACCGGGTCTTGAAAAATAAAACGGGAAGGCTCGGGTCGTTCAAAAAATATTTTAGATTGTAAAGGAGAGCCTACATTACCCAAATAGCCAATAGCTACACCTTTTCCATCCACTAACATACTTTTATGAAAATCTATTACAGCCGAATCGCGAGGAATAAATATACGTTCTCCCAAACGTGGTGTTATTTTCCACACATATATATTAGGAACTTCAACTTTTACTGTATCTATTTTTCGTCCACTCGGAGGCAATTTACCAAGACTTGCAGATATAGAATCCGCTTTCTCCACTATTGCGGGAGACTGTAAAGCTTTCTTGTTTTGTGCTTCCGCAACAAGAGAAGCGAAAAGAAATAACAAAAGAAATACTGTATATTTTTTCATTGGTGCAAACTTACACAAAAAATGAAAAATGAGTAGTTAATGTACCTTTAAAAACAGGCTCTTGCTTTATTTATTGCATCAATTTCACATTAAATAGTCAAATCACCCCTTTGGTAGAAGGTAGTTCGTAATTGAAGATATCTCTCTTCTTCGCCATCTTCAAAGCTCTGGCCAACGCCTTGAAAATACCTTCTATTTTGTGATGCTCATTCGCGCCTTCTGCCTTTATATTGAGGTTCATTTTTGCTGAATCACTCAAAGATTTGAAAAAGTGTAGAAACATTTCGGCAGGCATATCTCCTACTTTCTCACGATGAAACTCTGCATCCCAAACCAACCAAGCCCGACCTCCAAAGTCAAGCGCAACGGAACACAAACAATCATCCATAGGCAAGCTATAGCCATAACGTTCTATACCTCTTTTATCTCCTAATGCCTTATATATTGCTTCACCTAAAGCAATAGCGGTATCTTCTATTGTATGATGTTCATCTACATGCAGATCTCCTTTTACCTGTATGGTAAGATCCATCCCCGAATGTTTTCCTATTTGCTCAAGCATATGATCGAAAAAGCCTAAACCTGTAGATATCTGACAATACCCTTTTCCGTCCAGATTGAGTGCGACATATATATCTGTTTCTTTGGTCGTTCTTTTTACCTCTGCTTTGCGCTCTCCGGCAAACAGAAACTCAGAGATGACATCCCAATCGGTAGTTTGGAGTACACATATATCGTTTAGCTCATCAGGTAAAACAAATTCATCTTGCATAAAGATAGCTTTACAACCTAGATTTTTTGCTAGCTCAACATCTGTTTGCCTGTCTCCAATCACAAAAGAATGCTCAAGATCATAATCCCCTGTCATATATTTGCTTAACATACCTGTACGAGGTTTTCGTGTCGGGGCATTATCTTCAGGAAAACTTTTATCAATAAGGATATCATCAAATACGATTCCTTCTCCTTCCAGCGTCTTAAGCATTTTGTTATGTGCCGGCCAGAATGTATCCTCGGGAAAGGATGGGGTACCCAATCCATCTTGATTGGTAACCATCACAAATTCAAAATCGAGATTCTTTCGGATAAAATAAAGATTACGAAAAACCTTAGGATAAAACTCAAGTTTATCGAGGCTATCCAGTTGATAATCTATCGGTGGTTCTATAACCAATGTCCCATCACGGTCTATAAATAGAGCTTTCTTTTTCATTATAATATATTGGATATGCTTTTAGATCGGATTTCCCTCTCTATTGATATGTTTATAACGTTCGCAAAGTTTTAATTAACATCTCATTTTCTTTATCAGTACCTACTGTTATACGCAAACACCCGGCGCACAAAGAGACCGAATTCCTGTTGCGAACAATTACACCTTTATCTGCTAATTGCTTGTACAGGCTATTGGCATCCTCAACCTTTACCAATATAAAATTGGCATCCGTGGGATATATTTTCTCTACAAAAGGTAATTTTGGCAACTCATTTATCAGATAATTTCGTCCTTCGAGCAAGGTAGCAATCCACTGCTTCCTTAATTCAAGTTTGTCTAATTCATCTCCAACAAAATTTTGAGTCAGAATATTTACATTATATGGATACTTAACTTTATTGAACAACTTGATTATTTCAGCCGAAGCAAAAGCCATGCCTAGACGTACAGCAGCCAATCCCCATGCTTTAGAAAATGTTTGCAGAATTATCAGATTAGGATATTTCTCAAGGTCATTCAGCCATGTCGCTTCAGAAGCAAAGTCAATATAAGCCTCATCAACGACTACAATACCCGCAAAAGAATCTAATACCTTTTTTATTTCTTCCCTGCTTAACAAGTTTCCTGTAGGGTTGTTAGGAGAACATAAAAATATCAACTTTGTATTACGATCTGTTTTTTCAAGTAGCTTCTGAGCATCCAGATCGAAGTTTTCGTTCAGCAATACCTTCCGATACTCTATATCGTTCACCTCTGCGCAAACCTGATACATCCCGTAAGTAGGATCAACGGCAACAATATTATCAATGCGAGGTTCGCAGAAGATACGAATAACCAGATCGATAGGCTCATCACTACCATTGCCTAAGAAGATATTTTCGGAAGCTATATTTTTTACCTTAGCGATCTTTTGTTTCAAAGACCACTGTAAAGGATCGGGATAACGATTATACTTATCATTCAGAGGATTTTCATTGGCATCTAAAAACACTGATGCTTCTCCTTTAAATTCATCTCTAGCCGATGAATAAGGCTTCATATTCCACACATTTTTGCGCACAAGCTGCTGTAAATTCATTCCTTTAAACTGTTTAGTTTAGATGTCTTTTTATCTTATTTATTTAACTTAACTACGCAGCAAGCACTGCCATATATCAGAGCTAAGAAAGTGCCCAAAAGAGAAGAACACACTTTTGAGCACTCCTATTCTCTTATACTTGTATATTTTACAATTCAATTTTAACCCCAAGAAGTTTATAAAACTCTTTTAATATAGCCGGATGTCCGGGCCATGCAGGGGAGGTAGTCAGATTACCGTCTGTAATAGCTTCGGTAGCGGGAATATCTTTGTAATTACCGCCGGCCAACTTAACTTCAGGCCCTACAGCTACATAACAGGTAAGCGTCTTTCCTTTAACCACATCTGCGGCAGTAAGCACCTGTATACCGTGGCAAATAGCTGCAACAGGCAGATTTTTTTCGAAGAAATACTTTGTATATTCTATTACTTTAGGATCGAGACGAATATATTCAGGAGCTCGACCACCTGTAATATACAATCCTGCGTAATCTTCAATTTTTACATTATCAAAAGTCTTATTCAATGTGAAGTTATGACCTCTCAGCTCTGCATAAGTCTGAAATCCTACAAAATCATGTATTGCCGTAGCAACCTGTTCTCCGGCTTTCTTACCCGGACATACTACATCTACATGGAATCCTACACTCACCAGTGCCTGATAAGGAACCATCAATTCGTAATCCTCAACAAAATCGCCCGCTAGCATCAATATTCTTTTATTCATGATAAAACAGATTTTATAATTAGACAATCAATTAATTCCAATAAATATAAATAATATTTTAACAAAAGGCTCTATGAGTTAAAGTTATTTATATATTAGGCTGATATGTAGTCACAACAAATACGATCAGAGGCTCGTCCCCCGTATTGATTATAGAGTGATAATTATTATCTCCTTGAATAGATGTTACGTTTCCTTTTTTCAAGTTGAACTTTCGGGTAATTTTGTCCAATCCTTCACGTTCTATATATTCTCCTTCGCCATGAACCAATACATATAACTCTTGTTCTTTCTTAGTGCCATGCTCATGAAATCCAGCCTGATCACCCTTATTCAACAAAACCATGTAAGTACCAATACGGTTATTCACCAATTCTCCTTTCTCGAATATAGACAGCATGTACACAACGCCATTACCATCATACATCGGATCTCTCTTTTCTATATCTATAACTGTCCGTTGAGGTTTTCCAAAAGGAGTTAATGTAATATCTACATATTTTGAGACTGTTTCCAGTACTTGTTTTTTTTCGTTTTCCATCATTATTCAATTTATATATGTCTTTATACGAATATTTTTCTTGGTATGTTTAGAGTATTTTCTGCATTTCAAAATGAGGAATACCAACTTCTTCAAACTCGTCACCAACTATACCATAGTTATATTTCAGGTAGAATCCTATCGCAACCTTTCGGGCATGCAGTACAATCTTATCAAATCCGTTCGCTTTTGCAGACTCTTCTGCGAACAAGAGCAACTTTGCACCTATTCCTTTTTTCTGAACAGAGTCATCTACTGCCATTTGACGCAATTGAACTATATTTTTATCTATTGGTGTAAGAATACAACATCCTACAATCTGCCCTTCATTTTCGCAGACACAGAGCATATCCTCTTTCTCCTTTTCGAGATATTCAGCAGAAAATGTAAGTCCTAGAGGCGCTCTCAATATTTTATAACGAAGAGCAACCATCTTATCGTAGTCTGATGTACCATATTTTATAATTCTGGCCTGAATCATTTTTCTAACAGTTTATTTAGTTCTGTCGACATGTAAGCACCTAAGCGATATGTACCATTTCCGTCTCTCAGCAATGCTCCGTTTCGCTGTATGGAGATAGTATCTTTACTTCGAATAAATACAAACTGATCTTTCGGAATAAAGTCTACAGCCTCCTTCTGTGCCGAACCTATGATATCAACTAATCTGGCTATTTGAGCCTTGTTTCGTATTTCAACTCTCTCCCCAAAATATTTTTCGTAAATTACCTTGTCGGCATTTACATATTGAGCCTTATTGATTGTTTTCTCAAAGGCCGAACAGCTTACCAATAGTACGATTGTAACTAATAAACTAAGTGATTTCATTTTTCTTTGTCCTTTAGACGTAAAGTTACTGCATTTTTATGAGCAAACAATTGTTCGTTCTCTGCCATTACTTCAATCGTTTTGCCAAGATTGTGAATGCCATCTTTTGTAATCTTCTGGAAAGTTATCTTTTTCACAAAACTATCCAAATTAACGCCGCTATAAGCCTTAGCATAACCATTAGTAGGTAACGTGTGATTTGTCCCTGAAGCATAATCTCCGGCACTCTCCGGCGTATAATTTCCAAGAAAAACAGAACCTGCATTTACTACTTCGTCTGCAATATCTGCATAGTCTGCCGTTTCTATAATAAGGTGTTCGGGTGCATATTCATTGGTTATATCTATAATTTCCCTATTATCCTTTAATAGGATCAGCTTACTATTTTCTAATGCCTTTTCAGCAATCTCTCGACGAGGAAGCTCAAACAATTGTCGCTCTATCTCGTGCAAAACTTCAGAGATAAGAGATTCGCTGGTTGTTGTTAATATCACCTGACTATCTGCTCCGTGCTCTGCCTGCGACAATAAATCGGCAGCAACAAATGCAGGTATGGATGTCTCATCAGCAATCACTTGTACCTCGGATGGTCCTGCCGGCATATCTATCGCTACATCTCTGAGGCTTACAAGCTGTTTCGCAGCCATTACATATTGATTCCCCGGTCCGAATATTTTATATACTTTAGGTACAGATTCCGTACCGTAAGCCATGGCTCCAATAGCCTGTATTCCTCCCGCCTTAAATACTTTATCCACACCGGCTTCTTTTGCTGCATACAATATAGCCGGATGTATATTACCTTCTTTATTGGGTGGTGTACAAAGAATAATCTCTTTACAACCTGCAATTTTAGCCGGAATGGCAAGCATCAAGACAGTAGAAAACAAAGGAGCTGTCCCCCCCGGAATATAAAGTCCTACTTTTTCGATAGCGACGGCTTTTTGCCAACAAGAGACACCTTTGCTTGTCTCTATTTTTTTAGTCTCAAATATCTGACTACGATGAAATACCTCGATATTCTCTTTTGCTTGTCTGATAGCTCCCTTTAATTCTTGAGAAACTAAATTCTCGGCTTCTGCTATTTCTTCTGACGAAACTGCCAGAGAGAGAAGCGTCACTTTATCAAACTTTTCTTCATATTCAAAGACAGCCTGATCCCCTCTTTCTTTTATATCATCAAGTACAGAACTAACTGTGCTGTTCAATACTGAAGTATCGAAAACAGGACGTGCCAAGATTTCTGTCCACTGGCTGCGTAAAGGATATTTTATTATCTGCATAATTTACTTCTTATATTCTTTCCTCAACAAGCTGTAAACAGCTATATCAGTAAACACATTATCTACCAACAATTCGCCATCACGCTCTATACCCTCCATCTGAAAGCCAAGCTTTTCAGGAATACGGCGGCTCTTATCATTACCTACCGCAACCTTTATCTGAATACGATTCATATCCAGTTCACCGAAGGCATGTTCTATAAGTTTGGCAACCGATTGTATCATGATGCCTTTACCTTGAGCATATTGTGACAACCAGTATCCTATTTCTGTCTTCTTATTATCTGAATCCGTATCTTTGAAACCAATCAGTCCTACAAACTGATCCTTATAGTATATAGTAAATTGTTTGTCAGCTGTCTGCAATACATATCTCACATAGTTACCCGTATCTTCCGCTTCTTTTGTAGCATCTACAAACGGCAACCATTCACGCATATATTCTCGTTCGTTGTTGAGCGTATTGAATATCTTAAAGATATCATCTACAGACAAAGGATATAATACAATATCTTCTGAGACGTCTATCATAAAATCATTTTTTCTATAGGTAATACAATAATGCCTTCAGCACCACATGCTTTTAGTTTGGTGATAACCTCCCAAAAACGTTTATCTTCGATAACCGACTGAACAGAACACCAACCCTTTGTAGCTAGTGGGGTAACTGTAGGACTTCTCATACCCGGCAAGATATCAAATATTTCTTCAAGCTTATCTTCGGGTGCATTCAGAAGTACATATTTTTTCCCTTCTGCACTCTGAACAGCTTCTATCCTGAATATTAGCTCATCAAGAATATCCTTTTTCTCCTGTGGTAAGTTTTTTGTTGCTATCAATAAGGCTTGCGATTGCATTACAACCTCAACCTCTTTCAGACGATTACTGACCAATGTCCCTCCGGAACTCACTATATCAAAAATAGCATCGGAGAGACCTATACTAGGCGAAATCTCTACCGATCCGGTAATAATATGAATCTCTGATTTAATACCCTGTTCTGCTAAATACTGGTTTAAGATATGAGGATAAGATGTGGCTATCTTCTTCCCTTCAAACCATTGCACACCTTCGTATTTTTCATCCTTTGGAATAGCCAGCGATAAGCGGCATTTGCTAAACCCTAAGCCTTTTACGACATCCGCAGCCTCGGCTTTTTCCTTATATTCATTTTCTCCTACCACACCGATATCGGCAACCCCTGTAGCTACAGCTTGCGGGATATCATCGTCACGCAAAAAGAGAATCTCTACGGGAAAATCCTTTGCAGGAATAAGCAGCGTGCGCTTAATATTATTCAGTTTTATACCGGCTTCTTGTAAAAGCGCCATCGTTTCCTCAAATAGCCGACCTTTCGACTGAACAGCAATTCTTAATACCATGATATATTAATTTTATATTATTTTCCAGCAACAAAAAAAAGAGCTTACCTCTATCAGGCAAGCTCTTCTATATTTTGGCAAACACCACATCAATATACTTACTTACCCAACGGGAGTAACACTATAATGATGATGATGAAATTTATTGCTCATAATTTTATTTTTATAAAAACAAAAGTATACATTATTTGCAATAAACCAAACTTTATGTCATTATTTTTTCACTTTTAATCAGAATCTCCACCAGAATTGAATCTTTCCCTGTGGCGCTTCAATTCGTCTTCTTTGAATCGAATATCAACTGATCTATACTTTTCCAACTTCTCAGCCGAGAGTACTTTTGCAAACTTCTTATAATATTCGATTTGTAACTGAGAATCCCTTTGTTCCGATTCCAGATTCAATTGAACAATTCTTTTATAATCTGCATCCGTTTTGTCTTTTTTACGCTTCAGTTCGCGGGTCTCCCTTCGTGCCTCACGGTTAGCTTCATATTTTTTCATTGAAAACTCTGCTTCCAACGGCAAAAATGCTTTAGCTTCCGCATCTGTTAAGTTAAGTTCTTTTTTTAAATACTCTGCTTTCTTTTGGTTGAATGCTTGTATATCGAACCGTCCTCCACCTTGTCTCGGTCTATTCTGGGCTGCAACTGAAAACGTAAAACAGAACAGCAAGAACAAAACCAGAATACTTTTCAACTTCATATCGGTATTCATTATTAATAGTTATATAACATTTCCTTAAATTGAGATTTCCTTACCTCATCCTGCAAAAAAAGATAGTAATCCTCTTCGTCCTGAGCACTGGTATATGCAATAGTTTCTCCGGTCATATCCGTCTTTTGATTGGCATATTGTTTATCCGAAGGCATATTGTTTTTGTCAAAAACACCAACTGTGAACAAAACACCAACAATTGCTGCCGCAGCTGCTGTCCAAGGCAATACCTTCTTCCACAACGGAACAATCTTTACCTTTGGTTCTTCTTTAGAAGGCAGTTGATCCATTATCCTGTTATTAAAATTCTCGAAGTAATTTTCGGGAACTTTAAAAGGTTTTTTGCTTTTGTCAAAATTATCCAACATGATTGTTTAATCTTTAGATTCCTTATCTGTAGTATAGACTATTATTTAGATAAAAGGTTTAATTCTCTGTTGTTAAAAATTCCTCTATTTTTTTTACCGCATGATGATAAGACGCTTTTAGCGCACCCACAGAGGTTTCTAAAATTTCGGACATATCTTCATATTTCATTTCATCAAAATATTTCATATTGAAAACAATACGCTGCTTCTCCGGTAAAAGAAGAATTGCTTTCTGTAGTTTCAGTTGAGCTTCGTCTCCGTCAAAGTACTCATCACCTTCGAGCTTACCCAATAAGAACGTATCTGCATCATCTATCGAAACATTGTTCAGAGATCGCTGCTTATTGAGAAATGTAATAGCTTCATTAACAGCTATACGATAAAGCCAGGTAGACAGTTTGGAGTCTCCCCGGAAATTTTCGATACTTGTCCATACTTTTATAAATGTATTTTGCAAGACATCATCCGTATCATCATGGCTCAATACAATTTTTCGTATCTGCCAATACAAAGGCTCACTATACTCCTTCACCAGTTCGGCAAATGCCGCCTGCTGAGTTTTGGGCTCGTGAAGCCTCTCTATAAGTTGTTCTTCTGCCTCCCGTGACATTTACTATAAATCTTCCAAATATCAATTACTCTATTATTCTAAATCCGAATCATCACCAAAATCGGCTTCTTCATCGGCTTCACCCTGACCATGCTCGAACCATTCGATAAAATTATCAACTTGCGTCTTATTTTTATCCCACCATGTAAGCGATTCGGGGAAATAAGCAACACTCACATAGCGGCAATAAGTATCAAAATGTCCCGAACCTAAGATTTCTTCATAGGTAGGAACAAAGAAAAACCACAACAATCCACTTTGAGAGTCATTCTGCATTTGCGCTATAGTAAAGAATATAAGCTTCGAAGCCTCTACAAAATAAGAATATTCAGAAGCACTATCCGTGCCTTGCGGTTTCTTCAATTGTATATTCTTATACAGCCATTCCCGATCTATTCCATCTTCAGGAGTCAGCCTTACAGAACCGGGTTCTAGTTTGGCATTCAATATATCCAACATCTCACTGAAAGCATCTTTCGATCTTTCGGTATTGGGCTCCAACAATAAAAAGAAATGGAATGCATAAAAACTCTGCACCCACTGATCCAAGTCGTTCAAAGCATAAGCATACAACAAGAATGCACTCGAGTGCGTTGCATCTATTTCTATCGCTTTACGCAAGTGATGCGCAGCCATTTTATTGTCCTTGCTATTGAAGTAGCAGAGTCCTAAGTTGAAGTGAAGCAAATACTCATCTCCACATCTGACAACCGCATCGTTCAATGTTTTAATTGCATCGCTCATCTTATCCATATTAGCCAGCGCCGTACCCTTTACAATATAGGCATCCATAAGTAAAGGCTGAAAGTTGGCATTAATAACTTTTGAGCTTAAGCTTACCGCACGCTCATAATTATTAAGCTTCAAATAAGACAAAGACATTTCGTAAACAGCAGACATTGACGAAGGATTTACCTTCAATGCCTCTTCATAAGAAGATATGGCTTCTTTATAACGCCCCTTATCATGAAGGCTAACCCCTTCTCTAATGAGTTTTTCGGAGGAAGACTGGGCCTTTATAGATAATGTTGCGAATAATAGAATTAATATAAAGATGATATTCTTCATGCCATAAAATTGTTTAGAGCTACAAAAATAAGAAAATCCTGCTAAAATAAGCCTTTAACTAAAATTCTTAGACTTTTTTAAAAGACCGAGGTTTAATATACAGCTATTTCATATTATCTAAAAACAACGATTTTATCCACATCTTACATTTATATATAGATATTCAATTTTAGCTTACTTTATCTATGCGTAATATAATCTTTCTATATGAAAGACGTCACATAATAGAACATTTTTATTATTTTTGTTATTCTAGGTATTTGGACATAACTAAAAAAACAATGATCGATGAAAAGTAATACGTTTGACATAAAGATGATTCGTAAATTCTATGAATCTTACCCCAAAAAAGTTGATGAAGCAAAGAAGATTCTTAAGCGACCATTAACCCTTAGCGAGAAAATCCTATACGCTCACCTATCAACAGATGAGCCTTTAAAAAACTATGTCCGTGCCACCGATTATGTAAACTTTTCACCCGATAGGGTTGCTATGCAGGATGCTACAGCTCAAATGGCTTTATTACAACTAATGAATTCAGGGCGAACAAAAGTGGCTGTGCCTTCCACCGTACACTGCGACCACCTGATACAAGCTCATAAATCGGCAAAAGAAGACCTGAACACGGCCGAAGTAACAAACAAAGAAGTATATGACTTTCTGAGTGCCGTATCAAATAAATTCGGCATCGGCTTTTGGAAGCCGGGAGCCGGCATCATACACCAAGTAGTACTCGAGAACTATGCCTTCCCGGGAGGAATGATGATAGGAACGGACTCTCATACACCTAATGCCGGAGGATTGGGCATGATAGCCATAGGCGTGGGTGGCGCCGATGCAGTTGACGTTATGGCAGGAATGCCTTGGGAACTAAAAATGCCTAAACTGATCGGTGTAAAACTCACAGGAAAACTATCCGGGTGGACTTCGCCAAAAGATGTAATACTGAAATTGGCAGGAATACTTACCGTAAAAGGAGGCACCAATGCTATTATAGAATATTTCGGAGATGGAACAAGTTCGCTATCTGCTACGGGAAAAGCAACTATATGTAATATGGGAGCAGAAGTAGGTGCAACCACATCCATCTTCCCTTACGACAAAAAATCATCTGATTACCTAAAAGCAACAGAACGCACCGATGTGTCTGAACTTGCAGATAAAGTAATCGAGTATCTTCAACCGGATACAGAAACAGTAAACAATCCGAAAGAATACTTCGATCAGGTAATAGAAATAGACTTATCGACACTCGAACCATACGTAAATGGCCCTTTCACTCCCGACGCAGCTCATCCGATTTCGGAATTTGCCAAAGTAGTGAAAGAAAAAGGCTATCCTCAAAAAATGGAGGTGGGCTTGATAGGGTCGTGTACGAACTCATCGTATGAAGACTTATCACGAGCAGTATCGATCGTAAAAGACGCAAAACAAAAGCATGTAGAAGTTAAAGCACAATTCATTATCAACCCCGGATCGGAACAAGTACGTTATACAGCCGAAAGAGACGGCATACTTCCGGCCTTCGAAGAAGTGGGCGCTACCATAATGGCGAATGCCTGCGGCCCATGCATAGGACAATGGAAGCGTGAAAGTAAAGACCCTGAGCGTGCGAATTCTATCGTTACCTCTTTTAACAGGAACTTTGCAAAAAGAAACGATGGAAACCCAAATACACACGCATTTGTTACATCTCCTGAGATTGTTGCCGCATTGAGCATTGCCGGTGATCTTTGTTTCAACCCGATGACTGACACCTTAGTAAATAGTGAGGGGGAGAAAGTAAAATTGGAAGAGCCAAAAGGATATGAATTACCTCCGTTGGGATATGAATTGAAAGAATCCGGATTTTTAGCTCCTATTGCAGATGGATCGGATATCGAAATTAGCATAGCAAAAGATTCGCAACGGCTCCAAGAATTAGCGCCATTTGCTGCATGGAATGGTAAAGACATTATAGAACAACCGCTTCTTATTAAGGTAAAAGGAAAGTGTACAACAGACCATATTTCGATGGCAGGCCCGTGGCTTCGATTCAGAGGACATCTGGATAACATCTCCGACAATATGCTCATTGGGGCAGTAAACGCTTTCAATGATAAAACAAATGCAGTACTTGATCAGGAAACGAACGAATACATACCAGTTCCAAAACTAGCCCGTAAGTTTAAAGCCGAGGGGTTAGGGTCAGTTGTTGTTGCCGAAGAAAATTATGGAGAAGGATCTTCTCGTGAACATGCTGCGATGGAACCTCGTTTCTTGAATGTAAAAGCTATACTAGTCAAGTCTTTCGCTCGTATACACGAAACAAATCTAAAAAAGCAAGGGATGCTGGCGCTTACCTTTGTGGATAAGAATGACTATGAAAAAATAAAGGAAGACGACAAAATCAGCATAATCGGTCTCACTGAATTTAAACCCGGTAAAAACCTGACTGTTGAACTAACACACAAGAATGGGATAAAAGAATCTTTTGAGGTTGCCCATACGTATAATGAGGTGCAGATAGCTTGGTTTAAAGCCGGTAGTGCCCTGAACTATATGAAACAAAAATAATTTTTATTTATCTCATTATAAAGTTACACCTATAGTAAAAGGTGACATTACGAAAACATCATTAACCTGTTACTTTTGTCACCTTTTACATAGAAACACAATGTAGCAATGATCATAAACGTTGTACTATTTCACAACTTTGAAACCCTTGACGTATTTGGTCCTGTGGAAGTTTTTGGCAAAGCAGACGGATGGGAAATCAAATATTATTCTCTGGATGGCGGTTTGATTTCGAATCAAGACAATATACACATCGCGACAGAAAAACTTGATCAGTTTATCTCCGATCAGGTATTGTTTCTTCCCGGGGGAATAGGCGCAAGGGATGAAATAAACAACTCCGGCTTTATTGACACAATAAAACATCTGGCGGCCAAAAGCCAATTCGTTATCACTGTCTGCACAGGAAGTGCACTACTCGCAAAGACGGGGCTATTGGACGGAAGAAAAGCAACGTCAAACAAACGGTCTTTCGGTTGGGTAAAACAAAGCTCCGATCAAGTCACTTGGATAAAACAAGCCCGATGGGTAGTAGATGGCAAATACTATACATCTTCAGGTATTAGCGCAGGAATAGATATGGCTTTAGGCTTTATAGCAGACATAAAGGGACTAGAGAAAGCTAGAGAAATAGCAAAAAGAATAGAATACAACTGGCAGGAAGATAAAACCGTTGATAACTTCACTGATTAAAGATCAAAATATGGTAACAATAAAAAACATTGAAGAGAATGATTTCGAAGAATTAGTTGCTCTTTTTCTTGAATTTGCAACATTCCAGAACCAACCGGAAAAGATGAAAAATTCGGTAGAAAAGATGATATCCGAGAAAGACTTCCTTCATGGTTTTACAGCCAGAGATGAAGATGATAGGATTATAGGATATGCTACTTTTTTCTTTGCATATTACACATGGGTGGGTAAATCCTTATATATGGATGACCTTTACATAAAAGAACAATATAGAGGGAAGGGAATCGGCACGCTACTCATCAATACTGTTATCAAACATGCCGAGAAAGAGAAGTGCGACAGGTTAAGGTGGCAAGTTTCTGAATGGAACAAGCCTGCGATATCCTTTTACAAAAGTTTAGGAGCAAAAATAGACGAAACAGAAAAAAATTGCGACATAATATTCTAAATATATTTATATTATTCAAGAACCTATTTGAATAATTTTTTGTTCCTAATAAGTACCATTGACAAACAATTAAAACCAGATATTATGGATAGATTAAAAGATAGTGAAACAATAAAAAAAATATCAAAAACAGTAGAAACAACATGCAACATTGACAATGAACTTTTCAAAACTTTCAATGTAAAACGTGGACTTAGAAATGAAGACCATACAGGGGTTGTTGTTGGTCTCACAAAGGTAGGTGACGTTGTTGGGTACGAACGTGATGCTGAGGGAAATCTGACACCGATACCGGGAAGACTGATATACAGGGGAATTAGCCTTGAAGATATAGTAAAAGGAGCTCAAAAAGAAGACCGACTAGGATTTGAAGAAGTCGTTTATCTTATTCTATCGGGCAATCTGCCAAGCAAAGTAGAGCTAAAAGAGTTTTCGGGTGTAATAAGCAGAACTATGGATTTGAATCCTAAAATCGTAATGCATATATTAGACTTGGTAGGAAAAGACATCATGAACTATTTATCAAGGTGCGTGCTTGAGCTATACACATTCGATGAGAATCCGGACGATACGACTCCCGAAAATCTAATCAAGCAATCCATCAATCTGATTGCAACATTCCCTACCATAGTAGCCTATGCACATAATGCCATACGACATGGACAAGGTAAGTCGTTACATATAAGACACCCTCAGCCGGACGTTTCTCTTGCCGAGAATTTCCTTTACATGATGAAAGGACGCCACTATACTCCACTGGATGTAAAAATACTAGACCTTGCCATGATGGTACACGCCGATCACGGTGGAGGGAACAACTCTACATTTACGGTACGCGTAACCAGCTCGACAGGAACCGATACCTATTCTACTATTGCCGCAGGCATAGGCTCACTGAAAGGGCCTCTTCATGGAGGAGCAAACCTGAAGGTTATAGACATGATACAAACTATCAAGAGTGAGGTTAAAGACTGGACCAGCGTTGAAGAAATAGACAATTACCTTTGTAAGATATTGAATAAAGAAGCTTATGACCGCACTGGGCTTATTTACGGTATCGGGCACGCTATATATACCATATCAGATCCTCGCACTGTTCTCCTGAAAGAAATGGCTCGAGATTTGGCAATCGAAAAAGGTCGCGAAGCTGAGTATAATTTCTACACCTTATTAGAAGAACGGGCGATCTTCAACTTCATGGAAACGAAAGGAAAAAATGTAAACAAACAGGTATGTGCCAATGTGGACTTTTACTCCGGATTTGTATACGATATGATTGGTCTTCCGCAGGAAATTTATACTCCGTTGTTTGCTATGGCTCGTATTGTAGGATGGACAGCACACCGCATCGAAGAACTAAACTTTAAGCAAAAACGAATCATCCGTCCTGCATACAAAAATGCAGCTGACGTTCGTGAATACATACCTATAGATAAAAGATAATGAAGCAACTCGTATTAATTGCAGCAAGTGTATACGGTACTATATCTGTTATACTTGGAGCTTTTGGAGCACATGCCTTCAAGGCGATGCTAACTCCCGATAAGCTAGCGAGCTTCGACACAGGGGTGCGTTATCAGATGTATCATGCGATTGTATTGCTGGTAATAGGCCTGACTCTATCTTTCACATCCTCTCTCGAGAAGTGGGCTGCTATCTCCATCATTGTGGGTGTATTCTTATTTTCGTTTAGTATTTATTTTCTAGCCTTCTCCGAATATTGGAATGTGAACTTAAAATTTTTAGGTCCTATTACCCCTATCGGAGGTATGTTTATGATTGCAGGATGGGTGATGCTGGTTGTATTTTTCATTAAAAATAAAATTATTTAATTTTTTTTGATTTTTTCTGTAACCAAAAACATAGTTATGCCGTCATATCTATAAGTTAACAATTTTAAATTATTATAGAAATGAAATCTATTTTATACACAATCAGCATTAGTTTATTAATATTTGTTGCCCAGTCTTGTAATTTCAATTCGGTAAGAGGTAACGGAACAATAGTAGAAAACGAAGTTAGTATATCTGACTATAAAGCCATTGAATTTGGTGGGGGCGGTGAACTCATTTATGAACAAAAGCCGGACACAGCACCATATGTACGCGTAGAAACTGATGAAAATATTTATCCGTTGTTGATAATAAAAACAGATGGAGATGTACTGTCTTTCAAGAGCAAAGAAAACATCAACCCTACAACATACAAAATATATACTAATTCGAAAGACCTGACAAGCCTAAGCATCAGCGGTTCTATGAAAGCTCACTTAAAAGGCAAGTTAGAAACTTCAAAATTAGATATATCTGTATCAGGGAGTGGCAACATCATTATAGACAGCCTTATATGTCACTCATTGTCAACAAGAGTATCAGGATCGGGCGATGTAAATGCAAAAGGTAAAGTAACAAACATAGACTCCAGAATATCAGGTAGCGGTAAAGTAATAGCTACAGATCTAGTTGCCGACTCTGTTAAATGTTCGGTATCAGGTAGCGGAGACTTTTTTGTATATGCCAACAAATATCTGGACGTAAGCATTTCTGGCAGTGGTAGCGTTAAATACAAGGGCAACCCGCAAATAGATCAGTCAATATCCGGAAGCGGTAAGATTTCGAGACAAGAATAAGAAAACTAAAGCTATAAAAACAAAAAAGATTATCCCGACCGGGATAATCTTTTTGTATTATAATACAATAGCAATTGTATAAAACTAAACAACTATAATCCTATTTGAGTTTTTATAAAGTTATTCGCTTCATCTTCACTCTGGAAATATATAAGCCCTTTAAATTCAAACGGGAAGTTATCGAAAGGCAAAGAGAAACGCTTCTTTTCACACGTTACGGAAAAGTCCTCATAATTGGTCGTCGTAAAATTTACAACTTCGTCAGGAGAGTCAATCTTAAACACCTTTATAGACAACTTTTTGGGGTCAACTCTATATAATATATCCCCTACCTTCAAAACATCTCTAAGTCTCATAGCAATATCATTTTAAAAGATGGAACAATAGGTCATATTATAACAACCATCTATAACACATTGTTCACAAAATTATCTATTTGATATAAAAGAGATATGAGTATAGGGAATATATGATTAATATTAATAACATAGCAATTAGTACTAAATATGGATATATTAGTACCTCACACAAGCTCAAGGAGTACAATATCAACACAAACAGTAACATATTTCCACAAATGCACAGTTTCTTGTTTTTTGTGCACAATGCAAGTTTTTTTATAATTTTAATTTCGTTGTCTTATATTTTAATAGTACCTTTGGGGCGAACTAAATAATAACTTTTTATTCAAATATAATATGGATATTTCGCACATTGAACATCTAGGTATTGCTGTGAAAAGCATCGAAGAACAACTTCCTTATTATGAAGGAGTTTTAGGCTTAAAATGCTACAGCATAGAGGTTGTTGAAGATCAAAAAGTAAAGACCGCTTTTTTTAAAGTAGGCCAAACAAAAATCGAACTGCTTGAACCGACAAGTCCAGACAGCACAATTGCTAAATTTATTGAGAAAAAAGGAGAAGGAATTCACCACATTGCATGGTGTGTTCAAGACGGCGTAGCAAACGCTTTAGCTGAAGTAGAAGCTAAAGGAGTTCAACTAATAGACAAAGCCCCTCGCCGTGGTGCTGAAGGTCTTGACATCGCATTCCTTCACCCGAAATCAACAGGAAGCGTTCTTACAGAACTTTGTGAGACTCCAAAAAAATAAATAAGAAAATGACTTTACTCATTAAACCCACAATGAAGTAAAGTCATTTTTGCATTATCCTATAATTTAATTAGAATCTAAAATATTAAAACATGGGCCAACTTGAAAAAGTAAAAGAGCTGATAGAGCTCCGCGCAAAGGCACGCCTCGGTGGAGGAGAAAAGAGAATAGAAGCTCAACATGCAAAAGGCAAGTATACTGCACGCGAACGCTTAGCCATCTTATTGGATGAAGGCAGTTTCGAAGAATTTGACATGTTCGTTGAACACCGCAGTACAAACTTCGGAATGGACAAACAAAAATTCCTTGGAGACGGAGTCGTAACAGGCTGTGGCACGATCGAAGGTCGTCTTGTTTATGTCTTCGCTCAAGACTTTACTGTTATAGGAGGATCACTTTCCGAAACTATGGCATTAAAGATCTGTAAAGTAATGGATATGGCAATGAAAGTAGGTGCTCCGGTAATCGGCATCAACGACTCGGGAGGTGCACGTATACAAGAAGGGGTTAACGCTCTTGCCGGCTATTCAGAAATTTTCCAACGCAATATCTTAGCTTCAGGTGTAATACCTCAAATATCAGGAATCTTCGGTCCATGTGCCGGTGGAGCAGTATATTCACCAGCTTTGACAGACTTTGTCTTGATGACAGAAGGCACATCTTATATGTTCCTTACAGGACCTAAAGTTGTAAAAACTGTAACCGGAGAAGACGTAACACAAGAAGAACTTGGTGGAGCAAGCGTACACACTACTAAATCGGGTGTTGCTCATTTCTCTGTAGCGAACGAAGATGATGGATTATCTTTGATCCGTCACTTATATAGCTTCCTTCCTCAAAACAATATGGAAGAAGCTCCTCGTAAAGAATGTACAGACCCAGCTGCCAGAATGGAAGATTTACTAAATGAAATCATCCCTGACAATCCGAATAAACCATACGATATGTTTGAAGTAATCGGTGCGGTTGTCGACAATGGCGAATTCCTTGAGGTACATGGAAACTATGCTAAGAACATAATAATTGGTTTTGCCCGCATGAATGGTCAATCTGTTGGTATCGTGGCTAACCAACCTAAATACCTTGCCGGAGTACTAGATATCAACGCCTCACGCAAAGCAGCTCGTTTTGTACGCTTCTGCGATGCCTTCAATATTCCGTTGGTAACATTGGTAGACGTACCGGGATTCCTTCCTGGAACAGGTCAAGAATACGGCGGTGTAATTACTCATGGCGCAAAACTTCTTTATGCATACGGAGAAGCTACAGTACCTAAAGTAACAGTTACTCTACGTAAGTCTTACGGAGGTTCACACATCGTAATGAGCTGTAAACAACTTCGTGGCGACATCAACTATGCATGGCCTACTGCCGAAATCGCAGTTATGGGTGCTGATGGAGCAGCAGAAGTTCTTTACGCGAAAGAAATCAAAGAATCTGAGAATCCAGCTGAAGCACTTGCTGCAAAGAAAGCAGAATACAACAAATTATTCTGTAATCCTTTCAACGCTGCACGCTATGGATATATCGATGACGTAATAGAACCGAGAAATACTCGTTTCCGCGTTATCCGTGCTTTGGAACAACTGAGAACTAAAAAGCAAGTCAATCCTTCTAAGAAGCATGACAACCTGCCTCTATAATCTCTAAACGAATTAGTATTATGAGTAATAATAATATACCGTCAGAAGTATTAGCAGCTATAGCCTTAGCCATATATGATGTGCAAAACCAGCACGACATAGAAAGCAATGTGCTAACGATCAAACATGTGTCGAAAGATTATCTACCATGGGCTGACAAAAGTAAAGCTATGCTTCAAATGCCAGTAAGAAAATAAAATTTGATAAATTATTATGAAACAGTTCATATATAGAATAAACGGACAGGAATACATAGTAGCCGTAAACAAGATGGATAACGGTCTTGCTGAAGTTGCAGTAAACGGAAGCAACTATAAAGTAGAATTGGTAAACAACGAGGAAGAAATCACTCTTGTTACTCGTCCGGCTTCGAAAGCACCGGCAGCTACTGCCACAGCAGCACCTAAAGCTACAACTTCGGCACCAACCAAACCAGCAAGTGGTGGTGCAGGCAGTGTAAAATCTCCGCTTCCGGGCATCATCATTGACGTATTAGTTAATGAAGGTGACGAAGTGAAGAAAGGACAAACTGTAGTTATGCTTGAGGCTATGAAAATGGAGAATGCTATACAAGCTACTCAAGACGGAAAGGTTACCGGTATACATGTATCTAAAGGAGACTCTGTACTAGAAGGAGTTGCTCTGATTACAATCGGATAAAACAATAACTATCTATAAAGTAGCGCCGCATAAATTAATTTTTATGCGGCGCTCTCTTTTTATCTCACCTTACGCTATAGAATATTTTCCTATCTCCTATAACTCTATAGTATAATTAAACTAGATAACTATCTGTCAACAATTTACATAGCATCCACTTTGTTAAAAAACAAAAAAAAAGAAAATTTATATGCAACGTTTTTATATCCCTACCATCTATATACTAAATGAGCACTAGAACAATACTTAAAAAACAAAGCTACACTACATAATTAAAACTATATATTCTTTATTTTTAAAGGTATATTAAAAGAGAAAACAAACAACATTACTACGCTAATTAAGAGAAAGCTACATAAATTAATTTTTATGTAGCTTTTTTATATACAAATTCAAAATCATATCATTTACATTTGAATCCCCTCACCCACTTTGTTTCAAGATTAGACTTAAAATATTTATTTATTCCAAAAAAACTTTATACCTTTGCGCCGTTCTTTTGAGTTTTAAATACAATACGTGGGAAAGTTTAGCTTATATAATATCCCTTTGAGAAGTTTAACCGAAGGGAAACATGAATTCAAGTATGACTTGAATAATAAGTACTTTGCTCTTATTGATGACGGCACAGCCGATATAAAAAGGGGCAACTTAAAAGTAGTAGTATCTTTAAAAAAGACCAGTACTATTTTTGAGCTCAATTTTGATATTACCGGATTTGTTTTAGTTCCATGCGACAGATGTTTAGACGACATCAACATGAATGTGGAAACAAAAAATAAGCTTGTCGTTAAATTCGGTAAAGAATACTCTGAAGAAAGTGATGAGATTGTTATCATCCCTGAAGATGATGGAGAAATTAATATCGCATGGTTTTTGTATGAATTTATCGTACTCAGTTTACCGGCAAAACGAATACATCCTCCGGGCACATGCAATAAAACAATGTCTTCTAAGTTAAATAAGCATCGGGCTAAAAGTTCTTCCGATGAAGATTCGGACGAAGACGACTTGGATGATATCGAAATTGAGGACGACTCATCCCTTACAGATTCTCGTTGGGACGCATTGAAAGATGTCTCTATTGACGAGGATTAAATAAGAACAGGAATTTGATTTTTTAATTCAGATATATAGAAATAACTAAATAAAACAAAAAGATGGCACATCCGAAACGAAGACAGTCAAAGTCTAGAACAGCTAAAAGAAGAACTCATGACAAAGCAGTAGCTCCAACATTAGCTGTATGCTCTAATTGCGGCTCTTGGCATGTATTCCACACAGTTTGCCCTGAGTGCGGATACTACAGAGGTAAATTGGCAATAGAAAAAGGAGCGGCGGTTTAATATCTTAAACCAAGACTTTAAGCCCTAATATTAGGGCATTTTTTTTATAAATACTCACAAAACCAAAAAATACAATGATTCGAGCTGCAATTACCGGTATAGGAGCATATGTCCCTGAGGATATTCTCACCAACAGTGATATTGAAAAATTGGTGGATACTACAGACGAATGGATCATGACCCGTGTCGGAATCAAAGAACGTCGTGTACTCAAAGGCGAAGGCAAAGGAACTTCTGTTATGGGAGCCGAAGCTGTGAAAGAATTATTGAAGAAAACAAATACCAAACCAGAAGAGGTTGAGGTAATCATTTTTGCCACTACTACACCTGACTATGTATTTCCATCAACGGCTGCAATGACAGCTGAAGCTTGTGGAATAAAAAATGCTTTAGGGTTTGATATCCAAGCTGCATGTTCAGGCTTTATATATGCATTAGAGGTTGGCTCTAACTTTATCAAATCAGGCAAGTACAAAAAAGTAATTGTAGCTGCAGGAGATAAAATGACATCTATAGCCAACTATAAAGATCGTGCTACATGTCCTCTATTTGGAGATGCTGCAGGTGCTGTAATGCTGGAGCCTACCGAAGAAGAGTTTGGCATTATGGATAGTATTCTTCATCTCGATGGAATTGGAATAACTCATCTCCACCAATATGGAGGGGGTTCGGCTTATCCGGCTTCACACGAGACCGTAGATAAAGACATGCACTATGTTTATCAAGAAGGACAAGTAGTATTCAAACATGCCGTATCTAAAATGGCTGATGTTTCTGTAGAGATAATGGAACGTAACAATCTATCAAACGAATCGGTAGACTGGTTAGTTCCTCATCAGGCAAACATTCGCATTATCGAGGCTGTAGGAAATCGTATGGGACTTTCGCCAAACAAGGTTATGGTAAACATACAAAAGTATGGTAATACAAGTGCTGCCACAATTCCTGTCTGCATACACGAATGGGAATCTCAGCTTAAGAAAGGAGACAACCTCATCCTTACAGCATTTGGCGGAGGATTTACATGGGGAGCTTTATACTTAAAATGGGCATATTGATTATCGCCTGTCAATTAATAAAAACAAAAAAGGTGCCAAATGGCACCTTTTATTGTTTATGTAGAATACTAATTAATATTCACGTCTTCTAAAACCACCGTTTCCACCTCTGTTGTTATCGAAGTTTCTGCGTGGGCGGTCTCCACCTTCTGTACGAGGACGAGCTTCTGAAACAGAAATAGTTCTTCCGTCATATTCAGCACCATTTAATTCTTCAATAGCTTTTTGTCCGGCTGCATTGTCTTCAAGTTCAACAAATCCATAACCTTTAGAACGGCCTGTAGCCTTGTCCATAATAACTTTTGCTGAGGAAATTTCACCGTATTCGTTGAATAAATCTCTCAAATCATTGTCGTTGATGCTGTAGCTCAACCCTGCAATAAAAATGTTCATTGTAAAAAAATAAAATTTAAAATTTAATACTTTGCAGAAGAAGTAAATAAGAATAAAAAGCTAAAATAAACTAGACAAGAAAGGTTACCAAGAAGGGAAGTGACTTGCGAAGAAAAATTTAAACCATACTGTTAAGAACTCTAATGCTCCACAAATATAAAAATAAAAATCAGTTATTTAACTCTTTATCTATTATTTTTTTGTTATAAGTTAATATTTTAGGATTATATAACTGAGATATGGTTTAGAGACTAGGTATTAAGCCCTTTATAATTTTCAATAACTTTTATTACAGTCTCTTTATCTCTACTAATCTGATCCTTTAAAGTAGCAATATCTGAGAATTTTTCGTCAGGACGCACAAAATCAAGAAATTCTGCCGTGAGGGTTTTATTATACAGATCTCCGTCAAAATCGAAGAGATTAACCTCTATACTTATATTATCTCCATTATGCAGCGTAGGACGTTTGCCAATGTAAAGCATACCATCATATTTAACACCTTCGACATGTACATAGACTGCATATATACCAAATGCAGGAACTACCTTATAAGTCTCCCATATCTGTATATTGGCAGTTGGGAAACCTATCGTCCTGCCTACTTTAAATCCTTCCACAATCTTTCCTGAGATAGTGTAGTTATATGATAATAGCTTCCCCGCTTTACGGATATATCCTTCTGCCAGAAGCTTGCGTATACGTGACGAACTAACATGTTCGAGCCCCGGTAAAGCTTTAGCTTCTATGACTTGCATTTTTATTTCACTGCCATATCGTTCGTAATCAGAAAAGTCATCTTCTCTATTGTGTCCAAAACGATGATCGTAGCCTATGATGAGAGAATCAACATTCAGTTTTTCTTTCAGGATATCTTGCATAAATCTCTTCGCAGACATTTGTGATATCTCAACCGTAAAGTCGAGACAAATACAATAATCAATTCCGGTAGTAGCCAGACGCTCTATCTTTTCGTCATAGCCACAAAGTAAAGACGGCTGATAGTCTTTTTGCAACACCTTTCGCGGATGTACAGGAAAAGTTATGACGGCAGAGGGTAAACCTCGCTTGGCGGCTTCTTCTTTCACCTGATCAATAAGATACCGATGTCCGGTATGTACACCATCGAAAAAGCCAATAGTAGCCACTAATGACGGAAGTTCTATCTTGTTTGTCTTATCCACTAACTGCATATCCTAAGTATTAACTTATAATAGGTCTCTATCAGTAAACACTTTTCTTAGGTCTTCTGTTTGATCGACCAGACAAGTTTCAAAGCCAATCTCTTTACCTATTTCTATATTCGCTTTGCCATCATCAAGAAACAGAGTCTCGGACGGAATCATTCCCGAATCGGCAAGTATAAAGTCAAATATCTCCCTGTCGGGTTTTGCATGCCCTATCTCAAAAGAAAGATAGCATTTATCGAAATATGCCTGAATAGGCAAACCTTCGGGTGAGAAAGCCTCACTTGAAGCCCATTTCACTACAGATGGATTTGTATTGCTTAATAAATATACTTTATACTTTTTGCGAAGCTCTTTCAAAAGTTCAAATTTGTATGGAGGAATCCCCGCTAAAAAGCCTAACCAACCATTATCGATATCTTCGGCGGCAATATTATCATTACCGCATAACTTGCGGAATTCTTTATAAAAACCTTCAGGACTTATTTTACCTTCTTCGTACTCCAGAAATATTCCTTCTTGACGAAACTCACCTAAATAATCTTCAATATTAGGGAAGCCAATAGCCGTAAAACGGTTCAACGCTTCCTGTTTATTGAGGCTTATAATAACTCCTCCCAGATCAAAAAGTATATTTTTTATTTTTTGAGACATAACGTTATATTTATTATATGCGAAGTTAGTCAATTATTTTTACATGGCTGAGATAATTCATGCATGTTTAATAAATAACCTCCATAGATCAGAAATTGTAAAAAGGGACAAAAGTGACAGTATTTTACTTGTTTTTCGATGTTACTTTTACCCTTTACAATATTTATCACACATCGAACGGCTCTTTATAATAAGATAATAATTGAAGATAAAGCTAAACGAATTTATTACTTTTTTACTATCCCCTTTTATCTTCTTTGTAGAGATAACGAATCTCACTCGGATAAAAAATAGTATTTTTGTCTAGCTAAACATTATCGAAGTGCTTTATAAGACAAGAGGACTGGTACTGAATACCATAAACTACAACGACAAGTATTTGCTTGCTCAGTTATTCACCGAATCCTTCGGGCGAGTAACGTATATGGTGTCCAAAGCAAGAGGTAAGGGCTCAAAAGTTCCCAAATCTTTATTTTCGCCTTTAGCGATACTCGATATGGAAGTTGAGCATCAAAGCAATAGAGAGATCCAACGAATCAGAGAAGCCCGCTCCGATTTTTATTTATATGAGATAGCCGGAGATATGGGTAAAACGTCAATGACTTTTTTCCTTTCCGAGTTTTTGTCAAGGGTCTTAAAAGATGCCGACACCAGCCAATTGCTATTCGACTTTCTTGAGCAGTCGGTACAGATACTCGAGATGACGGATAAAAGCATAGCCAATTTCCATTTGGTATTTATGCTCAAACTGAGCCACTTTATGGGATTTTATCCTAACCTTGAAGAATACAGGGAAAATAATTTGTTTGATATGATAAACGGCGAGTTTGTTCATTATCAACCTTTGCATAATCATTATCTTAATAGGTACGACAGTAAAGCTTTATCTATGCTGGCTCGTATTACGTACGAAAATATGCATCATTTTGTTTTCTCTCGGCAAGATCGGATTAACATCATAAATAGAATATTGGAATACTACCGTTTGCATCTGTACGACTTTCCGGCACTGAAGTCACTCGATGTCTTACACGAATTGTTTTAGCATACGATTAATTATAATAAAATCTATAACTTTAGCGAATGACACTAGAAGAAGTACAAGAATCATATAAGGATCTTATAAAAAGAGAAGACGAAAAGCTGACCAAACTAAAAAGTGCTATTTTCCAGATCGGAACTTTGCGGTTAGTTACTATCTTGGGATGTATCCTCCTTTGCTGGGTAATGTGGGGACATACTGTTGCCGTTGTCTCTATTATTTTGATAACAGTCGTCATCTTTCTCTATCTGCTAAAATATCACAACAAACTATTTCTCAAAAAAAGATATTGTGAATTATTGATTAAGAATGCCGAAAGTGAGCTGAAAGGTATCGATTATGATTTTTCAACTTTCGATGGAGCACCTGAAAAGGTTAATGGTAGCCATAGCTATAGTGTAGATCTCGACTTATTTGGAAATCACTCATTCTTTCAGTCTATAAACCGTACTCTTACTTCTTTTGGCAAGAACAAACTAGCAGACTCCCTGCTAAAGCCCTTTGAGAAAAAAGATGATATTATTGCACATCAAGAAGCCGTAAAAGAATTGAGTCGTAACCCACGGCTACTCAACCACCTGAGAGCAACAGGACAGATGAGCGAAACCGAGGGACTGGATATAGATCACTTCTCCCGTCAATTTATGCAAACTCGCTTATTATCTGAAAGCTATTGGCGATACTTTGTATATATCGCCCCTGCTGTGTTTACTCTATCTATTATTCTAAGTTCTTTTGGATTGATGCCTATTCCAATACTAGGATCTTGTTGGACTATTTTCTTTATAGCAAGCCTTACTCCGATGAAAGACATTCGGCTGAAGATGAGTTTTTTTGAGAAGAAAATAGAGACCCTACAAACATACTCAAGCCTATTTGAAATAATAGAGACCGAAGAGTTTAAATCACCGTTATTAATCGAATTGCAAAATAAAATTAAAGATGGGGAACTTGCCTCACTAGCTATCCGCCAGCTAAAATCATATAGTAACAATCTCGATCAGTCATCCAATGTCTTGGGGTTGCTTCTTCTCAATCCCATTTTCTTCTGGAATATTATTTATTCAATAAAGATTGAAAAGTGGATAAGCCGCCATCAAGAAAATATCGGAAGCTGGTTAAAAGTTTTGGCAGAGTTTGACAGCCTGATATCTTTTGCTGTATATGCGTACAACCATCCGAATTATATTTATCCAGAGGCATCTGAAACATATATATTGGAAGGTAAAAACCTTGGTCACCCAATGCTCAATCGAGAGATGTGCGTAAGCAACGATGTAACAATAGAGAGCCATCCCTTTTTCCTTGTAGTTACAGGAGCAAATATGGCAGGAAAAAGTACATACTTGCGAACCGTAGGCATAAACCTCATGCTGGCTTGCGCCGGTGCTCCGGTGTGTGCCTCTTCATTGAAATTCTATCCATACAAGCTAGTAACCAATCTTCGCACCTCCGATTCTCTTACAGACAACGAATCTTACTTTTTTGCAGAACTTAAGCGTCTGAAGATGATAATCGACCGTCTGCAATCGGGCGAGCCGTTATTTATTATCCTCGACGAGATACTGAAAGGTACCAACTCGGAAGATAAGCAAAAAGGCTCTATTGCCTTGATGAAACAATTGGTGTCACTTGAGGCGAATGGTATCATCGCTACACACGATTTATTGTTGGGCGACCTTGAAAAAGAGTTTCCCGATGCTATAAAGAATTACCGCTTTGAGGCGGATATTAAAGACGATCATCTGTCATTTACCTACAAAATCAGGGAAGGAGTAGCTCAAAATATGAACGCAAGCTTTCTGATGAAGAAAATGGGTATTACCGGATTATGATCAACAACCTAACACTTAACTTATGGAAGACATTTTACACTACATCTGGAAATTCAAACTCTATCAGAAAGAACTGAAAACGACTGATGGTCGTCAGATAGAAGTTTTAGACGTAGGCTTGCCAAATACGAATGAGGGTCCCGACTATTTTAATGCTAAAATAAAAATAGATGGTGAACTATGGGCAGGAAACATAGAAATACATACAAGCTCAGATCAATGGAAAGCACATAACCATCATAAAAACAAAAGCTATAATTCGGTGATACTTCATGTAGTAGAGAAGGCTAATTGTGAAGTATTTAATGAACTGGGACAATCTGTTATCCAATGCGAGATAACGTATCCGCAGCATATAAAAGAGAACTATGATTTCCTCATTCATTCCAATACAGACATTCCGTGCCGCAACTATATAGGAAACGTTCCGCCTTTTCACCTCAACTCGTGGATGAATACCTTACTGATAGAGCGTCTCGAAAGAAAGGCTAATCATATAGAAAGCTTACTTAAGCGTTTCCAGAACTCGTGGGAAGATGCTTTTTATGTGCTGCTTACCAGAAATTTTGGATTTGGCCTCAACTCCGACTCTTTTGAGCGATTAGCGCTTAGTCTGCCATTGAGGTGCATTCAAAAACAAGGAGACAATATTATTCAAATAGAAGCTCTTTTATTCGGACAGGCCGGTATGCTTGATAATGTGAAAGTTGAAGACGATTACTTCTCTTTGTTGAAAAAAGAATATGAGTTTCTGAAAAATAAATATGATCTGAAACCGTTAGATTCATATATATTCAAAAGTATGAGATCACGGCCTACGGCTTTTCCTCAGATAAGAATTGCCCAACTGGCTTCTTTGTTGCATAGTTCACATGGATTATTTTCTAAAATTACAGCTTGTGATGATATCGGACGTATCCGGCTGATGTTTCATGTCAATGCCTCTGAGTATTGGCAAACCCATTACGCATTTGGAGTAACATCGGAACGCAAGTCTAAATATCTAGGTGATTCGTCTCTCGACATTTTACTGATCAATACTGTAGCTCCGATATTATTTATATATGGGAAAAGTATAGACAATGAAACCCTTTGCGAACGGGCTCTAAAGTTTTTGGAAATGCTAAAACCTGAACAAAATAGTATAACCAAGCTTTTTGCTAAATTGAAAATGCCATTAAACAGTGCAGCCGACTCACAGGCCATGATTCAACTGAAGAGAGAATATTGCGAACTTCGCAAATGTTTGTTTTGTAGAATAGGACATCAATTACTGGTAGAAAAATAAAAATAAAATGAAGTACATAGACCTTTTTAATCATCTAAAGAAGATCGAGAACTATACAGATAGTGAGATCGAGATAGATCAAAATTTGGTAATGCGTAACTTTACCTTCGACTCCAATTATCGTTTTATCCTTCCCGGAGGATTGGGCAATAACGATGATTATGAATTTATACCGAGTGTACCTGAAGATTATGAACCCGATGTGATTCAGGAAATGTTGAACAAGAGAGACGCTGAAATATTAGAGAATATCAAGTTCAGATATCACATGATAATGCCTAAAAAAGAAACAAAAGCGAAAGGCATTATACTCATGTTTCACGGCTTTAATGAGAAAACCTGGTATAAATATTTACCGTGGGCGAAGCATATAGTCGACAAAACGGGTAAATCAATAGTTATGTTCCCTATAGCATTTCATATGAATCGTGCTCCTGCGGTTTGGAGTAGTACGCGTGAAATGTACAGAGTAAGCGAGCAACGAAAAATGCGCCACCCCGATGTTATCTGTTCCAGTTTATCCAATGTAGCTATCAGTACACGTTTGCATAATAAGCCTCAACGTTTTATTTGGTCGGGGTTGCAAACTTACTATGATGTAATCGACTTTGTAGAGAATTTCAAGGAAGGACTACATCCCGCTATAGATAAGGATGCTTCTATCGATTTCTTTTCATATTCTATAGGTACATTCCTAGGCGAAATACTGATGATGAGTAACAAAGACGGGCATTTCTCTAACTCCAAGTATGCTACTTTTTGTGGAGGAGCAGTATTCAACAGACTATCACCCGTCTCAAAATTTATTCTCGACAGTGAAGCCAATGTAAGTCTTTATTCCTATGTCGTAGAACATCTGGATAGCCACATGAAGCGCGACGAAGTGCTTCGTCATTATATGCATACACATCCGGAAGGCAATAACTTCAGAAGCATGCTGAATTATAGAGTACTGACAGAATGCCGGGAGGAAGTATTCCGAAAAATGAGCCATCAATTTTATGCTATAACATTGGCAAAGGATGAAGTTGTTCCGGCCTATGAAGTGATAAATACACTGCAAGGTTCACGCAGGGATATCCCGATCAATATCGAAATTCTGGATTATCCATACAAATATATACATGAAGATCCATTCCCTGCACTACCAAAAATCGCAGATGAAGTAGACGAGCAATTCAGATTTACATTTGACAAAATCAGTGCTTTTCTCCAATCTTAGTGCTGTATTTTTTCTTTCTGAACTTAATATATGAGAAAGCAATAAGGGCAATTAATATGAGTACAAAACATACTTTGTAAACATCTATCGTGTTTAGTTGTTTTATTTGCAGAAAAATAAGTAGAAATGAAGATTGATAAAACAAACGCCGTCCGGCTTTTGGATAAAGAGAAAATAGAATATAAGCTTATTCCATATCAGGTCGACGAGTCCGATCTTAGTGCCATACATGTTGCCGAACAGTTACACGAGCCTGTTGAACAGGTTTTTAAAACACTGGTACTGAAAGGAGATAAATCCGGTTATTTTGTTTGTATTATACCGGGAGCTGAAGAGCTCGATTTGAAAGCAGCTGCGAAAATCTCAGGAAATAAGAGTTGTGATATGATACCAATGAAAGAGCTTATTAACATCACAGGATATATAAGAGGCGCTTGCTCTCCTATTGGTATGAAAAAATTGTTCCCGACCTATATCGATAAATCTTATGAAGTGTTCGAATATATTTACATAAGTGCCGGAAAAAGAGGTTTACAAATTCAGTTAAATCCGCTGGATTTAATACAAATAGTAAGCATAACAACCGGCAGCCTCACTAAATAAAGATTAAACATCTCTAAAGACATAGATTATTAGATCTTGTATGATAAAATGCTATCTCAATATGTTTTAAGACATCTTTTTTTTAACATCTTTATTCATAAAAAAAAGGAATATAATAAGAATAACCTCTACCTTTGCGTGGGGATCAAATGAGAACTTTATTATAGTTAGCGATTACTAAAAAAATTATTATAAAGAAAAAATGGCCAAAATAAAAGGAACAGTAGTTGTAAACGAAGAACGTTGTAAGGGCTGTGACCTCTGTGTGGTTTCATGTCCTTGTGATGTTTTAGAACTTCAACCTCGTGAAGTTAACAGCCGGGGCTATCACTACGTTTACATGAAAAATCCAGATGCTTGTATAGGTTGTGCCAATTGTGGTTATGTATGTCCTGACGGATGTCTCACAGTCTACAAGAAAAAATTTGAATAAATGATGACGAATCAATACAGCCTTTTCGCTTAGTAGATTCGTTTTTTTAATTAACCAAAAATTATGTCAGAAGAAATAGTTTTAATGAAAGGCAATGAAGCCATAGCTCATGCTGCAATTAGATATGGGACAGACGGATATTTTGGCTATCCTATTACTCCTCAATCGGAGATAATGGAAACGTTGATGGCCGAAGCACCGTGGAATACTACCGGTATGGTTGTACTTCAGGCTGAAAGCGAAATAGCATCTATAAATATGGTTTACGGGGGAGCCGGATGCGGCAAAGCCGTGATGACCTCATCTTCAAGTCCGGGTATGAGTTTAATGCTCGAAGGGGTGTCTTATCTTGCCGGAGCCGAATTGCCTTGTTTGTTAGTGAATGTTATGCGTGGGGGACCCGGATTGGGTACAATACAGCCATCGCAAGCCGATTATTTCCAAACTGTAAAAGGAGGAGGGCATGGCGATTATAACCTGATAACTCTTGCTCCTGCATCGGTACAAGAAATGGTGGACTTTGTTGCATTGGGATTCGATCTCGCATTCAAATATCAAACACCGGCTATGATACTTACCGATGGTGTTATCGGGCAAATGATGGAAAAGGTAAAACTTCCGGAATTTAAACGAAGAAGAACCGAAAAAGAAATACGCGAACAATGTCCTTGGGCTACTCTTGGAAAACCTGCTGATAGAAAACCGAATGTAATAACTTCGCTGGAACTTGATCCGTATAAGATGGAGATAAATAACCTCCGTTTTCAAGCTAAGTTTAAGAAGATAGAGAAAGATGTTTGTTTGCATCAGGAAGTAAACTGCGAAGATGCAGATTATATTCTTGTTGCTTTTGGGTCTGCTGCCCGCATATGCCAAAAGGCAATGGAAATAGCACGTGCTCAAGGAATAAAGGTGGGTCTTATACGCCCAATAACTTTGTGGCCGTTCCCATCGAAGGAGATTGACAAATATTCAACAAAGGTAAAAGGAATGCTTACAGTGGAAATGAACGCCGGACAGATGGTCGAGGATGTTCGTTTGGCTGTAAACGGTAAAGTTAAGGTTGAACATTACGGACGTTTGGGTGGAATTGTTCCTACTCCAAGCGAAGTAGTAGACGCCTTGCAGAATAAATTTGACTGTTGAAAAACGATATTAAGAGAGGCAAGTGTTTATCGCATTTGCGAGAATAGTAAGTAGGTCTGAGACCTTAAAATTCAAAGTTTAAACAATTATGAGTACAAATATTATAGATCCGGCTAACCTAGTATATGCCAAGCCTGCGTTGATGAACGATGTGGACATGCATTACTGCCCGGGTTGTTCACATGGTGTAGTTCATAAGTTGATAGCTGAGGTTATTGATGATATGGAATTGCGTGATAAAACAATCGGTATAGCTCCGGTTGGTTGTGCTGTGTTTGCATACAACTATTTGGATATCGACTGGCAGGAAGCTGCACACGGACGTGCTCCGGCACTGGCTACAGCAGCAAAACGACTGAATCCCGATAAAATGGTATTTACATATCAGGGAGACGGAGACTTAGCTGCCATTGGTACAGGTGAAACAATACATGCGGCAAATAGAGGTGAAAATATTGCTATAATCTTTATAAATAACGGAATTTATGGCATGACCGGAGGACAAATGGCTCCAACAACCCTTAGCCAAATGATAACATCAACATCTCCTAACGGACGCGATACTCACGAGAGTGGTTACCCTCTCAAGATTCTCGATTTGTTGGCTCAGTTACAAGGTGTTTGTCTGGCTACTCGTCAGAGCGTTCATACGGCAGCCTCTGTAAAGAAAGCAAAACGCATGATACGCAAAGCGTTCGAAAACTCGATGGAGAATAAAGGCACATCTATTGTAGAAATTGTATCTACATGTAATGCAGGATGGAAAATGTCTCCTCAGGCAGCTAACGATTGGATGGTAGAAAATATGTTTCCTGCATATCCATTAGGCGATTTGAAAAATATTTAAACAAAGAAACATGACACAAGAAATAATTATAGCAGGTTTTGGAGGACAGGGTGTATTATCTATGGGTAAAATCCTTGCTTATTCAGGTCTGATGGAAGATAAAGAAGTTTCATGGTTCCCTTCTTACGGACCGGAGCAACGTGGTGGTACAGCTAACGTGACTGTAATATTGAGCGACAGCCCCATCAGCTCGCCGATAGTAAATGAGTTTGATATTGCGATTATTTTAAATCAGCCGTCATTGGATAAATTCGAATCGCATGTAAAACCGGGAGGAATATTAATTTATGACCCGAACGGATTTCAACATCCACCAACACGTAAGGATATCAATATCTATAAAGTTGAAGCTGTGGATACAGCTATATTGATGAAAAATACGAAAGCATTCAATATGATTGTTCTAGGTGGATTATTGAAAGTAAGCCCAATGGTAAAACTCGAAAACGTTATGAAAGGATTGAAAAAATCTTTGCCGGAACGTCACCATGGTTTACTGCCTATGAATGAGCAGGCAATAATGAAAGGTATGGAGATAATACAAGAAGTTCAAAAATCTGAATAAGATTCCGTTTCTTTGAAAATAAAAAAGGATAGTAAAAAAAATTACTATCCTTTTTCTATATAAGTACCGTTAATTAATCTTAGAGCAGAAAATAATATTTAGAACACATCATTCAAATGTCTTACATAATTTTCTTGAGATTGTTTTATATTGGGGTTCTTCATCACGTCATAGAAGTGAAAACTCTTTACAGGCTCCATTCCTACAAAAGCATTCATCCGATGAAACCCGAACATAACACCTTCGTCAACACTATGTTGCTTAAAAAACTCACCTTCGATAGTAAATGCCTCTAAAGGAGCATTCCATGTCGTAGTAAGCATATACTTACGCCCTTGCAATGAACCTCCCGTACCATAATTGCGGGTGGGATTAGCCGAGCGCCTACCATCGCTAAAATAAATCCCTTTTTGATGACCTTCGGTAAAGACCTCGTCAATGTATCGTTTAAAATCATTCGGAATCTGAAACCACCAAATAGGGGTATGGTATACAATAACATCTGCCCATACAAACTTTTCAACTTCATCAGATAGATTATATTCATCATTGATATCAGTATATTTCACATCATAATCTTTATCTTTAAAGTAATCTACAGTCCAATCTGACAATGTCTTATTAAATTCTCCGCCCGAATGGGCAAATTTAGGAGCTCCATTAATTACAAATATTTTCTTCATGCTTATTCTTACGTTTTAATATTTAGTATTACAAAAATAAAGCCTTTTTATTAATCAGTAAAATAATATAAATTATACATTTGCATTATAATTATAATAACAAAATAAAGTGGTAAATTTTGAATGGTTCCGAACCTTTAAAGCAATATATGAAACCGGTTCCCTCACATCAGCAGCGAATAAGTTATATATATCACAACCCGGAGTAAGTCTGCATCTGAATTCTTTAGAGGCACATATCGGAAATAAATTGTTTGACAGAGGAACACGGAAGATGCTACCCACCGAACATGGCAACATGCTCTATAACTCAATTGTGGATGCCGTAAAAAAACTGGAGGAAGCAGAAAAACATTTTTACAGGAATGCCGATTCAGGCAAATCGAGTATTAGTATTGGCATGTGTTTTGAAACATTCCAACACGTACTGGAGCCTTTTATAAGTGAACTTCCATTTAACCTCATATCTAAATTCGGTATATATCAGGATATGTTGAGTGATCTGGATAAAGGTTTACTGGATTTTGTGATATCACCCCAAAAAGATGAATCTTTTAATATACAGTATATTCCATTTTCGAAAGAAAAAATCACATTGATAGCGGGATCGAAAAGTAATATTACGGAATTCTATAAGGTAATGCAAAAACCTGAAAAAGCAGAAGATTGGTTAAATAAACAAACGTGGTTTGGCACAACTGGGGATATGGAACATTTGCGAAATTTCTGGCTACATAATTTCAAGAAAAGGCCGGACTTTAAACCGAATTATATTGTACCCAATATAAGCTCTATTATACGTTGTATCTCAGGCAAAGAAGGATTTGCCATTATACCGGACTTTTTAGCAAAAAAGGAATTAGAAGATGGTAATATACAACTGGTATGGGAAGGGTATACGCCTCTCGAGAACATATTATATTTCGCCCAACGCAAGAAGACAATCTATAAGAAAGAGCTAGATATACTACAGGAGATTTTTATGACGCAAATGTCTATTGAGTAACATAAAAGTAAGAAAGGGTGATTTCTCACCCTTTCATTCTATAGTAGTTACCTTATTGAGGCAGCTTAAGATTTGTCAACACAGGAACTTTTGTTGTTCTTACTTCTGTGTGATGCTTATCATGCTGTTGTTCAAAAATTACAATCTCATTTTGTCCTTTTTTCAGCCATACACCGGGAACATATAACGTTTGTTGAGGACCTACATTCCAATAACGCCCGATGTTCTTACCATTTATAAAGACAATACCTTTCTCCCAATCTTCCATATCGAGGAATGTATCTCCGGTTTCTGTCAGATTGAATGTTCCTTTATATAAAGCCGGAGCACCCAGAAGACGTTTAGCAGCTGATTCTGTATTACTATATACACTTGATTGTTGCATCTTACTAAAATCAGGAGCTTCATCCATCGGTATCTGATACATTTGCCAATCACCTTCTATCTCCATTCCGTTTATTACAACTGGGCTGATGATTCCTTTTGTGTTATGAACAATCTCAGATCCGTAATTGATACGTCCCATGTTCTCCACTAAGATTTCTAACGTAGAATTGAATGGTATTTCGACATCTATAGAATATTTATTAAAGTATCGATTAAGTTCCCCTACTTTTTCATCATTTGCATATACAGTGGCATAATCACGTAATCCATTTATTTCCAGAGTTCCATTTATTGGCTGATTGAAGTGCTTTTTATACAGAACATAACCGTAGCCTTGGTTCAACTGCTCGAAAGTCATAGGTTTATTATTTTCCACTACTTTTGAGTTCAATCCGTCTAATGTAGCTATCTTGTCAAGTTTAATAGACGGGATCTCTATCACAGGAATAGCATCGGGAGCCTTAGGCAAAGAGTAATTGACATATTTTTTAATTACATTACGAAGCGAGTCGTATTTTGGCGTTACCCATCCCGCTTCGCTTATAGGTGCATCGTAATCGTAGCTAGTGAGATCGGGCTGAATATCATGTTTCTTATCATAGTTAGCACCACTGGTAAAACCAAAATTAGTTCCGCCATGCACCATGTAATAGTTGATAGACACATTATTTTGTAAATACTTTTCTGTTTGACGGGCTATACTTGTAGCACTTATTTGTGGATGAGGTTCGAGCCAGTGAGCAAGCCATCCGGGATAAAACTCTGCAACCATATAAGGTCCTTGTCCTCCATTATACTTATCTACGGCTTTTTTTAAATTCTCTATATTACTTTCCCCATTTGCAGTTGGTAAAGCCCCTGGAACAGCGCCTCCTTCAAATAACCAGCTTCCATCCGAAGTAAAAGATGGAACATCGAAACCTGCATCTTTTAATTGCTGAACGATTTTTGCATTATATCGACGATGTTCTTCTAATGGAATATCTTTACGTTGGGAGACATAAGATCCGAACTCATTCTCTGCCTGCACCATAACAATAGGGCCACCTTTAGTTATTTGCAAGTTTCCAACTTCCTTATACAATCTATTTATATATAACTGGGTATATTTTAGAAATTGTTCGTTATCACGTCTCAATTCCAAACCCTCTACATTCTGAAGCCACCAAGGATAACCTCCAAATTCCCACTCAGCACATACATACGGACCGGGACGAAGTATCACCATCAATCCTTCTTCGCCAGCTATTTTTATATATTCCGCAAGATTCTTATCTCCTGTAAAATCCCACTTACCAGGTTCGGGTTCATGAATATTCCAGAATACATAAGTAGCCACAGCATTCAGTCCCATTGCTTTAAGCATCTGCATACGATGACGCCAATATTGATGAGGAATACGCGGATAATGCATTTCGCCTGAAATTATTCTTACCGGTTTTCCGTCATATACAAAATCTCCGTTCTTAATCTCAAACGTATGTTTCTTCTGAGCAAAAGAACTGATGGAAAAAACGAATAATAATATAAAAAAGGTTGAACAAATCTTTTTAAACATGGTTTTCTTTTTAAATTACTAATTTAAAGCTATATATTATTATAAATTAAATTCACGTTTATAAACTCAATTATAAGTGTTTACTACATTAAATATTCTTTAATATCTTTGTCGTAAAATTAAGGTTGGAATGTTAGAGTATAAAGATACAACAGAAAAAGTAAAAATACCAGCGCAACGCTTAGCCGATCTCATTTTAGATATAGGTACTTATCTACTTGCATCGGGAGCGCATTGCGGAAGACTCAATAGTAATCTGGGGAGAATGGCTTCGACATGGGAGTTTGATCTACATATAGATCCTACGTTCAAAGGGCTGTTAATTACTGTAAAAGATATGAACGACCCTGCAAATACAGTCACCAGATTTAAGAATTCGCCCCCTCACAATGTCCACCTTGCTGTTTTGACTGAAATATCACATTTGTCGTGGAAAGTAAAAGAAGAGAAACTTTCCATCACTGAAGCAGAAAATGAATTTGCTGCAATCAAAGCTAAACCATATTATAAAGATATATATGTTGCTATAGCTGTCGGACTTTCATGCGCAGGGCTATGCCTTTTCTCATTAGGAGATTCGATGAACGCTACGGTTGCTTTTGTTGCCGCTTTTTTAGGATATTTTGTCCGTGTTGCCTTCTCTAAGAAGAATTTCAACTCTATGATTTGTATCTCGATAGCAGCTTTTGTTACCACTCTGATTACAGGGCTTGGAAGACTATATGGAATCGGAGCACACCCCGAAGCTGCCATGGCTACAGGCGTATTATATCTTATACCCGGAGTCCCTCTTATAAATTGTGTTATAGACCTGATAGAAGGCTACCTCTCGTCTGCAATCAACAGAGCCTTATTCGGAGGGTTTATTTTACTTTGTATTGCCGCAGGAATGACCTTATGTATTACACTAATGGGGATCAATAATTTTTAGAAAAAAAAATGGAAGAGCTTACTATTATAAATATACTACGCGACTTTGGCATTGCATTCATCGTCGGCTTCTGTTGGGCTATATTATTTGGTTCACCTAAACGTTTGTTATGGGTAGCCGGCCTGCTTGGAGGGATGGGACATTGTATCCGTTTTATTTTAGTTCAACTCGATTTCGGGTTAATAACCGCAACTCTGGCAGGGTCTGTACTAATAGGACTGATAGGCATTTTTGCTGCGCATAAGGTAGACAGTCCACCTGTTGTATTTACAATGCCGGCCTGTATTACGATGATACCGGGTATGTTTGCTTATAAAACGATGCTTGCCGGAATAAAGGTTACAGATCTAACGATTGTAGAGCAGAACCCTCGGATACTAATAGAGATGTCACACAATCTTATGCTGACAATGTCTCTTTTATTCACCTTGGCAATAGGAATATGTATCAGTGCGCTGCTTTTCCGAAAATCGAGTGTGAAAAATATATCGCTGAAAGATATAATAGGAAAAGGCTGATACTCTAGTTTACTTTATTATCTATCTCAGTTCCCCTATAAAGAACCGATTAATTGTTTCTTATGTATTAATTTGACGATCCATCGGGATATAAGGAATACTATTATCTGAGTAAAAATAATAAAAACACCGGACGGTACATCCAAAACAGCAGAAAGAAATAATCCGACCAAACAACCCAAGAATCCTATAAGAATAGACAGCAAAATCATCTTCACAAAATTAGAAGTGAATAGATTAGCTGTCATCTGAGGAACCGTCAATATAGACATAAGTAAAACAATTCCAACCAAACGGATAGACAAAACGATTGTTATTGCGATACCCATCATCATCGCATACTTAATCAGATTGACAGAAAGATTGCGTGTCTTTGCAAAATCAGGATCGAATGCTGCAAAAAGTATTTGTCGCCCAAAAAGCAGGAAAACAATGATAAGCACCAATGATAAAACAGCCAGATATATAATATCTGGTTTTGTTATAGTTAAAATATTCCCAAAGAGATAATCGGAAAGGTTGGGTGCAAACCCGGGCTTAAGATAGATAAAAATAATACCAACAGCCATCCCTAAAGACCAGAATGAACCAATAGCAGAATCTTCTCTAACCCCCTGCCTTGAAGAAAGCCACTCAATACCAAACGCCGACAGTATAGAAAAAATCATTGCAGACAGAATTGGATTCCATCCAAAATAGAAGCCCATTCCAATACCGCCGAGCGAAGCATGTGTTATCCCTCCACTAATAAAAACTAATCTGCGGATAACAACATACGATCCTATAATTCCACATGCAATAGAGGCAAAAAGACTACCTAGAAGAGCATTCTGAAAAAAGCTATAGGATAGAAGATCAAAAAATTCCATTGTGATAATATTATTTTTTTCTGAATCAGACATTTCTAGAATGAGAAATAATCATCATTTCTATTTTCCAGAAAAGTGACAAAAGTAACACTTTATTGAAGGTTTCTTATTTACCTGTTTTGTCACTTATTTTATATTTATATCAGATTCGCACTTAAAAATTTGCGAATAACCTCTGCGTCCTCTCCTCTTCTTTCAACATAGGATTCCATCTGATCATCAAGGATATTTCCAATATTAAAATATTTCGATTTAGGATGAGATATAATTATTCCACTTACAGAAGCATTGGGTAACATAACGCCATTTTCGGTAAGTTCTACTCCTATTTCTTTCGATTGTAGCAGGTCATTATTCAACAAAAAATTAATAGACTGATCGGGAATAGACGGATAGCCTACTGCCGGACGAATACCCTGATATTTAAGAGTAAACATGTCATTTACAGAAATATTTTCCTCGGCAGCAAAGCCCCAATACTCTCTTCTTATTTTTGCATGCAACCACTCGGTTGTGGCTTCTGCCAATCGGTCTAAAACTGATTTTAGTAATAGAACCTTGTATTCGTCACCCTGCTGCTCGAATTCGCTCATCAATTCATTCGAGCCGACTCCGGCAGTTACTGTAAAACCTCCTACATAGTCCTTCTTCCCTGATGATTTAGGTGCAACAAAATCGCAAAGAGACAAATATTCTCCTCTGTCATTCTTTTTTTGCTGACGCAGCATCGGAAAACAGACGTCATTGATGTAGAGACATTCATTTTCGCTATATGCCTCAAAAACACCAAAAACAGCATTTATATACTCTACTTTCTCAAATATCAATTGGTCTAACAAAGCCTTAGCATCTTTATAAAGCTGCATGCCTTCGGCTGCTTTTTCTCGTTCCTGCTCGGGAAAAGAATTCAACCATGTCGTACTACACGAAGAACAATCATCAATATGCTGTACCGATGCATAACGAGCCGATAAATTCCAAGAATGGAAGAAGAACTTCCAGTCGATATACGGAACTATCTCATCCACCGGTATACGCTTCAAAACCTGTCGCCCTTTTACTCTCGGCTCAGGTGTTTTATATTCAGACCAGTCTATTGGCATTCCTTTATCTAAAACTTGAGTCAAAGGTAACAGGTCAGCCTTCTTATCTCCGGCATTATCTCTCAACTGAGAGTATTCCTGTTTTACTTCGTTTATATAATTTTCTTTTGTATTCGGATTTATTAATTTACTTACAGCAGCAGGAGCCTGAGATGCATCTTTCACATACACTACCGACCCATTATTGTACTTAGGATCTATCTTTATTGCAGTATGCAGTTTAGATGTAGTTGCACCGCCAATCATTAATGGAATAGAGAATCCTGCCTTTTCCATCTCGTGAGCAACAATACTCATTTCTTCCAGCGATGGTGTAATCAGTCCGCTTAGACAAAGAATATCTGGTTGCTCTTCCTTTACTTTCTGAATAATAACCTCAGGAGGAGTCATAACCCCTAAGTCTATGACTTCATAGTTATTACATGCAAGAATTATGGCTACTATGTTTTTACCTATATCATGTACATCGCCTTTCACAGTCGCAATAACAAGCTTTCCTGCTTTATTACTCCCTGCCGAAGATGATTTCTGCGCTTCCAATGTTGGTTGAAGAATAGCCACAGCACGTTTCATTGTGCGAGCTGTTTTAACCACTTGCGGTAAGAACATCTTACCCGAGCCAAACAAGTCTCCGACCTTGTTCATACCGTCCATCAGAGGCTTATCAATTATATCCACAGCCTTAAGATATACTTTGAGAGCTTCTTCCAAGTCTTCTTCCAAGTGATCGCTAATACCCTTTATTAATGAGTACTGAATACGTTCATCAAGCGGGAATGATCTCCATTCTTCCACTTTTTGTTCAGCCTGCCCGGTCTTTTCATTTTTAATGCGCTCTGCATATTCGATAAGTTCGTCAGTGGCTTCCGGTCTACGGTTAAAGATCACATCTTCTACCAGATTTTTAAGTTCGAGTGGAATATCATCATACACCACTGATTGCCCCGGATTAACAATACCCATATCCATACCCCTCTGAATAGCATAATAGAGGAATACGGCATGCATCGCTTCACGCACATAATCGTTGCCACGGAAAGAGAAAGATAAATTACTTACTCCCCCACTAATCTTTGCATGCGGAAGGTTTTTCTTTATCCATGTAATAGTTTCTAGGAAATCAACAGCATAATTACGGTGTTCTTCTATGCCGGTAGCTATAGCCAAAATATTAGGGTCGAATATTATATCAAGCGGATCGAATCCGTCATTTATCAACAACTTGTATGCTCTCTCACAGATTTCGATTCTACGAGAGAATGTATCAGCTTGTCCTGTTTCATCAAAAGCCATTATGATAACTGCTGCACCATATTGTCTGACAAGACGAGCGTGACGAAGAAATTCTTCCTCCCCTCCTTTCAGCGATATTGAATTTACAATTGCTTTACCTTGAACACATTTTAGACCGGCTTCCAACACTTCCCACTTCGAGGAGTCAATCATCACAGGAATACGAGAGACATCAGGATCGGAAGCCATCAGGTTAAGGAAAGTAGTCATTTCTTTTACTCCATCAAGCAGCCCTTCATCCATATTCACATCGAGTACCTGCGCCCCATCTTCTACTTGCTTATGAGCAATAGTTAGAGCCTCTTCATATTTTTCTTCTTTTATCAGGCGAAGAAACTTGCGAGAACCTGCTACATTGAGACGTTCTCCTATATTGATAAAATTAATTTCAGGCTTAGCCTCTAGCAACTCTAAACCTGAGAGCCACATATATTTTGGCTTTTCAGCTGGTTTATGAGGTTTTGCATCCTTCACCAAATCAGCATATTTTGCAATATGCTCGGGTGTCGTACCACAACAGCCACCAATAATATTTACTAATCCTTCTCCAATGAATTCGCTAATTTGCTCAGCCATTATATCAGGTGTCTGGTCATATTCTCCAAACTGGTTTGGCAACCCCGCATTTGGATATGCTGATATAAAGCTTGGAGCCATTCTAGCCAATTCTTTTAAGAATGGCTTCATATCCGATGCTCCAAAAGAACAATTAAGCCCGACCGAAAGATAGTCTATATGATTGACCGATGCCAAAAATCCTCCTATTGTTTGCCCTGATAATGTACGCCCTGCTTTATCTGATAAGGTTACAGATATCATTATCGGCAACTCAATATTTCGTTCTTTGAGAACCTCTTCGGCAGCGAATAAGGCAGCCTTTGCATTTAGCGTATCAAATATCGTTTCTATAAGCAATAGATCGACACCGCCATCCGCAAGCCCCTCTATCTGCTCCTTATAAGCAGAAGACAAGTCGTCAAAAGTAACAGCACGATAGATCGGATTTTCAACCTTAGGACTCATTGATGCTGTTTTATTGGTCGGTCCAATAGAACCCGCAACAAAACGAGGTTTATCCGGATTCTGCTTTGTATAATCTATAGCAGCTTTTTTTGCAATTTTCGCTGCCTCTTTGTTTATTTCTTTTGCCAGATGCGACATGTTATAGTCCTCTAGGGATATAGCTGTTGCATTGAATGTATTTGTTTCAATAATATCAGCTCCCGCATCCAGATACTTTCGATGAATTTCTTCTATTATATCGGGGCGTGTGAGATTAAGCAGATCATTATTCCCTTTTTGTAATATTACGCTATCACAAAAACGCTCGCCCCTGAAATCCTCTTCTTTCAGTTTATACTGTTGAATAAGGCTCCCCATAGCACCATCAAGGATAAGTATCCTCTCTTTCAATATATCTTGTATCTTTTGCATCAATTTATTTATTTTCTAAATCAAAAATTTTAACTGAGTTTACACCCATATAATTTCCATACGCATTCTGCATCCACACAATCGAATCTAAAGGAATATCTCCCGTTTTAGGACGTACCAATAGCGATTCAGATGCATTAAAACGTCCATATATTATAATATCTTTTATTCCTTTTTGTTTTTCAGCAAGCACAATCCGATCTCTTTCTGCCCATATTCCATGTATTCGTTTAAAGTCTTCGAGACTTAGCCAATATGAATAAATAAACACTAAAGAAGCAACTCCAATAATTGAGTATAAAGACCTCTTTATAAATAAAATGGAGAAATCAAGATTGGCATATAAAAATCCTGTAGCAATAAACAGGAATATCAGTATAGCAAACCACACCCGAGTAGGAAAAGTTGGAGCACCAGTCATAGCCAACGTTCCCACACCTGCTGTAAAGGCAAATAACAAGGACAGAAACAGTATCTTCTTATTACTATCTTTCTTTTTGAATTTGAAATATAGAAATAAAAAGATTGCATATATAACTGTTGGAATAAGTGCATACCAAGTAGACATTTTCAAAATGCTTGTAAACCTATAAACATAAAACATGTATATAGGTTCAGTGCCTCCCGAATTCAGGTTGCTAAGTTCTCCTGCATTTCTTATATAATTACCTGGCGCTAACAGCATAAAAGCACACCCTACAATAGCTCCTATAAACCCTAATATCATCCATTTGTGTAGCGTTTGCTTTTCCTTTTTCGCTAATATAATTAAGCATACAACGAAGAAGATCATCGCCACAGCCATATTCTCATTTGTCCATCCGGCGATAATACCAAGCAAAAACATTGCACAGGCTTTTATCCAACTATCGTTAGACTTTCCTGTAAGGTAAGCAGAGCAATAGAAAGATAGAAACAACAGAATAAGTAAGGTTCCCCACATATAGTTTGCACTCCCCGTAATCCAAAAAACATTTTCGATCAATGCAGGCGTAAGAAACCAGATCAACAGATTTATTCCAACAAAAAGTAACAAATTACTCTTGTTTCCCTTATTTGTTATATAATAGATTGTTACAACTAATACTATATACCCAATGCTATTGATGATATCACCCCAGAAAACACCTGCAGCAAGCATAAACTGAGCTATCGCATGAACAACTGAACGTCCTCCCCACTTGAAATAATGAACATATTGATACGGAATAATGTCAGAAAAACCGACTCTATTGCCTTCGGCTGTCATACTGTATGTCCAATCATCGAGGGTAATAGGGAAATAATGATTCAGTCCATAAATACCGAAGAACAGTAATATGGAAGCCAGAACAATGTATTTTTGTTCGAATAAAATCCTTTTAAATCCCTGCAACATTACCTATACAATTAATGCTTCATAGCACGATCCATAGCGCGCTTATCGTCTTTCTCGCGTAGCGACTGACGTTTATCATATTGTTTTTTACCTCGTGCTACAGCTATATTTACCTTAGCTAAACCCCGTTCATTTAAGAAAATACGGGTAGGTACGATCGTATATCCTGTTTCTTTTACCAATCGCTGTATTTTTTTCAGCTCTTTCTTATTCAACAAAAGTTTGCGATCACTACGTGCAGCATGATTGTTATACGAACCATAAAAATATTCTGCAATGTACATATTACGTACCCACAGCTCATTCTTTTCGAACATACAAAATGTATCCACCAGACTGGCTTTACCAAGGCGAATAGATTTTATTTCTGTTCCTGTAAGCACAATGCCGGCAGTATATGTTTCGATAAATTCATAATCAAAACTTGCACGTTTATTTTTTATATTTATGTTTGATTGATTCATAATTATATAAGCATTCTTATCCAAACTTACAAAAATACTAAATATTAGGCTTAAGTATCTATTTCAACCTGAATATTCTTAGTTGATGCATTCAGAACAAGATAATCTTAAGCGTTGATTATGAAAAAAAGAAGATTTTTGATATTGTAAAGTTAGTCCGCAGACACATGATTTTGCTAAAAAAAGGTGGTGAAGAAAAAAGGTTGAATTCTCAAATTCAACCTTTTAATTTCTTTTCTATTTCAGCAACTTCCTCTCGGAATGTTTTATCTACTTCCATTTGCTCCCGTACTGTTCTACATGCGTGGAGTACCGTCGCATGGTTTTTCTTACCTATCAGAGAACCAATCTGAGCAAGAGACATTTCCGTATAGCTTTTAGAAAGATACATTGCTACCTGTCTTGCTTGCACAATCTGACGTTTCCTTGATGCTGTATGAATAAGCTCGCTTTTGATATTGTAGAAATCACAAACAGCAGATTCTATTGTATTAATTGTGATTTTCTTTGCTTCTATCTTCTTTATTGCCTGACCAATAACTCGTCTGGCCAATGGCAAGTCGATCTCTTTGTTATACACCAAAGAATGAGCCATTATAGAGACAATGATACCCTCTAAGTCACGAGCATTATCTGTTACATTTTCAGCTATATAATCTACTACATCCTCAGGAATAGACAATCCATCGTGTAATATCTTATTCTGAAGGATTTTCAATCTTAACAGCTTGTCCGGATTATCAACTTTAGTAGTCAAACCCCATCTAAAGCGAGTCAGCAATCGTTCTTCAACTCCGTGTAGCTCCGAAGGAGACTTGTCGCAAGTGAGAATAAGCTGCTTATTGTTCTGATGTAAATGATTGAATATATGAAATAATGTATTCTGCGTTTTCTCTATTCCGGCCAATTCGTGGATATCATCTATGATAAGGACATCTATGCCCTGATAGAAATTAATAAAATCATTGGTCGTATTGTATCGTCCCGCATCTGCATATTGTACTTTAAACAAATGAGCAGATACATACAATACACGTTTCTCCGGATATTGTTCCTTAATGCTATTTCCTATTGCATGACACAAATGTGTTTTACCCACACCTGATGTTCCATGAACAAACAAAGGATTGAAGGCTGTCTTCCCTGGATTTCTTGTTATAGTTTCCCCTGCGGTACGAGCCAGCTTGTTACTTTCTCCTTCAAAAAAGTTATCGAATGTATATTTATTATTCAGTTGCGAATCGAAATCATCCGCCACTACTTTTTGGAATGGATTAGGTACTTTGTTTGTATTCTTTCCTAGTACAATCTTATCTGTAGAAGATTTTGCATCGCCACGATAGTCTACTAATGTATTCGTTGTATTTTCCATAAGTATGCGATATTGCAATATCGTATCGCTGCCTATTTCTCTATATAATGTGGCTTTGAGCAAATCAATGAACTTGTCTTCTAAATATTCGTAAAAGAATTGGCTGGGAACTTGTATCGTAAACACCCTGTTTTCGTACGAGAGTGGGACAATAGGCAGAAACCATGTCTTGAAAGCGGCCTCAGTTACATTATCCTGAAAAACCTTCAAACAATTTGACCATAATTTCTGAGCTGACACTTGTTCCATTTACGTTATTTAATATGAATTTGAATATTTATTAATTGCTTCCGAATGTAAATTTCTAAAATATTTTCAATAAAAAAAAGTGGGTATAAATTTGGAATTCGCCACAAGCAAGCATCTCGTTTAATATCAACCACTTATAGAGCTTTAACCCAATCAGAGGGGAAGTACCTTCAAAAGCCTATCTAAATCAAGACCTTAGTAGCCAATAATGAAATGTAACAAAATTTTAACAATTCCGAAATATCTCTCAGAAAGCATTCGTGTTACACCTTTACAAAAAATAATGTTTTTTGCTTATTTAGAATAATTCTAAACAATGACCTTAAAACACCTTGACATTAATATAACGGGAAGGGTTTTCTTTTACATCTTTAAGAAGTAGAGATGCGTTACTCATGGTATTGACAATACTATCATAGAGTTGTCTATCATTCAGCAACAGACCAATAGATCCGTCTTTCGAATTCATTTTTGCTGAAAGATTTTCTAAGCTTTTCACGGTTGCATCAACAGACTTATAAGTAGAAGCCAAATCAATTTGGTTGAATTGTTTCGACATAGTAGCAAAATCGGTTGAAGCCTGACTAAGGTTTCCGGTAATTGTAGGCACATCTTTATTTAATGCTGCCATCATTACATTCAGCTGTTTTGTTGTTTTAGCTAAATCTCCTGTTATTTGATTCACATCAGACAAAGATTGAGATAAAGCAGGATTATTGACCAGCACATTTATACCGGTCAAAATAGAATCTATCTTCGGCATGAGATTCTGTATTTGAGGGATCATCCCCCCTGCAGCATCCAGCATGCCTTTATTTCGAATGCCAATTATAGTGTCCGAAGGAGAAATAAACTCTGTCTTATTATCGCTTTCTTTAACAATTATTGTGGCAGAACCCAACATAGATACATCTAATATCATTTGACTACCTTTAGGTAGTTGCACTCCTTTGTTCATATCCAAATAAGTAATGATACGATTTCCGTGTTCTGTATCCAATTTCATAGAAGATACCAAACCGATCGGATAACCGTTTAGAGTTACCGGCGTAGCCTGTGTTAATCCGGCAACATCGTCAAAAACTACCATATACGAATTAGACGGCCTGAACAAGTTAATTCCTTTCAAGAAACTGATTCCGTAATACAATATAAATATTGCAATTACAAAAGCCATGCCTATTTTTACTTCTTTAGATATTTTACCCATAATGTATCTCTATTGTATGTTAGTTAATCCGGTGCTTATTACTTTATACGCTTCCCATTCTTCATTCTTATAACAAATGCATCTTTAAATTTCAACCTTACCTGATTCTGTATCTTTGTTATTTCATTAAAATTGGTAGTAGAACCGTATGTATATCTATACACACTACCATCTTTATAAAAAGACACGGGAGACAATCCCTTCAGAGCCGGTGAATTTCCAGATAACTTGCGAGGCGATACAAGAAACTGCACTCTATATTCTATTTGATCTTTTTCTATTTTTTTATTTGATGACGCAGTATTGTTTCTTACTTTTTCAGAAACTGACACTTGAGATATCCTGTCTTCATTCTGATCATTCTTAACGGTTATCGTTTCTTCTTCTACATCATCAAAACTAATATCTTCTACTTCTGTAGATCCTACAACTAATTTCCCTTGTTTTTTATCAAAGTCACGTTTGTATTTTCTAAAACCGGAGTAGATAGCTGTAGCCATCGACTGTTGTCCCGACTTTGTTGATAAAAACTGTGCCTCCGATTGATTATTTATAAAACCTAGCTCAATCAGCACACTCGGAGCACTTGTTTTTCTTAACACCAAAAATCCGGCCTGACGAACCCCTCTATCCACTCGCTTTGCTACATTCCTAAAATCAGACTGAACAAAAGAAGCAAATTGTAGACTTTGCTCCATAAAGGTGTTCGTCATGAATTCAAAAATAATATACGATTCGGGCGAATTCGGATCAAAGCCCTCATATTTGGTTTTGTAATTATCTTCTAATAATATCACAGAGTTTTCGCGCTTGGCTACTTGTAGGTTTTCTTCACTACGAGCCAACCCCAAAATATAAGTATCAGCGCCTGATACTGTAGTTGACTTTGCTGCTGTAGAGTTGGTATGAACTGAGATAAATAAATTAGCTTTAGCCTTATTTGCTATATCAGCTCTCTTATCAAGATCTACAAAAACATCTGATTTTCGAGTATATACAACTTTTACATCTTTATGATTTCGCTCTATCAATTGTCCTAAAGCTAAGACAACACCAAGATTTATATCTTTCTCTTTATATCCACCTCTGGTTGCCCCGGTATCTTTTCCTCCGTGCCCGGCATCAATTACTACAACAAATCTTGAGTCTATTGCATAAGTTACATTTGCAATAAAGAGTAAAATAAGAAGACTCAAAACTTTGTTCATAAGGAAATTAATCGATGTATAAAGTTACGCTTTATAAACTACTTGGTTTTTAAGTTCTTTGCCTGCAAAGAAATCAGAAATACTATTCATTGTCGTATTTGCGATATTCTCCATCGCCTCCTGAGTAAAGAATGCCTGATGCGAAGTTACTATCACATTGTTAAAAGACAAAAGTCGAGCCAATACATCATCTGTCATCACAGCATCAGAGTGGTCTTCGTAGAAGTATGCTCCTTCTTCTTCATATACATCTAATCCGGCATAGCCAATCTTTCGGCTTAACAATCCATCAATCAGATGTCTTGTATGAATCAACTTTCCTCTACCTGTATTAACAATCATCACGCCGTCTTTCATTTTGTTGATAGATTCATCGCAGATGAGATACTCTGTTTCTTTTGTCAACGGGCAATGCAAGGTAATTATATCAGAATTGGCATACAACTCATCCAAAGTAACATATTTAATACCTTCTGCTTCGGCAAAAGCATTATCAGGATACAGATCATAAGCCAGCACATTCATTCCTAAACCTTTGAACAACCCTATAGCTACCTTACCAATCTTGCCTGTACCGATTACTCCGACAGTCTTTCCGTACATATCAAAACCTTCGAACCCAACAAGAGAAAAGTTTCCGTCGCGTGTTCTTAAAAAAGCACGGTGAACTTTGCGGTTAAGACAAAGCATCAAAGCCAAAGTATGTTCAGCAATAGCATGCGGAGAATAATCGGGTACACGTACCACCTTTACTCCATGCTTTTCAGCAGCCAAAATATCTACATTATTGAAACCGGCACAACGTAATGCTATCAGATTAATTCCATATGATTTCAATTTTGCTACAACGTCTGAATCAACGACAGCATTAACAAAAATACATACAGCATCTGCACCGTTAGCCAGCACAACATTATTTATATCGAGATGTTCTTTGTGATATGTTAGTTCGAATCCATATTTTTCATTTACTCTATCAAAAGTAACTCTGTCATATGGTTTTGCATCAAAAACTGCGATTTTGTACGCCATGATTTTATTTTTTTATTTCTTATAACACTAAGTCACAAAAGTAAACAAAATAACTTTTATCCTCAAAACTATCATTGAGCTATTTGTTTTACAGTATTACATTTAAAATATTTTTCACATATACCCCACTCATTAGTCAATCCTGCTATACAATCAGAAAGTATATATAACTAGCCCTCCACCCCGTAACACTATAAAAACAACAAAGGGAGCGAAAAAGCTCCCTTCATTTATAATCTTAAGTCTAATTTATTATTTAGCATAACTTACTGCACGGGTTTCACGAATGACAGTGATTTTCACTTGTCCCGGATAAGTCATCTCATCCTGAATACGTTTAGCGATATCTGCAGACAGTTTTTCAGTTTCCACATCATCAATCTTATCTGCTCCAACTATAACTCTCAACTCACGACCAGCCTGAATAGCATAAGTTTTCAATACGCCCGGATACGAAAGAGCTAATTGCTCCAGATCATTCAAACGTTTGATATAAGCCTCAACAATTTCACGACGAGCACCCGGACGAGCACCGGATATAGCATCACAAACTTGCACGATAGGTGCCAATAAGCTTGTCATTTCCACTTCATCGTGGTGAGATCCTATCGCGTTACAAACGTCGGCTTTTTCTTTATATTTTTCAGCCAGCTTCATACCAAGCAAAGCGTGTGGAAGTTCCGGTTCATCATCTGGAACTTTACCTATATCGTGTAACAATCCGGCTCTTTTTGCTTTTTTCACATTCAATCCTAGTTCGGATGCCATAATCGCACAAAGATTAGCAGTTTCACGAGCATGCTGCAACAGGTTCTGTCCATAAGATGAACGATACTTCATCTTACCAACTAAGCGTATCAACTCTGGGTGCAAACCGTGTATACCTAAGTCAATAGTCGTACGCTTTCCTGTTTCTATTATTTCCTCTTCGATTTGCTTTCTCACTTTGGCTACAACCTCCTCGATACGTGCCGGGTGAATACGTCCGTCTGCAACCAACTGATGCAAAGCCAAACGCGCAACCTCACGTCTCACAGGATCAAATCCTGAAAGAACAATTGCTTCGGGAGTATCATCAACTACGATTTCAATCCCTGTAGCAGCCTCTAATGCACGAATATTACGTCCTTCACGTCCGATTATACGACCTTTTATTTCGTCTGATTCTATATGGAATACTGTTATGGCATTTTCAATTGCAGTTTCTGTTGCCACACGCTGAATAGATTGGATAACAATCTTCTTCGCTTCTTTATTGGCTGTCATTTTAGCCTCTTCCATTATCTCACTGATATAAGACTGAGCATGAGACTGAGCCTCATCTTTCAAAGCTTCTACCAGTTTTTCTTTCACTTCTTCTGCCGACAATCCCGACAATGCCTCAAGCCTTTCCACCTCTTGCTTGTGAAGCTTATCCAAATCTTGCTTTTTCTTATCTATCACCTCTAATTGAGCCTCTAGATTAGTTTTGATTGTATCTACCTCGCTACGCTTGCGTTGGAGTTCTTCCTGCTTTTGGGTCAAACTTAATTCTCGTTGCTTAATCTTAGCCTCAGCAGCTTGCAGTTTCGAGTTCCTACTATTCACTTGCTTTTCAAATTCAGACTTCATCTGTAAAGCCTGCTCTTTTACTTCAAGTAGTTTATTTTTCTTGATCACCTCTGCTTCTTGTTCCGCCTCTTTTACTTGACGTTTGAATTTTGAATTCGCCATAAAATTCAAAACCACCCAAGTCAGTATTGCTCCAACAAGAAAGGTAATTCCATACAATAATATATCCATATTCTATTTTTCTTTGATAAAAACTTATATTCAATAAACAAAAAAACACCAACCCAAATATGAAACTTATCTCATATCTGAAATTAGTGCTTTATATATCATCAATTTAAAACTTTACTTTACCTGCGCTTTCAAATATTCATCCAGTTCATTTGTCAAACTTTGGATTCTATGCTCGAAAGTTTCGGCTCGCAGTTGATGTTCAACTTTCTCTGCCACTGCCTGAATTGATGTCATTGCCATATAGTCGACATCCCTCAACGGCTGAGTAGAAACTCCTGTAAAATAATTTTTATATTGTACTAACTTATAATCTATTTCGTCTGCAGCTCTACGATAAACTTCCTCATCTCTACGTTTTATACGAAGAGGGTATCTCATATCAGCCACTCGTAGATTAATAATTAAATGCTCATCCATAACATCATTTTTCTTTTACGCTTTCAGCATGGTGATACATTTATCTACATCTCGCACTAATTTCGACAACCGTTTTTTAGCATTCATCCTCTCCTCTGGGTCTGCTGATGAAAAAGATTTTGCAAACTTCAAATTGTCATATTTAGCATTTAACGCATCCAACTTTAATGATAATGCTTCTATCGCTGTTTCTTTTTGCTTCAATTCCTGCTTCATCTGTGCATTTTCCTCTTTAAGCATATCACAGAGATACATTAACTGCCTCATTCTTATCTCAAACTCGGCAAGAAGTTTTTCATCATTTTCAGTCATATAATAGCCAAAATGCTACACAAAAATAGATAATACCAACGAATTAACAAAATTATTACGCTCCTTAATTATTGAAAAATACATTATACCGAAAAAAAACAAAGAGGGGCACTTACTATATGTAATAAGCACCCCTCTTTTGTAAGCTTGTTTAGGTCTTTCAAAGCAAAACGACTTGTAAGTCGTCCTTTAATTCGTTAAACGCAATTTTTCCTTCTCTGGCTAGCCAGCCAAGAGCTGCATACATGTCTTTTTCTGTAAGTTTGCAGGCTTTCTTGATTTCCTTTAAAGATTTACTACCTTCCGCATCAAGATAAGTCCAAATGATTCCTGCATTTGTTCCAATTTTTTCTTTCATAATGGGTGTAAGTTAAAAAATTAAACTCATCATTAATTATCACTTACAAAAATACATAAAATTAACTACCCCAACAATTTAATATTACATTTATTAGCAAATAGATAATATTATGACAAAGTAGTTAAAGGGATCATTTATTTGGATTTTAACCAAATTCTTGTAGTTTTGTGATAAAAATAATTGCCTTGCGTTTTTTTAGTCTGCATAAGAGAAAGGAGTATAGTGACGAAGAACTTTTGTCACTGTTTAAAGATACGAGTAAAGCTGAATATTTCCAACAGCTTTACGAACGCTACATACCTCTCATCTATGGGTTGTGCCTGAAGTATCTGCAAAACACCGAACAATCGCAAGACGCTGTAATAGATATATTTGAGAACCTCTCTCAGAAAATACAAGGCTATGAAATAAAGATTTTCAAGAACTGGCTGTATAGTGTTGTTAAAAATCACTGTTTTCACATTTTAAAAGAAAATAAAAGAGAAATTATAGTAAATTTCGACTCTCAACTTATGGAATCTGAACCTATTTTGGATCTATTAAGCGAGAATGCGAATGAAGACAAAGAAGATGCGTTGAACAAATGCTTGGAACAGCTTCCCGAGCCTCAGCGCATATCGGTGGAGAAGTTCTTCTACGAAGACAAATCCTATGCTGAGATTGTAAATGAAACAGGATTTCATCTGAAGAGTGTAAAAAGTTATATCCAAAACGGAAAAAGGAATTTAAAAATCTGCATTGAGAAAAACCTGAAAGAATGAATTTTTTAGATTACATAAAAGGACAAAGGAAAGGCGTTGATGCTCATCGGATCGAAAAAGATTCGATGAAAGATCCGTTTATGTATGAGGCTATAGAAGGTTTCGACAGTATCGACGATGATCACTTGGCAAGTATCAACAATATACACGAACGCCTGAATGCCAAAACAAAAACAATCAAGAAACATCATCCTATATGGCAAAGTGTAGCGGCAGCTGCTGTTGTGATTTTTGCTATAGCCGGATATATGATTATCGGATACCATGAGTCTAACGACCTACAGGCACAAGATAAAGGCATGAGCTCTATTATCAACATATACGTACCTGAAGAGTACTATGTAGAGAATATAGTTGTAATAGCAAAACACAATACCGAAGCAACCAAAACATATAAGCCCAACATAAGCAAGTTCAGACTAGACAAAGAAGAGTCTATCAATACCGAAGCTCTGACTGTATTATCCCAACAAGAGGATGATGGCATGGTAGAGGTTTATGCGCCCGAGAACTTCAAAGACGAAGCAAATACTTCTCTTACTATAAAGAAAGGGAAACCTGAACCAATAGGTGGATATAACAGATACAATGCCTATTTAAAAACGGCAATGCGGCGACCTACCGACGATTCGTGCAAAGACAGGAAAGGAAAAGTAGCCATTGAATTCTCAGTTGACGAACAAGGACGCCCATATCTATTTGAAGTAAAACAAAGCCTTTGCGGAACTTGCGACAATGAAGCTATTCGCCTGATACAAAACGGAGCCAAATGGACTACTGGTACTGAGCGTGTTATGGTGAGGGTAATGTTTTAATCTTTCTTTTCGAGCAAATCTGGACGCAAACGTTCGGTGCGCTCCAAAGCTTGCTGCAAGCGCCATTCACCTACCTTAGCCTGATGTCCCGACAACAAAATATCAGGCACGCGCCAACCCTTATATTCTGCCGGACGTGTATAAACAGGCGGAGCCAGTAAATTATCCTGAAAAGAATCGGACAAAGCCGATTGCTCATCCCCTATTGCGCCGGGTAAAAGCCGTACAATAGCATCAGTCATAACAGCAGCAGCCAATTCTCCTCCCGTAAGAACATAATCACCTATAGATATTTCGCGAGTTATCAGATGTTCGCGCACGCGATAGTCGATACCTTTGTAATGCCCACACAGGATAATAATATTGTTATACGACGACATTTGGTTTGCTATTTTCTGATCAAATACTTCTCCATCGGGTGATGTATAGATCACTTCATCGTACACTCGTTGTTCCTTTAATGCTGAAATAGCATTATCGATAGGTTCTATCTGCATTACCATGCCTGCTTCGCCTCCAAAAGGATAATCATCCACACGTCGGTGTTTGTTCGTTGTATAATCACGAAGATTGTGAACAACTATCTCTACCAAGCTTTTGTCTTGAGCTCTCTTAAGAATAGAACAATCCAAAAGACCTGTAAACATTTCAGGCAAAACACTTATTATATCTATGCGCATACTTATAGTAAAATGAATTGCAAAGGTAGAGTTTTCTTTCAATTAATAAATAAGAGCCCGGATTATAAGTAAAAAAGTGACAAATACACAAAACATCACAACACAAATAATCAGCACATTACAGACAAAAGGTGACAAAAGTGACACTTTTTAAGTTGTTTTTATTTGTCACTTTTTCTTCTTTCGAAGAAGTCACTAATAATTAATACTATACGTCGTTCTTACATGCTTTAGGAACGAAGCGAGAAACTCCGTATTACTCTTTTTACTCTGTAGTTAAAAAGAATAGATAAGAGCAAATGCGACAACAATTCCTCTTTTACGATCCAATAAATCAAAGAGCGTTTATAATAGATAATCTTTTTCATATAAACTATAAGCTCTCATTGTTACTTTTCTTCCTATACTGTAGTTTAAATTACACTCAACCGCTTATTCCTTTTGTTCTAATATTTGTAGCCACTATAGCCGACAAAATGAGGGCTACTCCAAGCCAGCGAAGTGCATCTACCGATTCTTGCAATATAAACGCCGAAGACGATATTGCGACAGGCAACTCGACAGCACTAAGGATTGCACCTATCGAGACACCCACACGGGGCATACCCATCGAAAAGAAAAGAGGAGGAACCACCGTACCCAACAGAGCCAGCGCCAGCCCCCAAAAAACAAGCCCACCGAAATACACACCATTAAAGAAGAATAATGGAGGAAAAATTATCCATGTAATAACGCATGATCCGGTAATCATCAAAGCGCTCTTTTTCAGTACGGGCTGATCGTTACCTACACGTCCGCTTGTCATCAAGAAAATAGCATAACTAGTAGCCGCCAGCAAGCCGAAAACGACTCCTTTGAAATTGAGCATAATTTCCTGACTGAATATTCCACCGGCAAGCAGTGTCCCTATCAAAACAATGCCAAGCAGCAGCAATTGCTTACGTCCGGGTTTCTTCCTGAAAACCACAGCCTCTATAAGCATACTTATCCACAGATACTGCATCAGCAATATAATAGCGACCGATGCAGGCAATAGTTTCACACATTGGTAATAGAATATACCAACCAGCCCGGTAAAGGTTCCGGCAATGATTATTTTCCACCATTTAGTATTAGGTTGAGTATTATCAATCGTTTCTTTTTTATCACCTTTCTTTACCGATTTGGTAATAAAATACAATAGCCATAAAATGACCATTCCCGAGAAAGATTGCGTTCCTGTGATTTCGCCGAGTGTGTAACCTTCGGCATATGCAAATTTTACGATAGTGGAAAGTAGTCCGAAGCTTGCCGCTCCAATAAACACTAACAATCCGCCTTTTATTCTTTGATCCATTATTTATGTTAAGTTCTAAATCATTATACCTCAAAGGTAAACACAAAAAAAAGGAATACCCTTTTTCGGATACCCCCTCCATTTACATTTTCGTTCGCATACAATAAACTCAAGACTTATTATATACGCTTTGGTACTGCAAAATTACAATATTTATTTCTTCATGCAAAACACATCGGAAAGTTTATATATTTCTTTACAACAAGAAACTGCACCTTTTATGCTCTGCTCTTCCTACTTCTCCTTTTTATGGAACATATTCCCTGTAGCCTGTGCCGTAGGCATCACCAGCATATCCTGAATATCCACGTGCGGAGGTTGTGATATAGCAAAATAAACAGATTCAGCAATATCGTCGGCAACCAAATTCTCATAACCTGTATATACCTGATCGGCACGCCCTTTGTCTCCTTTGAAGCGAACCAACGAGAATTCCGTTTCCACAGCTCCGGGACAAATCTGAGTCACCCGAATATTATAAGGCAGCAGATCCATACGCATACCTTGATGCAATGCATTCACTGCATACTTAGTCGCACAATATACAGCACCATTCGGATAAACTGCCTTTCCGGCAATAGACCCTATATTGATTATATGTCCCGAACAACGTTCTACCATAACCGGAGTAACCACCCGAGTAACATACAACAAACCCTTGACATTTGTATCTATCATTCTTTCCCAGTCGTCAACTTCGCCTTTATAAATTGGGTCTAACCCTACAGCAAGCCCCGCATTATTGACAAGGACATCAATATTTTTCCATTTTTCGGGAAGGTTGCCCAAAGCAGCCTCTACCTCATCGTATTTTCTTACATCAAAGCATAGAGGGAGAACCGCAGAACCATAGTTTATGCTTATTTCTTTATCCAGTTCTTCTAATTTATCCTTTCTTCGTCCGGTAATAATAAGGTTATACCCTTCCTTGCCCAGCCGCAAAGCAATTGCCCTGCCCAAACCGGACGTAGCACCGGTTATTAATGCTATTTTTTTCATTTGAGTTTATTTAATCCAAACATTCAATATTTCACCGATATACATTTTATGATATCCGCTTTTACTCCAATCTTTGTTAGGTAAAGATTTATCAACTACAGCTTCCGGAGTAATTGGCTGCACTACTATTTTCTTACATTCAAAGATCATCCAGGCTTCAGCAAATGCTGTAGCACCTGATGGTGTTTTGATCGGTGTCAATCCCGATCCTTTTATTTTATCTGTAGTACGCCCACTTACCGAACCACAATATCGTAAAGCATCTTTATACGCTTCAGTGTAAAAAGATATTGTATAGGTTTCTCCTTTATCCATTGTTTGTACCGAGTAGCGTGAAGGATTGAGGAAACAGAATGATACAGGCTTTTCCCAGAATGTACCAAGTCCACCCCACGAGGCAGTCATCACATTCATTTGATCGGCAGTACCCGAAGTGATCAATGTCCAATCTCCTAACAGCTTGATAATATTGCCCGGTATTTTATCGGGAGTTATCTGTCTGAATCCTTCCATCGCAGCAACCCCTCCAGCGGCAATCGTTTGCGGGGTATTATTAGATGTTACCGGAATCGATGACGCAACCTGAACAGGATTAGGTATAGATTGAGCGGCAGCGGCTAAAGGCACTTCTACCGAACTGTCTTTCTGTGGTACTGCAGGAGCTGAATATGTTTTCGCCTCTGCTTGCAATGAAGTGGTTGCACCTGTTGTATTAATACCGTTCAGATAAATGTCTATAGATTTGTATATGCTGTTTACAGAATCTACAGTATGTATTCTGAATTTATCATAATAGCGATTTAGTTTATCTCCTTTTTTGTTGAGAGCTATTTTGTCGGAGATCATCTCCTCTGCCGGAAGCAGTTTCTTACTATCAGAATAGCTATATTTTATATTCCTCAACGTTACTTCGCATGCCCCATCTTTCGTTTCCAAGATCAACTGATAAATCATCTTAGCCCGATCAAGCACAAGAGAACTTCGCTTAAACTCAAGATATTTCTCTCCAAAACATGCGATCATTTTATCGTCAGCCTTACTTAGCAGAACCCGATTATTCAAATCTTTCTCATCAGTCTGTGCATTATCATAGTTGTTTATTGCCCATTTTTCCATCAATGAAAAAAGCTGTTCGTCGGAGATTTGCCCCTTTACAGGTATCTTCTTCGAAAAAACAATCTTACCGTCCACTTCGGGGACAGCTCCTACTAGATATTTCGGGTTGTCTTGTGCACTCACTACCAACGAGAAAACTGCACATAAAAAAAACAGAAGACTATTTTTCATTTTATCAGAGTTATTATGTTATATACCATAAAAGTAGTATAATTTCAGAAACAAGACAATAGAATATTAAAACAAAAAAAATGGTATCGACTGATTACTGTCAATACCATTTTAGTCTATATTTATTATTTTTTTTTACTGTATTATAAAATTTATCTTAGTTTTAAGACATCTCCTTCGGTAGGGACATATTCAAAATCTTTTTTGTTCATTTTGTACAAGTTTTTCACCTTGATGCCATACAGCTGAGAAATACTATACATAGACTCTCCCACCTGAACTTCGTGCTCATAATATGGTTTATCGGCTTTCGATTTTTTCTTCTCAAAATAGACCAAATCACCTGCCTTCAAAGGGAAGCCTTCGGGTACTTCATTGTATTTATACAAGTCTTTTGGCTTAAAATCAAATTCGCCCGCAATACCCTCGTACGTATCACCCGCCTCTGCTATCACATAAACCAGATTGTGTGTTTTATATGGAATATGACGATATTCTTTATTTCTTACCTGAGTCTCTTCTATTTCTCTTATTTTCTCCTTGGAGAATCCTCTTTTATCGTGTTGGTAAAGTTCATAATCTTCAATTAGCTTTATCAGTTTGTTCGCATAAGCTTTATCAGTTGCATACCCTGCTTGCTGCAATCCTTTTGCCCATCCTCTATAATCAGTAATTTCCAAAGCAAACAGACTTTTATATCGTGGTTTATCGGCTAGAAATCTCGAATGATCTTCAAATGAATCTTCAGCTCTTTTATATTTTCTGAAACAATCATTCGGGGTATCATCCGCTTGATAGACTTTTCCTCCTGTCCAATCGTTGTGACACTTAATACCAAAGTGATTATTCGAATTTTTAGTCAAAGCACTTTTACCCGCACCTGATTCTAACAGCCCCTGAGCGAGCGTTATACTTGCCGGAATTTTATATTTTCTCATGTGATCTACAGCTATGCCTTTGTAAGTCTCAATATACTCTTCGTATATCTTGTATCGTTTTGCCTGAGAATAGGCAGATGTAGTAGACAGAAAAACAAGTACAGAAAGGATAATAAATTTGAGAGATATATCCGAGCTATTTGCTTTTTTCATATATTTAGAAGTATTTTATTTGTAACAGTAATAAAATGGAAAATTTAAATTTAACAACAAAGATACTCGTTTACACCTTTGATGAGGCTACCGAAAGTATAAAAAAACTTATAATAGAGGCTAAAGCGGTTGCAGAAAAAGCATATGCGCCCTACTCAGGCTTTCATGTAGGAGCGGCAGTTCTTCTTTCCAATGGAAAAATTGTTACGGGCAACAATCAGGAAAATGCGGCTTACCCTTCAGGCTTATGTGCCGAACGGGTTGCTATGTTTTATGCAAATGCACAATATCCGGAGGCTTCGATTGAAGCAATTGCGGTTGCCGCTTGTCATGACGGAGCCTTTACTGTAAACCCTTGTAGCCCGTGTGGCGGTTGCAGGCAAGTTTTGTTAGAAACAGAGAATAGACATAGTTCCCCAATGAGAGTAATACTGTACGGTGAAAGTAAAATCTATGAATTAAAATCTGCCAAAGCACTTCTTCCTGTAGGATTTGGGAAGGAATCGCTAGACGACTAATTTATAACATTGTTTTATGGTCTTTTAAAGCCTTTGTCAACTCTTTTGCTTTATCATCCGATACTTTATCCAGCAATTGCCAAAAACGTTCTCCATGATTCATTTCTATCGTATGGCATAGTTCGTGCAAGATTACAAAATCCACAAGGTATTCAGGTAAGAGCATACAGTAAAACGACAGGTTTATTGTCTTCTTTGATGAACAGCTTCCCCATCGGGTACGACTCTTATTAATCTTTACTTCGGTATATTTAAAACCGTACCTTTCTGCAAATGATTTCACTTTTGCAGGAAATAGCCTGTTTGCCTCATAGCGAAGGGCTTTTTCTACAAATCCTTTTATTGTCGATTGAACTGTTGAATCATTGTAATTTATATCAGCCGGACATGAGATGGATAGTACGCCTTCTTTCAGACTCATATAATAATTCTTGGTCGATGTTCCGGTAATCAACTTCAAGGTAAAACTAAAGGTCTTAAATTCTATATCGGGAGTAAATAAAATACGGGTAGTCTTTTTTTCTACTAAAGACATCAGGCGAGGCTTCATTTCACGAATAGTCTTCTCTACAAAGGACATACTTACTGATGGTGGATATGTAAGTTGTAGATAACCATCTTTTTTTCGAACGATTATCCTTTTGGCTCTCGCATTCTTAACAAGCCTTATTTCCCCCAGATCTTTATCTACAATAACCATCAGAAATGATATAAAAAAAGCTTAACCCAAAAGTTAAGCTTTATATTTTATTTGCTTCAAACCTATTTGGCTTTATGATTTTCCTTTATAAACGCTTCTAATGCAGCCGTCATAGATGGCATGCCCGGAAGCGGAGCTTCACAATCGAGCCTCAAGCCCGCATCGCGAACAGCTTTTGCGGTAGCGGTACCAAAACAGCCGATAGCCCTCTCTCCTTGTTCAAAATTAGGCATATTCTTAAATAAAGAAACAATACCGGCCGGAGTAAAAAATATCATCATATCGTAAGATAAGATCTCAGACTCGGTTATTTCATTACTCACAGTTCTGTACATCACTGATTTTGTATAATCAACTTTTTTCTCGTCCAATACTGCCGTAAGGTCTTCTGTATGTACATCCGAGACAGGTACAATAAATTTTTCTTTGTTGTGTTTTGTTAAAGCTGTTGCCAGACCATCCATCTTACCTGTTGCACTAAAGAATATCTTGCGCTTTCTGTAAACAATATATTTTTGCAGATACAAAGCGACTGCTTCCGATATACAAAAATATTTCATTGTTTCGGGCATTGTTACTCTAAGTTCCTCACACAGAGAGAAGAAATGATCTATTGCAATCCTTGCTGTAAAAACGACTGCTGTATAATCTTGTATATTAATACGCTGTTGCCTAAACTCTTTTACATCAATGCCATCTACACGAATAAACGGACGAAAATCCATTTGCACATGATATTTCTCGGCAATATCAAAGTAAGGCGATTTCTCTGTTGTCGGAGCAGGTTGAGAGATTAATATCTTCTTTACTTTCAAGGTCATAATAGTGTGTTAAATACGTCGGTTCTATATAATTGAATCAATCCTATCGCTAAATACACATAAGGTAATATTTCAAAGGTGCAAAGGTAGGCAATCAAATACAAAAAGTTAAATTTTTGACCAATAAAAAAGACTATTATTTGATAAAAAAGTGTTATTTGAACAATTAAGAAGAGTATTAATATAAGTATTAATATCTCAGTATGATAAAAATTAGAATAAATCAAGAGCAACGTAGGCAGAAAATATAGTATACCCAGCACCTCGATAGACACCATATGCATTCTTCGCCACGAATTCATTGCTTTCTTCTGATTAAAGATATAACCTATCAGTTTGTAAATAAAATCTTTGATTCCAAAAAACAAAGCTATGGCAACGATAAATGTGACAATAGTCAGAAAAGCTTTACTATTGCTTTGCACAGAAGATTCATACTCTACAAAAACATCATAAATACATATTGCAGATAAAACAGCAGATTGAAAAATAAGGAAATAGCTATATATCATTTCCCTCGATGTAGTCTGACTATGTATTCTTGAGGCCTTTACAGGAGTAAACAGGAAGGAGATACTCTCTTTCAAGAAAGATAACCCGCCACTATATATATATGTAAAAAGAAATAAGCATAAAAGCAACAGGCAGAAAATCCCATCTACTTGTTCCAGATTGAAAGGCAGAAGATCGCCGGAATATCTTACAACATCTCCAATGCTATCTTGATGAGCAGAATATAATTGTTTGTTAGTCATATTCACAATCTCACCTTCTACTGGATTTAATGAAAAACGATGAATATAGATAGTATCCTGCAACAAGACACTATCTTTCATTACACCTATGTATGGTACTGTATCGTTAATCAAAGCTCTTATATAGTTGAAAGCACATACTTGCTCTATTGCAGAACAAGTATGTGCTATATTATTATATTACAGATTAAACTCTTTCTTTATCACATCTACATAGTCTAGCTTCTCCCATGTAAACAACTCTACTTCGCGAGTTATTCCCTGAGGATTGTAGCGTGATTGAAAATGTTTAGTTACGGTTTCCGGCTCACGACCCATATGCCCATAAGCAGCAGTCTCAGCATAGATAGGATTGCGTAATTTCAGGCGTTGCTCGATTGCTTTTGGTCGCATGTCGAACAGCTCCTCTACCTTAACCGCTATCTCTCCATCCGAAAGATTTACTGTGCCCTTGCCATATGTATTTACATAAATATTCATAGGTTTGGCAACACCGATCGCATACGATACCTGAACAAGTATTTCGGAAGACACACCGGCAGCAACAAGGTTTTTTGCAATATGACGTGCCGCATAAGCAGCCGAACGGTCTACTTTTGAAGGATCTTTACCCGAAAAAGCACCACCGCCATGCGCACCCTTACCTCCGTAAGTATCAACTATGATTTTACGTCCTGTCAGGCCGGTATCTCCATGAGGCCCTCCTATAACAAAACGTCCGGTAGGGTTTACATGATAAATAATATCCGTTGTAAAGAGCTTCGTAATATCATCTCTGAACTTATACTTCTCCTTCACACGAGGTATAAGGATATTGATCACATCTTCTTTTATTTTAGCTTGCATTGCCTCGTCGTCAGCAAAATCATCATGCTGAGTAGAAATAACGATTGTATCTATTCTCAAAGGCGTGCCGTTGTCATCATACTCGATCGTTACCTGCGATTTGGCATCAGGACGAAGGTATGGCATCAAATGCAATTCATTTTTGCGTATAACGGCTAATTCTCTCAACAATGCATGAGACAAGTCTAGTGCTAATGGCATATAATTGTCTGTTTCGTTTGTTGCGTAGCCAAACATCATACCCTGATCTCCCGCTCCCTGATCCATTGGATCAGATTTGCCATCAACACCTCTGTTGATATCATCGGATTGCTCATGTATGGCAGACAGCACCCCGCAAGATTGAGCCTCAAACTGGTATTCACTTTTAGTATACCCTATACGCTCAATCACTTTACGTGCCGTTTCGGGAATATCGATATATGCTTTTGATTTTACTTCTCCTGCCAAAACCACCTGTCCGGTAGTTACCAATGTTTCGCATGCGACCTTCGAATCAGCATCATAGGCCAAGAATTCGTCCAATAAGGAGTCTGATATCTGATCTGCCACTTTATCAGGGTGACCTTCTGATACAGATTCAGATGTAAATAAATAACTCATAAATATTGTTTTATTGTAATAAAAACAGGAAGATATGTATTATAATGCAGTGCAGAAAATGGTTTAGCATTTTTTCATGTGGTTGCAATCAATACAAATCTATCCACTTAATTGAGTGCAAAGATACATCTTTTTCTCAATTTAAAATTATTCTATATAAAAAAACAGCCTGCATCAAAATTGATACAGGCTGTTTCTCATATTTTATATCTATTTATTTACTTGCCATTAGCAAATTCAAATAAAGCTTTACCATTTGCATTTTCAGGATCTAGTTCAAGAACCTTTTCTGCATATAGTTTTACATTTGCTTTATCATCAGCCTTTTTGCTTTTCTCGAACTGTAAATAATAATAGTAGCTCAAATAGCTATATGCTTCTATCAATATTTTGCTACTTGGTTCCGGATCTGCCAACAGAACTTTAATTGTTTCTTCATAGAATGGTTTTGCCAACCCTTGCTCCGAGTCCGGGTCCATCTGATAGTTTGTACGTGCTCTCTGATAGAATCCTAAATAACTATCCGGCTTACGTTCTGCAACTACAGCAAAAGCTGCATCTGCTTGTTTGTATAGCGCAATAGATTGTTCTTTTACTTGCTCCGGAGTTAACGATTTATCAGATTCAACTTTAGATGCTGCAGATAGATAGTAGCTACCTAATTGATAATAATCAGTTGCTTCTGCTCTTTCTCCAAGCATCTGGATGTATTCTTTGTAATAATTAGCTGCTTCAGCGTACATCTGATCTCTGGCAGAAGCTGTAGCGATCTCTTTAAACAAACTTACTTTGCTCGGATCTAATTTTATAGCTTTCTGATATTGCTCTATAGCCTTCGCTTTATTGCCTGTTTCAGATAGTATATTTCCATAAGCCATATAGTCTGAAACCAGATATTTCACTGTATCAACCTCTGATCTAGGTATACTGAAGAACTTGTCTCCTGCAGCTAAACCGTCCTGATAGTTTTTTGTTTCATTTTCGATATACATCAACAAACGATTCAACACGAAGCTGTTTGGTTCGCGTTTCAGACCTTCATTAATCAGATTCTTTGCACCTGAATATCCTTGTGTAAAGTACTCTGATGCAGCATAACGAGTAATATCATCTACGGTGTAATCGCCCCCCTTGAAGAATTCTTTGTATGCAGCAATAGCATCCGGATAAAAACCGTCTCTGTAATACAAGTCAGCAAGATCTTTGTAAGCAATCTTATATTCAGGTTTGATTTCTATCGCTTTTTTCAACAAATCGGCTGCTGTATTACGATTAATATATTCATATACCTTAGCACCTTTCATATAAGCCAATACACAGTTAGGATCAAAGTTGATAGCCTGATCGTACTGACCTGCTGCTCCGCCCGGATTGTTTTCTTTAGCTAACATATCTCCTTCGAGAATGTATGAATATGGTGATTTCTTATCTGCCTTCTTAGCTTCAGCAATCATCAAAGTGGCTTTGTCTTTCATGCCATTATCAAAATATGCTTTTGCTATTGCTAAAAGAACAGTTACATTCTTTTTATTCTTTTTTTGAACTTCTTTTAATTGATCTTCTGCAACCTTAGGATTTGACTTTAATTGCAATTTAGCCAATCCTACAGCACCAAGACCTAGTTCAGTAGTTGCTGCCGCACTTTGCTCAAACTGAGACTTAGCTTCAGTCAAGTTATTTTCCAGAATTGCAATTTCTCCCAGATAATAATGAGATTCTTCAGGATTCTGCCCTACGTTTTTAGTAAAATATTCTTTCGCTAGTTTGGTTTCACCAAGGCTCAGATAATCTGCTCCCGGGCTATTTTGCGCAAATGCCGACAAGCTTATCGCTAAGCTCAAAAATGCGCTCACTAAATACTTCATTTTCATCTTCTATACTATTTTTATTAATATTTATTTATATGTGACAGATATCAGGCCTATCCTAAAATGTTGGGTTTGCTCTTACCAGTCTGGTAGGTACATTTGCGGGATAAAGCCCGGCCTTGAGTATAATACGTTGTCCTTTCTCTCCTGCAGCAAAGGTAACAAAACCTGAAGGTAATCCACCTTTGACATCTGAGATTATAATAAAAATATCTCTCGTTAGCGGGTATTTTTTTAAGACTAAATATGCGGCAAATGGTTTAAAACTGTTTTCCTCAGTGGCTTTATCTTCTGAGCTTACCGACATAACATTTATACTATTAATAAAGCTTAAATTTTTAGGATCGGATGGATTGCTAATCCAGTTGACACCGATAACACCTATCGCATTAGGGACAGCAGCAACATAATCTATCACTTGCTGATTGGGTGTACGTTCTTGCAGGTTGACATTTTTAACGCTGTCTGCCGATCTCGCTTTCACATTCTGACTGAGAGGCTCGCCTCCACAGATCGAATCTTTTATAAATCTGACAGTACTGGAATTAGGGCTATCGAATACGACCGATATTTCACCCAGTTTAGATTTCGGATTTATCTCCTTCCAATCCTTAATCTTACCTGTCATTATTTTTTTAATATCAGACACTGTAATCAAAGTGTCCATATTTTCTTTGTTTACAATAAGGGCAATACCATCAATAGCAAGCCGCTGTGTACGTAGTGCTTGTTTGCGTTCTTTTATAATTTGTGTTTCGTTGACAGTAAGTTGTCGTGTAGCAATTATTACACGCAAGCTATCTTTCATAAATAAATTAAATGCTTCATTTTCACTGGTAAATATGGGAATAACCAGAGCTTCGTGATTTAAAGCTCCAAAAACATCAACCTGTTCTTGTATTACAGGAGCAAAGCATTCATCAACAGCTATCTCAGCTATACCACTTGTGGGCGTATCTGTTCGTGTTATCTTTCTCTGGTCGCTACAAGAAAAGAGAAAGATAAAAGCAAAAATACATACAATAAGACTAAGATTTTTCATAACAAAAAACAGATAATTCGTTTAAAATTGTTTCCATGCACGGTATCCTCTAAATATGCCATACAAAAACAACAGCACACCCATGGCCACACGAAGCAAGATATGTACATTATCGAAAATAGGGGTAAATACCATCAAAACTGACACACATAGATAAAACAATACCATAAATATACCAAATATTGCTTTTCCCGATATTTTTTTTCCTTCTTTCATACCTTTTTTTATTGGAAAAAGAAGAGAAGATGTGTCTTTCATACTCCAACTTCTCTTCTTTACTAAGTCTTATTTACAATTTTTTTATAAAAATCTCAATAGATATTCACTTTTACTGTTTCAAACGGAATACGATAGGGAGAGTAAAGTACACAGGTACATTCAATCCATTTTGTTTTCCCGGTATCCATTTCGGCATCGATTTAACCACACGTACAGCTTCTTTGTCGCACGATGGGTCGATTCCACGAATCACGTTTACATCTTCAATTGCTCCTGTTTTAGAAACAACGAAACGTACTGTTACACGTCCTTGAATACCTGATTCTTGAGCCACTACCGGATATTTGAGATTGGAAGCAATATACTTTTGCATTTCCATCTCGCCTCCCGGGAAAGTTGGCATCTGTTCTACAGTAACGAAAGGTTTTTCAACGGCAGGTTTTTCTTCTACTATCACCTTGTGTTCTCTCAACTCAGCGATATCGACACCTGTCTTATCATTTGTACCTTTCACGTCAGCCACCGAAATTTGGATTTTAGTTTCCTGAATTTCATCCTGTGACTTCATTTCCTGATCTTCACGCACCTCGTCGTCTTTTGCAATCTTAGGAGGCACAAACTTCACTGTTGTTTTCAACGGTGGAGGCGGCGGAGCTGTTTCTTGTTTAATCTTATTCTCTTCCGGGATTTCTTGATCTACCGGAATATTAGATAACTCGAAAGTATCCTCCATTGGCCCTGTATTGCTTTGAGTAAGGCTCTTTACTACTGATACCAGACTCGGTAAAGCCGACACAAATATTGCAAGCGCAAGGATTACTAAAAACGCAACGATATGTCTCTTCGATGATGATTGACGTAGCTTGTAAGCTCCATAGTTTTTATTCTTACCTTCAAAAACTACATCACACCATTCGGAGGAATTCAATTTTATATCTTTTCCCATAATTTTACTCCTTTCTTAATGTGATTAATTTTTTGGTGGTGCAGCACTAGCGCCATAAGCCCCTTTACTTTTCAGGTTCTCAAGCAAGAATTGGTCACCCTCGGTCATATCCACAATTGCATATTTTGCAATACTGCAAATTTGCATTTCATCAAGAGCATCAACAAGATTTTTATAACTAGCTTCGGATGTTGGTTTAATAACCACTACTTGTCCATCCTTATCTTCTTTTATTGTTTTCGATCTTGTTTTAAATTCTTCCTCTGACATTTTATTTTTCTTCTCAAACTTCTCCTGTCTCAATTCCCTCATTTTTGCTACGATAGGGGCATTGCGTTCCAGTAAAACTTTACGAAGTCCTTCAGGGGAATAATCAGTTTCTTTCAAGGTAGTATAGTCACTATAGTTAGGCATACCTGTATAGTAATATACTTTATTGTCTTCTCCTAGAATCAAAGTAATAGCTTTAGACTCCTTGACCTTCACTTCATCCTCTTCAGTAAGTTTCTGATCTGTAGGCATCGCAATATCCATGATTTGCGGTTTACTCAATGTAGTACAGAACATGAAGAATGTAATCAAGAGCATGTTCATATCCACCATCGGAGTAAAGTCTACTCTCAGGGTCTGTTTCTTGGGTTTACCTTTTTTCTCTTCTCCACCACCGGACTGTTGTACTTCTGCCATAATTTTTTCTTTTTTTAATGTTTAAATCATGTTTTATACGCCTTCCGGCATTCCCCTTAGAGATGTTATGAGGCTATAACGGTTTTCTTTCATCTTCACAAGACTTTTCAATACCTTATCCACCAATGGATAAGCTGTTGACTGGTCTGCTTTGATAGCAATACCCATATCATCGCCTCCAATTTCGCGTGCATGTTGCACCCAACGTGAAAACTGATCGTTTACACTATCAGATGGCACACCCCATTTCTTTATCTCACTATCTTGAGTGCTCAATGGCATATCAAGGAAAGCAGCCATTCTGTTCATAGGCACACCAATGTGTGTTTGTTCTATGAAAGATCTAATCTGCTTATCGGTGAATGTAATACCATAATCTTGCCCCATCTTTTCCAATACCGCCTTTTTATTTTCTGGTTTGTCTATATTCAAGAATACCTTTCCTTGTGGATCTATCAATATATTCAACACATTATATTCAGGCACTTTCACCTCAGATACTGACTGTGGAGTCATTACCTGTACCGGTTCTTTTGGTAAGAAGGTAGCAGTAAGCATAAAGAATGTGAGCAAGAGTACAGTAACGTCACTCATCGCCGTCATGTCGATGAATGTGCTCTGTTTTTTTACTTTTGTCTTTCCCATTTTCTTACTTTTACTTATTAGAGTGGAATCTTATATGAATTCCACAAATTGTTCTGAAAAAAATTGTTAATTATTTAGATAGACCTCCGTGAAGAGTAGTATAAGTTTGACCGATAGCAAAACCTACTTCATCAACAGCGTTAGTTATATCTTCAACTTTTCCAGAGAAATAAGAATAAGAAATGATAGATGCAGCACCAGTACCGATACCCATAGCTGTATTGTAAAGTGCTTCAGAGATACCTACTGCAAGAGCTGTAGAGTCCGGAGCTCCTTCTTGACCCATCGCACCAAACGAACGGATCATACCAAGTACTGTTCCGAATAGTCCCATCAAAGTACCTAGAGTAGAGATAGTAGCGATAACTGATAAGTTTTGTTGTAGATATGGAAGTTCAAGAGTTGTAGCTTCTTCCAATTCTTTTTGAATCATTGCTGCTTTTTCGTCATTGTTCTTGTCAGCAATTTTCTCAACATCTGCATATCTGATTAATCCTGCTTTTAGTATATTAGCCACAGATCCTTTTTGTTCGTCACATAGCTTTGTTGCACCTGCGATGTCACCAGCTTCTAATTTAGCTTTAGCATTCATCACAAATTTAGCTGTGTTTCCTTTTCCACTAGCTCTGTTCAATGCAAAGAATCTCTCTACAGAAAGAGTAAGTGTTGTTAGTAACAGCGTGATAACGATAGGAATTACCCATCCTCCTTGGAATAATGCACCTAGTGAATTGCCTGGTAGTGGAAGACCTTTTTCGTCAAAGTTAGCCTTATCCCCGGCAACTAGGTAGAAGAATAGGTGAGCTACAATCGCACATCCAATAACGACTATCATAGCTGAAACGCCTTTAGATCTTGGTTTTTGTTTTGGTTGTTGTTTTTTAGTTTCCATAATGATAATAAATAATTTAAGTTTAGTGAATCAATTTTTAAATTTATATCTTTTAATTTTCAATAGTCTCCTTATTTTAAAACAATAAAATTACACAGTGTCAATTATTATAGGATGCAAATATACTATTATTTTGATTTTTTAAGTATTTCGCATCTAACATTGCACTTTTATTCACACTTCTAATCAAATGTAACGGTGAAATCAGTTTTTTATTTTCCAATAAAAGCAACTTTTGTAATAGAGAATGTTCAAGCAAATTCAAAGGTCTATATATCTGTAATTGTGGATATTCTTTTTTATTTAAGTGCCCCACAAGGTATTAAACGATCACTCTAGTTTCAGCAAACAAAAATAGAACTAAAAATCAATTCACACAATAAAAAAAATATAAAAAAACCCTTATTAACCTATTTCTCTATACACAATTCATCATTCAGTGCAATTACCGCGTCTTTATAAAATTCTCTTTTTATTACAAACTGCATATTCACCTGCCGTAGAGATTGAGCAAAACTCTCGACATTGATTCCTTTTTGAAACAGAGCTTTCGAGGCTCTATACAAGAATCCGGGCAATGCAATATTGGTACCCATTACACATACTAAAGCTACACGCTCTACAATAACCTGATAGAATGTCGCCTCCAGGTCTGTTATCATTTCGCGTGATTTATAATTGTCCCAAACCACCATTGTAATAGAGTTTGCATTTGTAGATTTGAGAATGTAACTCACATTATATTTGGCAAATATCTGCATGATTCTCAAGTCAAACCCAACCTCTCCAACCATCATTGGATCATGAATTTCTACAGCTAGCACCTTATCTGTACCTGAAACGATCTCTATCTTCGGTATTTCCGACACATACTCTTTTGTTATCAATGTTCCCGGATGTTCGGGCTCAAAGGTATTTTTGATACGGATATCGATATTTGCAAGTTCCAAAGGCTTAGACGCTTTCGGATGAATAGCCTCCATACCAATATCAGCCAACTGATCGGCAACAATAAAATTTGTTCGTCCTACAGGAACCACCTTATCCACACCTACTATATTCGGATCAGCGCTCGACAAGTGATATTCTTTATGGATAATAGCCTCGTCGGCATTTACTTCTACGGCAATTTTACTAAAAGTAACCTCTGTATAACCCCTATCGAATGCGCGCATAATACCCTCAGTACCTTTCGTATAGCCGGTAGCAACACAAACATCCTTACTAAAATCAACACCTTTGAATGCTCTATGAATACGCTCATCTATTGTAAGAGGCAGAGAGTCATTAAATCCGCAAAGATCGATAAACCGAGCAGAGATACCATTGTTATTCAAAATATTTACAGTATTCCACGCTGAATGGGCCTCTCCTATCGAAGCTAAAATTTCGCGTGCGGCTAAACAGATATCTTCGGCATTTACGTATCCTGAAGCCAAAACTTTGCTCAAACTATGAAGCATTGTTTTAGCCTGTTTGAGGCGAAAGGTAATAAATTCTCTTGCTTCTAATAGATTCAGGCCGATTTCTTCAAAACCCTTATTTATAAGCAGAAGCCTTTGACACAGACTATCTAATCCGATGCTATAATCTGCATTTTCGAGAAATTGAACATATACTCCGGGCTCTCCTGTTTTTTTATGTTCCAATAGCCAGTTAGTGACATTATTATATGCGGATACAACAAATATCCGATTGTACATTTCTTCCGGCTTTCTCTTTCCTACAATGACGTTCTCCAGCACATCTTTAAACTGCGACATGGAGGTTCCGCCAATTTTCTCAACTGTAAGCATTTTAATCTTTAATATTTTGAAAAAAATTTAGCGCAAAAATAATAAAATAATCTTATTTCACAGGGGAATATAGAATAATGTCACTCCTTTGTAACATTAAATCGAATAAAAACAGGAAATAAGTAAAGAATAAATCGATATTTCCGATATATTTGTAGAGAATGTTAAAAAGTGTCCCTAAATAATAAACTAATAATGAGATTATATATTGCCTTGGTTTTATCCTTTTTTTGCTTCATACATTTGGACGCACAAAACTTTAAAGGAAAAATTACAGACACAAACGGCGAACCGTTATATGGAAGCACAGTATATATAAAAGGTGTAAATCAAGGGTTGGTATGTAACGAAACAGGAAGCTATCAAACGACTATACCCAACGGAGAATACGAAGTTGAATATAAATGTTTGGGGTTTAAACCCGAAGTGCAAATAATCAAGATCAGTACAGATAAAGTAACTACATTAGATATAGTACTATATGAAACACCTTTCAACCTGAAAGAAATTACCGTATCAAATCAGGAAGACCCGGCCCACCCTATTATGCGGAAAGCAATAGAAAAAGCACCATTATATGCCGCTTCAGTAAAAGAGTATACTGCCGAAGCCTACATAAAGGTAAACGCTGAATTGCTTAAAGTTTCGTCATTGATAGACAAAATGGCAAAAAGAGAAGAAGGGGTTAAACTATCAGATTTTAAAGAGTTGTTATTTACACAAGAATCCTTCAACGAAATACGTTTTACAGCACCCAATAAGTACGAACAAACAGTAAAAGCATTCTCAAGCAGTATTCCCGACAATATAGATTCGAAAGACGTGATGGGAATATTAAGCACTTCCTTGTACAATCCGAAGATTGGTTCATACATTTCACCCTTGCATCCTCAAGCATTTTCTTATTACAAATTCAGATACGAAGGATTTATAGAAGAGAATGGATTAACAATAAATAAAATCAAAATAGAACCAAAGCTAAAAGACCCTTCGCTTTTTGAAGGCTACATATATATAGCAGATTATACATGGCATATATATTCTGCGGAACTTCGTTCTAATCCATACGGAGCAAAGCAAGCATATACAATCTCGTTTCAGGAATTAGCACCGAATGTATATCTGCCGATCACTTATTTGATAGCATCTGATATTGACATCTTCGGAATTAAAGCTACAATGAACTACTACACATCTCTAACCTATAGTAATATTAAAACGAATGAATCGGTAATAAGTGGTACAAAAAGCAAAAAAGAGAAAAGAACCTTTGAAATCGCACGTCAAGACTCCTTATATATAGTAAAATCTGATAGTTTGGCATCCAAGCGTGATACGGCATATTGGAACAATGTAAGAACGATACCCTTGGGAGAACGGGAGATAAAAACATTAATTAAAAGGGATTCCATACAGCAACATCTCGATTCGGCGAGAGAGAAGCACCGTAATCCAAAGCTGACATTTTCGAATATAATGAACGGAGGGCAGATAGGAAGTGACTCCAGCAAAGTAAAAATTAAATTCAACGGGCTACTCGAAGGTAGTATCTATGAGTATAATTTTGTAGATGGGCTATGGATGGGACAATCATTCAGGTTAACGAGTAATATCGGAAAACACAACAAGCTTGAACTAACACCTTATATATATTATGCCTTATCAAGGAAAAGATTGATAGGTGGAGGTAATATAAATTTTACGTATGCACCTTTAAGATTAGGCAACCTTACTATCTCTATAGGAAGCACAAGTGAAGATTTCAACCCACTAGGTATTCACCGCTTCAATAACTTTTCAAATTCACTAATAAGAGGTAAGAATTATAACTATTTTTATCAGAAAGATTTTATTTCCGCAACGAATAGTATAGATATTTCGAATGGATTATCTGTATCTGTAGGACTGGAGATAGACAGGCGTCATGGATTATCGAATAATACGGATTACACCTGGGGTAAGAAAAGTAAAATCACGCCTAACATATACCCAGACGACAGGTTTGACAAAACAGCATTCAACTTAGGCATAGAATACACCCCTTACGCTTATTACTCGATAAAAGATGGAGCGAAAAAATATGAAAAATACGCTTCTCCTACATTCTATATTAATTATGAGCAGGCATTCTCCGGATGGCAAACCAACAATGCTCAATATCAAAAATTATCGGGAGGCATAAAACAAAATATAAAGCTAAGTGAATTCAGCAACTTCAACTACCAACTCGAAGGAGGTCACTTTCTGGGCGAAAGAAACAAAATACACTTTGTGGATTATCAACATTTCAACACATCGAATGTAACAGTGAACCTAAAGTCTCCCTTTGTATCCTTTATGCTGTTAGACAATTATGTTGCTTCAACAAATAGATATTGGGTCAGAACCAATTTCAACTACGAAAGCAAGTATATATTAATTAAGCGACTGCCATTTCTTCAAGGAAAAATGTTTACAGAAAGCCTACATCTAAAAAACCTATACACCGCCGACATGAAATATAGTGAGATGGGCTACTCACTAAACTTCACAAAGCTGCTTAATGTAGGAGTATTCGCGTCATTCAAGAAAACAAAATATCAGGATTTCGGAATAAGAGTATTATTCGATTTAGACAATATAAAGAAAACTATAAACAGATAGAAGTAAGTGTAACGTCTCCTTTCTATTTAATTTTTTTTGCAAGTGTAAATATTATAGTCAAGTACTTTTTTATTTATTGATTTCCTTTTTCAACTTATTAAGCTGCCTTTGGTTTTCAGCAGCTATCTTCCCTTTTCTCCACTGACTCCTTATTTCTTCTGCCTTACGATGCCTTTCCTCATCTATATTATAAATATCGGCTGATGATGTAGCAACATCATCATATTTTACCGTAGATCCTTGTGTAGTGATTATACTGTCACAATTTTTAAATAACTCTCTCTTAACCCATCCTTTATTCTCGGGAAATTGACTGTGTTCAATCTCTATCCAATTATTATCTCTTTTGATAATCTTTACTTTATCTTGTGTTGTCAAGCTATAATAAGTATCTATTTTATAAAAATCCGTTGCTTGCTTGTTTAGTATTTTATTTCCATTTGGGGATGATAATGTATAGACCATTCCTTTTTTAAGGACATAAAGTGTATCTTTGTAACATTCAAACACTTGCTTGCGATTATCATTTTCGAACAAATGTTTATTTACATTGTAAATGTTTCGCTTATAACTATCAACATAAAAATAAATTACGATTAAAGCCACACCCCCAAAGAATAAGGCTGGGGCAATCCATTCTTTATTTTTATTTCTTTTTGTCATAACAATCACTTGCAAAGGCATTAAACAATCAAAGTTGTATTTTTAACAATTTCTACAAAACTATAAATTTTAAACACACAAACTATAAATAATTTAAAATAAAAAACATCAAAATTCATATGTTTATTTAGGTAATATTAGAATTTGACAGGATAATAATATTTTTCTCATCAGACTAAAATACATACCTTTGCACAAATTTAATTATGGCATCTGTAAAATCTTGGGTATCGGCTCTGCGTCCACGCACACTATTCTTGGCGGGAGCTACAGCACTATGTGGCAGCGGGATCGCATATAGCACAGGAAAATTCAGCATATTTGTATTTATTCTGACTATTTTGGTAGCGAATGTATTACAACTGCTATCCAATATGGCAAACGACCTTGGTGATTACCAACAAGGCACAGATATCACAGGCGAAAGAATAGGACCTCAACGAACAGTTCAAAGCGGAGCCATTACTCCCGAAGAGATGGCTAAAGCTATAAAAATAGCTATAGCATGTGCTATTGTGATCGGGATATTGCTTGTTTACGTTGCTCTTCAGTTTATGGCATGGCAATATATTTTACTCTTTCTAGGCTTGGGACTGGGTAGTATTGTCGCTGCAATAAAATATACAGCCGGAAAAAATCCTTATGGATACAAGGGATTGGGAGATATTTTCTCTTTTATCTTTTTTGGACTTGTATCGGTAGTTGGAACATATTTTTTACATATCCACGCCATAGATTTCAAGCCGTGGCTACCTGCTATAGCTTTGGGTTTGCTAACAGCTGCCGTACTCAATCTTAACAATATGCGCGACATAGACAATGATAGAAAATCGGGGAAAATAACAATCCCTGTACGGATAGGAATCAAGAATGCTAAGATATACCACGCCCTATTAATTATAGGAGCGTTCGTTTCCCTTACGGCATATTCTATATTATATAGTACCCACTGGTATCAATATATCTACCTATTAAGTTTTCTTGTATTTTTTAAATTGTTAATTAACATTATCAAAATAAAAGAGAATCGTCTACTCGACCCATACTTGAAATATACTTCGATGGGAACATTTATCCTATCTGTTTGTTTTTGTATTTGTATCAATCTATAATGAAAAAGATAGGATTACTTTCTGACACCCATAACTGGTGGGATGAGAAGTTTGCAAAATATTTTTCCGACTGTGACGAAATATGGCATGCGGGAGATATAGGTTCAATGGAGTTGGCTTTAAAGTTCGAAGCTTTAGGCAAACCCTTTCGGGCAGTGTACGGGAATATCGATGATAGTCGTATACGTGCAGCATACCCCGAAACGTTACGCTTCACGCTCGAAGGTGTAGATGTGTTTATGATTCATATCGGAGGCTCTCCGGGTAGGTATGAACGAAAAGTACAATCAATATTACTTATGAATCCGCCCAAATTATTTATAACCGGGCACTCACATATACTGAAAGTCATATTCGATAAAAAAATAAACGGATTATTCATCAATCCGGGTGCAGCAGGCAAATATGGAATACATAAAGTCAGAACCCTTCTTAAGTTTAACTTGAGTGAAGGCAATATCTCCGACTTGGATATCATCGAACTTCATGACGAATCTTAATTAATACTTGTCTAATATTCTAATTTTAACGAAATTTGCAACAGTAAAAAAACAGCAACATGAAGGAAAAATTACTGAGCTATGATGATGTTCGCAAAATGAGCCCTATTTTGCGTGGTCCATTTGGAAATATACTTATAAAATTTGCTATGTGGCTGACCGGAATGAATAAAGTCAACCGCATCTACGATACTTCGAAGCAATACGAAGGCCCTGAATTTTGCAAACATTTATTACAAGACGTTGGTGTCAATATAGTAGTCGAAAACATAGAAGTGCTTAACCAATACGAAGGAGCTTCGTTTATCACTGTCTCGAACCATGCATACGGTCACATAGATGGTATTGCCGCCATTGCCACAATCGCATCGGTTCGTCCCGACTATAAAATGATGGTAAATTTCATTCTCGGCATGATAGACACAATGTCCCCCAACTTCATTGCGGTTAATCCTTTCCAAAGCGGAAAGATGGCAAGTAAGTCAAGCCTCGAAGGGATAAAACAATCCATCGAACATATCAAAAGCGGACATCCATTGGGATTCTTCCCTGCCGGTGCTGTATCTAAGACAAAAGTAAGAAACTTCAGGATGGAGGTTGAAGACCGTGAATGGCAAGAACCGGTGCTAAAGCTGATAAAAAAGTCTAAAGTACCTGTGATACCAATGTACTTTAGTGGTAAAAATTCTTGGTTCTTTAACTTTCTTGATCTTGTAAATTGGAGACTCCGTTCATTGAGGTTAGGACATGAAGTATATAATAAAAAGGGTAAAACGATATACTTACGATTAGGTGAACCAATATCACCGGAAGAACAGGCAAAACATACAGATATAAAGGAATTCGGAGAGTTTTTGAAGGCTAAAACATACGCTTTAGCTAAATCTACAGATTAAACTCATCACCTTTAGAAATCTTCACTAAAAAAGACTGACAAAACTGAAATTAATATGTAATTTTGTCAGGTTTCGTTAAACTTCACATATAAACTTTTGTTTATTTGTGACTTATCTATCTAATAAAATGGCAAGACCAGATATACAACAGGTAAAACAACGCTTCGGCATCATAGGGAACACACCCGATCTCAACCGGGCTATAGACATAGCGCTTCAGGTAGCACCTACCGATATGTCTGTACTGGTGACAGGAGAGAGCGGAGTGGGTAAAGAAAGTTTTCCGCAGATTATCCATCAGTTCAGCCATCGCAAACATGGAACTTATATTGCGGTCAACTGTGGGTCTATCCCCGAAGGTACTATAGATTCAGAACTTTTCGGACACGAAAAAGGATCCTTTACCGGAGCGACAGGCGAACGAAAAGGGTATTTCGAAGTAGCGAATGGAGGTACACTATTTCTTGACGAAGTGGGAGAATTACCTCTTTCTACACAGGCTCGTTTACTTCGTGTACTCGAGACGGGTGAATTTATAAAAGTAGGATCATCAAAAGTAGAGAAAACAGATGTACGTGTTGTTGCGGCTACAAATCTGGACATGATAACTGCTACACGAAACGGACGTTTTCGTGAAGACTTGTATTATCGCTTAAACACTGTCCCCATTCGGATACCTGCACTAAGAGACAGGAAAGACGACATTCCTCTACTCTTTAGAAAATTTGCAAGCGACTGTGCTGAAAAATATAACATGCCGTCTATTGTTTTAACCGAATCGGCAAAGCAAATGCTCAAAGACTACTATTGGCCGGGGAATATTCGCCAGCTAAAGAACATTACCGAACAGATATCAATTATAGAACAGGCAAGAGAAATAACTCCGGATATACTAAAACTTTATCTTCCGGCAAACGAGGTTGGCTTAATTCCCATCCACACTTCAACGGGACATAATGATCCTAAAAGCTTTAGTAATGAGCGAGAAATACTCTATCAGGTACTTTTTGATATGAAAAAAGACATGAACGAGTTGAAAAAAATTGTTCATGATATTGTTGCCGGAAATCTAAAAGCCTCAGATGCTGTCTCTGCATCCACAATCAGCAAAAGCGATAACACTTTACCCACTATGGTAGTAAGTGCAGCTGACAAAGGAGCAACTACACCTCTTACTATAAAAAATGATCCTCATACTATTACCCCTACCAGAAATGATATTGCTGACGTAGATATAATAGAAGCTCCCGAATATGAAGAAGAAACACTTTCGCTACAGGATGTAGAAAAAGACATGATCATAAAAGCGTTGGATCGTCATAACGGAAAGCGTAAGAATGCGGCTCAAGACCTGAAAATATCGGAACGTACACTATACAGAAAAATAAAAGAATATAATCTGGAAAATTTATGAAAAAAATCGGTCTGTTGATCCTAGTGTCAATCATGATGACAGCTTGTACAATCTCATACAAGTTTAACGGTTCGAACATTAACTATTCCGAAACACCCACTTTAGAGATTCGCGACTTCCAAAACCAGTCGCCTAACGTATATCCTATGTTAGCTCAAATGTTTAACGAGGAGATGAAAGATGTGTTTATACGCGGAACCAAACTACAGTTTACCAGTGTAGCACCGTCAATGGAAATAGAAGGCGAAATTGTACGTTGGGATCTGACACCTCTGGCTGTGCAGGAAAACAATCTGGCATCGCAGACTCGACTTACGATGGCGGTTAAATTCCGATTTAGAAACAATGTGAGACCAGAGGAGGATAAAGAGGAGACAATCTCGGCATATCGAGATTTTGAGAGCAGCAAAATGCTTACCGATGTACAAGATAAACTCGGAGAAGAACTCACAAAGGAAATAGTAGACCAGATATTTAATGCAACCATGTCTAATTGGTAATAAACAATCATCATAAATATTGCTATAAGATCTTAAACATGGATATTCAGAAGCTTAATGAATTTATTATTCAAAAAAATTCTCCTTCCAAATCCGATATCGGAAGTCTGGAGAGAATTGCTTTCGAATACCCTTTTTTTCAAGCTGCCATTTTCATATATCTAAAAGCTGTGTATATACACGAACCTGAAAGATATAAAACAGAACTGGAAAGGCTCAGTATTACAATAGCTGACAGAAGAGCTCTATTCTATTATATATTCAGTGAAGAATATCAACAATTCTTTGCAGAAACAGGTAAAAAAGAAATTGCTGAAGATAAGACGAACATTCTATTAAATGCTTTTTTTGAGTCTCGAGGCGAAACAATCAGCGATGACATGCAACTGGAGTATAGTATATCCCATTCGAGCATAGCCACAACCGATTATTTTTCATACATACAGTATCAGCCTCAGGAAGAAGAGAACAAAAAAGAGAGTAACCTGCAACTCAAGCATCAAGATATTATAGATACCTTCATTACTAAATCGGAAGAAGATGGCATCCACATCCAAATAGAGAAAGAAGATGAGTCGCTCCGAGATCATACTTATGAAATAAAAGACAGCAATGAAGATCAGGATGAATTAAATGAAGACTTGTTTTTCACCGAGACCCTTGCCAAAATATATATAAAGCAGCAGAAGTATGAGAAAGCATACAAAATAATTAAACATTTAAGTTTGAATTATCCAAAAAAAAATATTTACTTTGCAGACCAATTGAGTTTTCTCGAAAAATTGATTATAAATTCAAAATCTAAAGATAAAAAATGATCGCACTTATTACCATATTAATTGTGATAGCAGCTATAGCCTTGGTACTTATAGTTCTTGTTCAAAACTCAAAAGGCGGAGGCCTTTCATCAGGATTTTCATCTTCAAATGCAATCATGGGAGTTCGTAAAACCACAGACTTCTTAGAGAAAGCAACTTGGGGATTGGCTGGTTTCATCATGATAATGAGTATTGTTTGTGTTATGATCAGACCTAAAGGTGGTTTAGGAACAGCAAAACCGGATATAAGCATACCAACTACTCCTGCTACAGGAACACCTGATATGTCTACTACTTTACCTCTTAATCAAGGTCAAGGTGCAGCAAGTACAACTACTCCGGCTCCTACGCAACAGCCGACAACACCTCCTACTGAATAAGGAAAATATAAAAATCATATAATATAAGAAAGCTTATCTGCAATCAGATAAGCTTTTTTTGTATACCTACACATCGGAAATAGAAAGAGGCTTATCTATAAAATATAGGACAATAGTCGCAACTATCTTTGGAAAAATAGAGAGCCCACAAAATAAGAATCCCTCCAAACTTCTCCATTTTCGGGGAGGCCTTTGAAGGGGTTCCTATTATAAAACGTAGACCTTAGAAATACATAATGAATACTTTAGAGGTCTGAAAACATTATCAACTACAGCAAATACTACTCGCTATCTTCCGTATTCTCTTCGCTGCTGTTATCTTCTTGTTCGAAGTCGAAACCGGACTCGATAATTATATTATACCAGTTTATTATTTTCTTGATATCTGTCGGGTAAACACGATCCTTGTCAAACTCCGGTAATACCTCTTCGAAGTATCTCTTTAATTCTTCAGGCTTAGAATTTGCACTGATTGATACTTTAGCCCCATTTTCTTTCTCTTTGATAGAAGCAAGAATGCTTTTTAAAGGCACATCATCAGTTTCTGTGTATATAGAGATATCTCCCAATGATACAACTTTATCACGTGGATGAATAGGAATCTTTTTGTTATCTGCGAGAGACTCTACAATAACCATATTCTTACTGTTCGATACAAGTTTGTAAAGTCCGGGTTTTCCAGAAATAGATAAGATTGTTTTAAGCATAAAAAAAATAATTTAATTAAAATACTTTTCTGATTTTTAGTTAAGCCACAAAAATAATATGAATACATTAAATATAATAATTTAATGTATTCAAATTAACAATATATTTATTAACCTATTAATTAATAGGCAATCCAACTATTCAAATATCTTTTTATATACATGACAATAAGGAGTTGTTCCTTTGTGCTCGTAATATTGCTGATGATAATCTTCAGCTTTCCAGAATGTAGATAAGGGCTTTAGCATTGTTGCAACCTTATATCCCTTTTTTTGTAGAATCGATATATATTTTTCAGCAATATTTTTTTCATTCTCATCGGCATAAAATATACAAGACAGATACTGAGGCCCAATATCCGGACCTTGCCCATTTGTTTGAGTAAAGTCATGCGTTTCGAAAAACAGCTTTACAAGATCTTCATACGATGTTTTCGAAGTATCATATTCCACTTCTGTTGTTTCTAAATGTCCGGTATTTTTCTGACAAACTTGTTCGTAACTAGGATGATCTACATGCCCACCCATAAAGCCTACAGCGGTATGTGCCACACCTTTAGCTTTCATGAAATAATACTCTGTGCCCCAAAAACAACCGGAGGCAAAATAAGCTTTCTTAATCATTTTATTCTCTTGAGGTATAAATTTTAGTGATATCGAGTTTACACAGTGCCTTGTCTCTTTTGCCGTGAAGCCTTCGTTGAGGAATACATGTCCTAGATGAGCACCGCAGTTTGTACATATTATTTCAGTTCGTCTTCCATCGGCATCAGGAACACGTTTTACAGCACCCTTTATTTCATCATCAAAAGAAGGCCATCCACAATGAGAATCAAATTTATCAGATGAATTATACAAAGGGGCGTTGCATCTTCTACACACATACACTCCAGCCCGCTTATTATTCACATACTCTCCTGTATAAGGAGCTTCTGTGCCTTTATGTATTATTACCCTTTCTTCTTCGGGTGTCAGTTTATTGTATTTCATATTACCTTGTTCTATTTTATTTTGACTCTGTACGCATGATACTCCCCCTACGATCACGGTACATAATAAATATATGAATAATCTAAGTTTCATACCGTTTTTTTATAATAATTTTTAAAAGTAAAAGGTCTTCTCTTCTTCAGATATTCAATATTATACATATTGCTATACGCCTCGCGTTCGTACGAAATGTTTACATAAGCATCAAACATATTCCTATATTGTATCAAGCGAACGATCCACTCTATCAAATAACTTATATAAAAGAATATGACGAGCATTTCAGCCATTTGTCGTGTATGTATACACTCATGGTTTATTTCGGCATCAGTCAGCCTACCATAATCCTTACGAGCAATGATTATTCCAAACAGGTTGATTGCTCCGAAGTTCCCCGGAGGAAAATGTTTACTGTATAATATTTTCATTCCTTCATTTACCAGACAAAAATATCTTTGAACAAAGATGTTCACAAGTTTTTTGAGGCAAATTTTGTTAAAGGGAATCTTTTAAATAACTTTCCGTTTCTTTTAAAACAAATCAATATGGAATTAGTTTATGCCGGCGTAATATTGATCCTGGCTACAATTGTTATTTATTTAATCCAAAGAAACAATAGGCAGAGAGAATCTGAACTAAAGGAAGAAGTTGTTCGCTTAACTCGCGATAAGGAGTCTTTACAAATGGCTCAATTAGAGCATGTGAAAGAGATTGCAGAAAATAAAGCTTTACTACAGTCCAGAGAAGAACAATTACGCATTCAACAAGAAGAGCTATTGAATACACGGACTCAGCTAAATAAAGATTTCCAAATATTAGCCACACAGATATTGGAAGAAAAAACCCTTCGCTTCACCGATGTGAACAAGGCGAATATGGAGGCTATACTGAAACCGCTGAACGAAAAACTGGTTGAGTTTAAAGTAAAAGTAGAAGAAACTTACGATAAAGAATCGAAGCAGCGTTTTTCGCTCGAAGAACGTATCAAAGATCTAGTTGCTCTGAATAATCAGATAAGCGAAGATGCTAATAACTTAACGAAAGCGCTGAAAGGCAGCAATAAGATACAGGGTAACTGGGGCGAAATGATTCTGGAATCTATATTAGAAAAATCGGGACTCAAAAAAGGAGAAGAATATTTCACTCAGGAATTTATTACGGACGAAAACGGAACACGCATTCAGAACACGCAAAATAAATATATGCAGCCTGATGTTACAGTTGTTTATCCCGGTGGACGAAAAATTATCATAGATTCCAAAGTATCCCTAAGTGCTTATATAAAGTATGTGGAAGCTGAAATAGATGCAGTAAAAATCTCTGCTGAAAAAGAACATATTACTTCTGTAAGGCAACACATTGATGAACTGAGCCAAAAAGCATATCAAGACTATGTAGAATCTCTCGACTTTGTGATGATGTTTATCCCTAACGAACCGGCTTATATATTAGCGATGCAGCTCGATTCCACTTTGTGGGATTATGCATATCGCAAACGTATCTTATTGATCAGTCCTACAAACTTGGTAGCCTCATTAAAAGTCGTAGCCGACCTGTGGAAACGTGAATACCAAAGCCGCAATGCCATAGAGATAGCCAAACGAGGAGCTGCCTTATACGATAAGTTTGCGGGCTTTGTAGAAACGCTTCAAGATGTAGGAAAAAACATAGAACGTTCTCAGAAAGCATACGATAAAGCTCTTTCTCAATTAAAAGAAGGCAATGGTAATCTCATACGACAGGCAGAAATGCTTAAAGATCTAGGAGTTAAAGCTCAAAAAGAACTACCGGACAGCATTGAATAAGTTAAATAGAGTTAAACGAATAAAGAAAGACAGTGAAACATGTTTTACAACATAAAAATTCACTTATCTTTGTACTGTGTTTTTCATGGTATTAGATTTAAGGTTAACAATGAAGATTGGTTGTCGTGATGACAGCCTTTTCTTTTTTATATAGCATCCGTTCTATAAAGATATAATTTAAACTTCCTTTCTCGTCACTAAATTTTTCATCGAAAATAAATTCAGGGAATAAATCCCCTCAAAAACACACAGACAAACAACACATAAAGAGAACATTACAAAATAAACCATCCCCTATCCTATCAGATTAAGAGGAAACGATATTTACAAATAAAGTCTTTATAAAAAAAATTGAGGTATTGATAGAATCCTTATTATCGGGATAAAATCTGCTAAGTTATTGTTTTATATAACGTTAATTATACGTTATAATATACATTTATTGTAATATAGAAAAAAATGATTAAAAAAAACTATATAATATGTTTTACAACATGAAAAATATACTATCTTTGTACTGTGTTTTTCATGGTATTAGATTTAAGGTTAACAATGAAGATTGGTTGTCGAGATGACAACCTTTTCTTTTTTATATAGAACCATTCCTAAATACGCTGAAATTTACACTTCCATATACTCGTTGATCTTCGAATAAAGGATAATTAGAGAAATTATAATCCTTAGAATGTTCTAGAATAAATATTCCCCCCGGCTTTATCAATTCTTTTTCAAATACAAGCTTAGGCACATCTTCAAAATGCTTTAAATCATAAGGAGGGTCGGCAAAAATAAAATTAAACTGCTCTTTACAATGCGCCAAATAACTGAATACATCCATCTTGGAGAGCATTAGCTCCGATTGTATTTGTAATTCCGCTTTTGTTTTTTCGATGAATGATGCATGAGCAAAGTTTTTCTCTACACATACAACACGTGGACACCCTCGCGAAACCAATTCGAAACTAATACTACCTGTACCTCCAAAAAGGTCTAATGCTGTAGTTTCTTCCCAGTCTATAGAGTTGTTCAGGACGTTGAATATATTTTCTTTTGCAAAGTCTGTTGTAGGACGTGCTTTGAAACTTTTGGGAGGATCAAATCTACGCCCTTTATATTTCCCACTGATAATTCTCATAATGATAATGTTAGTAAGTCTAATGGAGCTTTTTGAGCATCTTCATTCCACAAGAAAATCTCACTTGGAATATTCTGTTGCTCAATGTTTTTTATATATTGTTGCAGAAGTTTCACCAATTGCAGATCGGGATTACCGACTATAAAGAGATAATCATCCAATTGGCTAAATCTGCATTGCTCCCAAAGTTTAAGAATATAATATAGCTGATTTGTTATTTGTTCATTCGTATACGTTAAGCTATGAACCAACTTTGGCCCGGTAAAACAAATAATATCAAGGAAGTTATCGTGAAAGTTTAAATACATTCTCGAAGCATTCCCTGTAAGCTTATTTTTGTCTTCAAAGTAATTGATAAGCAAATTGGTATGATGAAAAAAGTGTGGAGCCCAAAGGCTTCTGGATAGAAAGTCAAAAATATCTTTATTCAAATTAAACAATGTAGTCACATCCTGGTTTTTGATAAAACCCGTAGATAGATGGCTTGCTTTCTCAACATGTGTAAAATTATACAAATGCTCTTTATCCTTAAGATCAAAATATCGGGCAGGAATCAGATCATAGCTTGAAGAAACGAAAATGACATTCGTCTGCTTAAACTCCTGCGTAAGAAAATTAAAATCAAAAATGATACGTTGAATATTTGCCAGAAGGTTATCGCTCATCGAAAAAGATGTTTCACGCAGACAATAATTCTCTTTTGTCTCAGGATCTGAAATAGAGAACATAAAGCTATACGACGTTATTCGTATCGATAACACATATCTATCTGATTGTCCGAGGTCTATACTTTCCGGTAAAAACATATTTTGGTATTTCTATACACAAAGTTAGAAAAAGATATTTTTATCTGCTATTTTTGATCTTCAATTCACCATTTCCTTCCGCTATGATCAATGATTTCTTTCGCAGTAAGATAATAGAGAATTTCCCATTCGAACCCACAAGCCAACAAAATGAAGCCTTGGAGAGGATCGTAAACTTCTTATTTTTGCAAAAAGAAGAGACTCTGTTTTTGTTGCGGGGATATGCAGGAACGGGAAAGTCATCCTTGCTGGGAGCCTTAGTGAAAACAATGACTGAGTTTAAGCAAAAAACAGTATTACTAGCACCTACAGGACGAGCAGCGAAAGTGTTTTCATCCTATGCCAGCCATCCGGCTTTTACCATTCACAAGAAAATATACCGACAACAGAAGTATGCAGGAGACTTCGGAAGCTTTGGACTGATGGATAATCTGCATAAAGACACGCTTTTTATTGTAGATGAAGCTTCTATGATCAGCAATAGTGGAGTGGATGCGTCCTTCTTTGGTACAGGGCATCTGCTCGATGATCTGATTCATTATGTCTATTCAGGCGAAAACTGCCGCTTACTGCTTATTGGCGACTCGGCTCAGCTGCCACCCGTTATGGAAGAAGACAGCCCCGCCCTGCAAACAGCTGTACTCGAAGGTTACGGACTCGATGTTTATGAGGCTATGTTGTCACAGATCGTGCGACAAGCTGAAAGTTCCGGCATCCTTTATAATGCCACCAATATACGTAATCTGTTAAGCAAGGGGGAAACCGGAGCATACCCCAAGCTCCTACTCGATAATTTTAACGATATTGTACGCATTAATGGAGAAGATCTTATCGATGAGATATCCGCATCTTATGATAGGGAAGGGCTAGACAATACGATGATTGTTTCCCGCTCCAATAAGCGATGCAACATCTACAATCAGGGGGTGCGCAACAGGATTCTGTACAGAGAGGAGGAGTTATCGACGGGAGATATGCTGATGATCACCAAAAACAATTATTATTGGACAGAAAATATAGAAGGAATAGATTTCTTAGCGAATGGTGAAATAGTAGAAGTGCTTCGTGTTCGCCGTGAACAAGAATTGTATGGATTCCGCTTTTGTGATGTCTTGGTTAGGAGCCTCGATTATGATATAGAGTTCGAAATCAAGATACTTATGGATACGCTTTACTCTGATGTTTCGGGATTACCTCGTGAGCGTGCAGAAGAATTATTCCTAAATATATTAGAAGATTACTCTGATATATCTACAAAGGCAGGGAAAATGAAAAAGCTTAAAACCGACCCTTTCTATAATGCTGTACAAGTAAAATTTGCCTATGCTGTCACCTGTCATAAGGCACAGGGAGGTGAATGGAGTACCGTTTTTCTTGACTTAGGCTATATTTCGGAAGAACACTTAGGGATAAATTTTTATCGTTGGCTCTACACGGCAATTACCCGAGCCGGGAAGAAACTGTATTTAGTAAATCTTCCCGACGAGTTTGTATAAAATGAGATAACGATAAAAAAGCTACCCTCCAAAGTTTGCTTTTATATAATCCATTAAGTCGAAATCTTTTTTCAGTTCGGGTTTGCCGATTTCCATCTCACCTGTATTTATTATTAGGTTGCCTTTACCTATAATCAACTTATCAATAAATGAGCAGATCTCATTTATATTTTCTTTCATCGGTCGTTCGGCAATTTCATGTGCAGCATTTTCTATTTTGTAGAAATAATATGGGGTATTTAATTCTTGAAGCTGTTTTGCAATATGTTTCGATCCATACAGCCCAACCTGAAGCATTTCAGTCTTATCAAATGGAACATTCCTGTCAGCATCTCCGTGAAACATCTGTATAGGCGAGGGTGCTGTTTGCCATTTCAAATCTCCACTTGTACTAAAGATAGCTCCGGCAAAAGCAATTGTCCCTGCATAATTAAACCCTTGAGGGAGTCTCTCTGCAAGCTTACTGTTATTACATATTGCATATTCTCCGTGCAGAACGGCAACAGCTCCGGCACTCGAACCATTTGTAATAATCTCATCTTTTTGGATATTCCAATCCTCAGCATGATTATAAACAAAGGTTGTTGCATCAAAAAGATCCTCCACAGCCATCGTTATGCTATTGGTCAATAGTGCTGCAAAACGCATCGGATCTATCTGCGAGCCATCACCTATATTTTTCATTCCGAGCCGATAATCTATAGATACAACCTGATATCCTCTTTCTACCAGCTTGCGAAAATAATCCACATACTGTTCTCCATCACGTTCACCGGCTGCAAAACCACCTCCAAACATAAAAACAATACAAGGCGTAACCTTTACAGTTACTACTTCATCATCTTTAAGATAGTATCTATCCAGCTTCAATGAGCTACCATCTTTTACAGAATACACGTACGTCTGCTTGTCAATATATCCATCAGCAAACAATGAAATAGAGACAAATAGCGAAACAAGCAATGATGTTATTATTCTCTTTCCCATAATGTACAAATTCAGTGAGTTATTTTATATAGTAATTCTTTCAGTAATTCCCCGTCAGGTGCAGAGTTGTTATCAACGCCTTTTGATTTGGCATCGTATATACGTAAGAGACCAATAATTTCCATGCACTTAAACGCATTATAATTCTTCAAGGCAATAACGTAGTCTTTAGCCTGATAGGGATTTCTAAGTCCAAGTTCGGTTGCAAGCCCTTGCTCTGTTTTATTTTTTGCCCAATAACAAATCATCAGGTTGCTAAAAAAGTTAAAGAGTACCGACATGGTCATAATCATCGGATTGTTCTTCGGATTCTTTTCGAAATAGTCGGCAATCTGATTTACCTTGAATATATTTTTATTTATAATCGCATTTAGCAATTCAAAATTATTGAAATCTTTACTGATGCCTATATTTTCTTCGATAAGGTCTGCTGTAATACGCATCTGCCCGGGCGGTATAGCTATTAACAGTTTTGCGATCTCATTTGTCAGCTTACTCAGATCATTCCCCAGATAGTCAGACAACATCTGTGCAGATTTCTGATCGATGCTCAAACCTTTTGATAATATATAGGAAGTAATAAATGCCGGAATCTTATACTCCGGTATTTTTTTCGACTCAAAAATGGCTCCATTTTTGTCGATCTCGGCATATAGCTTTTTGCGTTTATCTAGAGAACCCCCTTTATAATTGAGAACAAGTATAGTAGATTTTAGCGGGTTCTTTACATATACTTCCAACTCCTCTATCTTGCTTAGATTTTGAGCTTCTTTGATTACAATGAGTTGATGATCTGACATCATCGGATAACTGCGAGCCATCGTTATTACAGCTGTAACATTCGTTTCCATCCCATACAGTATACTCTGATTGAAATCGCGTTCCTCTTCAGGCAAAACGGTTTCGGTCAGCATGTTTGTAAGCTCATCTATATAGTAAGGCTCATCACCCATAAAAAGATATACGGGTCTGTATTTTCGTGCTTTAATCTCTGTAACTATCTGTTCAAATGTTACCATGTTTCGAAGCGTAGGTGTTTTACTGTTTCTCCGTTATTAATTAAAGTCATTAGCGATTCGATACCCACTATGACATGCTCTTCTACAAAATTCTTTGTGACAACGTTATCACTTTTCTCCGTTTTTACACCATCAGAAATCATTGGCTGATCCGACACTAAGAGTAATGCCCCTGTGGGTATCTGATTTGCAAAGCCGCAAGTAAACAGTGTTGCAGTTTCCATATCTACAGCCATTGTTCGTATCTGAAGAAGATATTCCTTAAACTTGTCATCATGTTCCCAGACACGCCGGTTTGTGGTGTATACCGTTCCTGTCCAATAATCCTTATTATGGTTACGTATCGTAGAAGATACCGATCTCAAAAGACTGAAAGCAGGTAAAGACGGCACTTCGGGTGGAAGATAATCATTCGATGTTCCTTCTCCTCTGATAGCCGCTATCGGTAATATATAATCCCCTAAATTATTATGCTTTTTCAGCCCTCCACACTTTCCAAGAAAAAGTACAGCTTCGGGCTCTACTGCACTCAACAGATCCATTATAGTAGCAGCATTGGCGCTACCCATTCCAAAATTTATAATTGTAATTCCTTCTGCCGAGGCATTTGGCATATTGCCATCCAATCCTAAAATAGGGACATTAAAGTGATGAGCAAAAACTTCTACGTATTTGGCAAAGTTGGTTAATAATATATATTTTGTAAATTGCTCGAGTGGTCTTTTCGTATAGCGTGGCAGCCAATTTGCGACAATTTCTTGTTTTGTTTTCATATAAATTCTACTTTTGTTCGTCTAATAAACAAGCACTATCCCTTATTATTTGATATGCGGATTTAACAAAGGTAGCAAATGTTAGAGTTAAATTTACCGTCCTTCGATATAAATGTAAAAAAGATAGGTGGAAAACTCTCTATCTTAGACCCTTTACGGCGTAAGTTTGTAGCATTGACACCCGAAGAGTGGGTCAGGCAACACTTTGTGAACTTTTTGTTAAGAGAAAAAGGCTATCCCGCAGCCTTAATTGCAAACGAAATTCAGATAGATCTTAACAAGCTGAAAAAACGCTGCGATTCGGTAGTGTATAATCGTGATTTATCACCCCTGATGATTATAGAATATAAGGCACCGGATGTAGATATCACACAACAAGTCTTTGATCAGATTGTAAGGTATAACATTGTATTGAAAGTTAAATATCTGATCGTGTCCAATGGTCTGAATCATTATTGCTGCATAATGAACTATGATAAGCAGTCATTCAATTACCTATCGGATATCCCTAACTACACTGATTTATAATAAACACCAAACTACATCTTAAAGCAATACTACTAGTTTTAAAGCAAGTCGTATTCATCTCTTATTGTCACAAAAATGTGATAAAATGTTATAATTTCTCTTGTTGAATAAGATTGACAATAAGCAAAGTTCTTTGATTCTACAATAATATTAATTTTGAAGGGTGATAGTTTATTATGGAAATCAAAGGATGAAGCTTACCCTTGCTTTAGTTGTTTTTGTGTTATTTTTATACCCATGTGAGGTTTTTTCCCAATACCTTAAAGGTTTTGTCAAAAATTCCTCAGGAGTCGCTGTCCCATATACTTCTATCTATGTAGAAGATGAAAAAAAGGGGTTGGTGACCAACAATGAGGGATTATTCCAGATCAATCTTCCACCGGGAAACTACACTTTTGTTTATAAACAAATAGGATATAAAACGCAGAAACAGTCTATTTCTTTTCAAAAGGATAAAGCGTGTGAAGTAGAGATTACACTCATACCATATCCATTCTATGAATATCAAAATACCGATAGGAAAATAGAACTGACAGGAAACGATATACTAAACAAAGTAACAAGAAAAGCGGCATCTTGCACATCGTACGATGCTGATGCCTACATCAAAGGTAACTTAACATTAACCAGAATAACAGAGCTCACAAATACAGTCGTAAAGAAAATAGAGAATGTAAATGTCTCCGATCTCGAGAATAAGATCATACATCAGGAAATCAATTGTGCAGTAAAATATACAGCACCCGATAACTACAAAATTCAAGTAAACGGATACACCGGAAATATCGCTGATGCAATGAATACAAGAGGAGCTATAGGGCTTCTAAGTGAATCTTTATTCTCCGATTGGTTCAATGGCAGTATTTCTCCTTTAGGGAGGAGAGTATCGTCTTATTATAAATTCAAATATAAAGGCTATTACTTGGAAGATGGCAAAGTCATCAACAAGATAGAGGTTGTTCCACGATATGATGATTACAAATTACTGAACGGCGACTTGTACATTACAGATGACGGAAATATAACCTGTGCTAAGTTGTATAGAAAATTCCAAGGTCTGGAAACTGTTAATCAAATCACATATCAGACAATTGATGGGCACCCTAACCTTCCGATCACATATCAAACTGATATAAGCATCAATATATTAGGGAATAAGGGAAACGTTACATATCTGACATCTCTAAAATATAAGAAGATAGATAATGGCGGAGAAGCAATAGGTGTTATAAGCAGAGGAGATGAACGACCAAAAATCAATGACAAAATAACATTTAACAAAGATGCTTATACTCAAGATTCCACATTTTGGGACAGTATAAGAATGTTTCCTGTAAATACAGAACGATTGGAAATTCTCGATCACTTTAGGTTAAAAGAAAGAATAGCGTCTAAGCCTTGGTATGGAAAAGCGTTGCTGGGAGATTATTTTTTAGGAAATGACTCTAGCAAGTGGTCGTTGAGATATGGTGGTGTGAAAATGATATTCAGAGATTATAACTATGTGGATGGTTTCTGGCTCGGAAATCGCTTTTATCTAAAATCACAAATAGACAAAGATCAACAGCTCGAAATCAGCCCTTACATATACTATACGACAGCAAGACACCGGCTTATAGGGGGAAGCGACTTTACGTATAATTACTTGCCCGAAAGAGCAGGAAAGCTAAAGTTCTCCATCGGCTCCCATACTGCCGATTTCAATAGCTTAAGCATAACGCGATATAATAACTATTTCAGCTCTTTGTTTCTGGGTAAAAACTACAATTCTTTCTATCAAAAAGATTATGTCTCAGTGAACAATGACATAGATCTCACAAAAAAACTAAAGCTAACAGTCGGGCTTGGAGTTGAAAGACGGGCAGGATTAAATAACAATACAGATTTTACGATTATAGAAAGAGACAATATCACACCGAATATAAACCCTGATAAGCGTTTCGACAGAACATATTATTCTGTGGGACTCTCTTATGTTCCGTTTGCAAACTATACAATCCAGAATAATGAATCGCCCCTTGTTTTTCATCTTCAGTATGAAGAAGGCTTCTCTTCTTGGCAAACGAACAATTCACAATATCGAAAAATAAAAGGCGGAGCTGTGCAAAATATCCGATTGAATTATTTCGACAAACTAGACTATAAGTTTGAAGCAGGAGCTTTTGTCGGTCCTAGAAAAAACTTGCACTTTGCCGATTACCAGTTTTATGGTGCGCCCGACCTTGTTTTCAACCTGGGCTCGTTGTTCGACTCATTTCTTTTGCTCGATAATTATGAATTGCAGGCAAACCATTACTGGGTTACGCTTTCATTCAATTATGCCAGTCAATATTTTTTACTCAAACGCCTCTCGTTTCTACAAGGGAAACCATTTTTTGAAGGACTACACTTTAAGACATTGTATACTCCCGACATAAAGTTTTATTCAGAGATCGGGTATTCAATAAATATTACAAGACTGTTTGGGATGGGCGTATTTTCTTCTTTCAACAACTTCGATTACAAAACAGCAGGAGTCAGATTCTCTTTAAATCTTCAGTCTCTTCTGCTATTGAAAGATTAATGATTTTGAGGTATCTATATAAAAAAAACAAAAGAGTTACATTTTCATGTAACTCTTTTTGCTCTTCCTCTTGGACTTGAACCAAGGACCCTCTGATTAACAGTCAGATGCTCTAACCGACTGAGCTAAGGAAGAATGTACTTTTGGAAGAAATCTTGTTTATTTTGCTCTTCCTCTTGGACTTGAACCAAGGACCCTCTGATTAACAGTCAGATGCTCTAACCGACTGAGCTAAGGAAGAGTGTTTGTTTCTCTCAAAAGTGACGCAAAAATAGACCTTATTTCTGAATTATGCAATATCTTTGCAAAAAAAAACGAAGAAGAATGGCAAAAGTATTAGGAATGGGCAATGCCTTAGTGGATGTTTTGGCAATTATAGAAGACGATAAGATGTTAGAACTGCTTGAACTACCGAAAGGTAGCATGCAGCTTATAGATGACAAGAAGTTTGAAATATTATCGGGTGAAATAAATAAATTAAAAAAGAATATTATATCAGGCGGTTCGGCATCGAATACAATCGTAGGATTATCCCGTCTGGGAATCGAAACCGGCTTTCTGGGAAAAGTAGGAAAAGACTTTTATGGAAACTTCTTTAAAGAAGACTTAAATAAATACAAGATCAAATCTCACCTGGCCGAGGTTGATGAACCTTCGGGTGTTGCATCTACGTTCATTTCTAAGGACGGAGAGCGTACTTTTGGTACATACCTAGGAGCTGCAGCCCTATTGGATGCGGAAGAGCTTAAAATAGCCAATTTTGAAGGTTACAAGTATTTCTACATTGAGGGATATCTGGTACAAAGCCATGCACTGATCCGTAGAGCAATCGAATTAGCCAGAGAAGCAGGAGCAAAAGTTGTACTCGACCTTGCCAGTTATAATGTAGTGGAAGTGAACCGTAAATTTCTTCTAGACATTATCCCTACGTACACAGACATCGTCTTTGCGAACGAAGAGGAAGCAAAAGCCCTATTGAATGTAGAAGCCGAAGAAGCAGTCTCTTTATTAGCTAAACAAACAGATATAGCTATCGTGAAAGTTGGAGACAAAGGATCGTGGATACAACAAGGAGACGAAAAGATATTTGTTCCCGCATACAAAGTAAACTGTGTAGATACAACGGGAGCAGGAGACCTATATGCAGCCGGATTTATATATGGACTGATACAAAACTATTCACTTTTTATCAGTGGACAAATAGGAACTCTACTAGCCGCATACGTAATTCAAAAGATAGGGGCTAAAGTGGGCGACAACGAGTGGAATAATATAGATGACGAGATAGAAAAAATAAAGACAGTATTATAAGATACTATTGAGTAACAAAAAAAGCCTGTTTATACAAACAGGCTTTTTTATTTATGATCGGCTCTTTTATTATTTCAAGAGTTCTTCTATCTTTTTAGTTGCTTCTTCAGCATTCAGACCTCTGGCTAATATCTTACCATCTTTGTCTAACAACATCAAGTGAGGAATAGAAGACACACCATAAATTGCAGCACCTTCACTATCCCAGAATTTAAGATCTGAAATTTGAGGCCATGTAATATTCAGGTCCTTGATTCCTTTCACCCAGTCTTCATTTGTTTTATCTAAAGAAATACCTACGATCTCAACCCCTTTGGCACCGTATTGCTTATAAAGTTCTACAAGTTTTGGCATTTCGGCACGACATGGAGGACACCATGAAGCCCAGAAATCGACCAAGACATATTTTCCTTTACCTGCAAAATCTGCTAATGCTATATCTTTTCCTTCCGGAGTTTTACCTTTTATATCGGTAAATGTTTTCCCTACAGACGTTGCATCAAGAGCTTTAGCTACTTTCTCTACCTTTTGTATTCTGGCTATAGACTTATATTCAGGTTTAATAGACGGAATAAGCTCATTAAGCTGTTCGGCAGAGAAGCGATAAAAGTTGCGAGATAAGAAATAAACTCCAAGTTGGTTTTGTATATTTTCCTTTACAAAGTCGAAAGTCTCTTTTGTCCAAACATTATATTTGTCTTCATACTGTTTTTCAAGTTCAGCTTTATTGGCTGTATTCGTTGAATCATCCCTCAACTTGGAAGAGATAGACATCATTTCATTTTCTATAGCCTGGCTCTTTGTATTAAACGCTTGGCAAGCATTATTCAAAGGAGTACCTTTTACTGTAGAAATGCTATCCAGAGAAACTTCTATCTGTCCGGGTTCCACTATCACCAAAACAGGTCTGTTCATATTGTCAGGTGCATCATCCAATGAGATGAAATGTATTTTTGCACCGTCTTTGGCTAGTCCTTTGAAAACAAATTCTCCGTCAACAACATCTACTGTGTCAACAGCCACAAGGTCTTTCCAATTCTCATCTAAAGTCTTTAGATATACTTGTTGTCCGTCATACGTACCATTCGGTAATTTACCTTTAATGGTAAAAGCATCTTTCTCTACACAAGATGTAGCAAGTATCGCAATTGCTGCAAGAAACAAAATTATTTTCTTCATTCTAAATCAAAATAGTGGTTAATAAATAGTATATCTTAATTTTTTAAGAGTTACGTTTAAAACAAAGACAAAACTCTTATTGTTTATGACTTAAAGATTATTTTAGGATTTCAGCTATTTTATCTTCCAATTCTTTACCCCTTAAATCGGTGGCTATAACAACGCCATTTTGATCTATAAGTAATGTATGCGGGATGCTTTGCACTCCGTATAATTGCGATGCCATTGTTGTTGCATCTGCCAATTGCACCCAGGTCATTTTATAGTTTTGGACAGCTGCAGTCCATTTGTTTTTATCATCATCAACTGATATACCAACTATTTCAAGACCTTTAGATTTGTATGCATTATAAGTTTTTATAAGATTTGGTATTTCCTGAATACATGGCTGACACCATGAAGCCCAGAAATCGATCAAGACTAATTTATTTTTGCCTACATAGTCAGACAAGGATACCATCTGTCCACTTTGATCTATCAATTGAGCATCACTGTATGGATTACCTACTTCAGGTTTCACTCTGTCCAATTCTTTTACCAAAGCCTTGATCTCATCTCTGTTTCGGAATGTACTGTCGCTGGCTGCTATCAATTCTTTTAGCTGATCTTTACTAAATGATTTTGCTGATGAATAGAATAAAAACTCACCGGCTTTATTCGAAATATTTGCCTTAGCAAAATTGAAAGTCGACATCTGCAATTGTTTTTGCAAAGTATCTACTTCGGCTCTTATTGCAGGGTTGTTCGCATCCTGAGGCGTAATTTTAGATATCTTATCGGTAAGAGTGTTCATTACCTTGTGTATATTATTAAACTCGTCATTCTTGGGTGTTCCTCCAAGAGTTACGTTTGTTTTATCAAATGTAATTTTGATATTACCCGGTTCTAATATCAGTGTTCCTATCGGTGTATCATTATCTGCATTCTCAAGTTTGCCTACAGATACAAATCCCATCATAGGCTCATCAGCTGTTCCTTTAAAACTGAATTTTCCATCAGATATCGTTGCGGAGTCGATTACTGTTGCCTTCTGAGAGTTGATACTATCTATTTTTTGTAAATATGCAACTTTGGTGTCGAATGAATTATCCGAAAACTTTCCTTCTATGGAATAAGAATTACCCTGACAAGAAACGAATAAGATTGCAAGGGTTGATAAAAAGAGAAATATGATTTTTTTCATTAATAAGAGGTATTAAGTAAATATCAAGCAAAGATAAGTAAATAGTTCATAATCTTGCTTATTTAACACTTAATACTTAAAAGCGAAATATGTGATACTGCAACTTTTAGCTTTCTTTTATTTTGTATTTTGACCGATTAAAATTATCTCATAAAGAGATGGTTCGATATAAAAACAGTGACACTCTAAATTCAGCAAATAAGTGTTACCTTTGTTACTTTTTGTTTTACGTGTAGATATAAACATCGAACAATCAGGCATTTTTATTGTTTGTATCATATGTGACAAAAATGAAATGTCGGTATTTAAATTATATCATATAAACTTCAAGAAACATTTTACGTTTTGATGAAAGCGACAACAATTTCTTTATTTTTCGTTTGTTTATTTTTATTGAATTCTTGTTCCGAAAAAACCGGACAAGACTCATTTCTCAGCCAATTACGTCAGGATTCTCTCTTGATGAAGAATGCTCAAAAAATGCAGAGGATAAAAGCCAAAGATATTATCATAGAGAAGGATTTTCTTTACGACCAATACACTCTGCAAGACACATACCCATATCGTGACACGACACGGCAATTCCAGTGGGAGAAGATCAAACAAGGCTTGGCTATTCTAGAAAATTTCCAACAAGAATTCTTTGCTTGGGGAATTTTACAGAATTATCGGAATAACAATGGAGAAGCACCTCTAGTAAAGAAATATAAAAGGAATGAATACAAACGCATTGCCGACACATTAGGGGTAGAACGATTTCAAGGGATTCCTCTCTTTCTTCCTACGGATACTGTTACAGGAGAACGTTATGGCAGAGATGGTGCCTTGGTAAAACTATTCAAAGACAATGTCGGGAGTTTTAGAAAAATAACTACAACGGACTCCAAAGAGTTATGGCTTGTTCCTCAGAAATATGTAAAACCAATTCATGATACCGTACAATTTAAACATGCAATATTTGTTGATCGCAACAATGAGAATATTGTCACTCTCGAGAAAGTAGATAAAAAATGGATTGTAAGAAGTATGAATCCCGCCACAACAGGTTTGCATAAACCGCCATATCAGCAAGAAACCCCACTGGGGCTATTTGTTCTTCAGGAGAAGAAAGTAAAGATGTTTTTCCTTGTCGATGGCACAACGGAAACAGGAGGCTTTGCTCCTTATGCCAATCGCTTTACAAACGGAGGATATATACACGGTATTCCAGTGAATGCACCAAGTACCACATTCATTGAATACAGCCCTTCGCTAGGTACTATCCCCCGCTCACACATGTGTGTACGCAATGCGACATCGCATGCAAAATTTGTATATGACTGGGCGCCGACAGAAGAAACCATCATCTTTGTTATAGAATAATTTCTATTTTAATAAAACACTCTAGCGAAAATGACTACTTGTCAGTTTGTCATTTCTATGATTCTGCTGTTTTGACAGAAATATATTTTGGCACGCATTTCGCTAATATCTAAACAGAATACATAAAATAAATTAATATATAACTATTAAAAATTTAAGAATCATGAGTATTAAACCATTAGCAGACAGAGTGCTTGTTAAGCCGGCTGCAGCCGAAGAAAAAAGCGTGGGAGGTATCATTATTCCGGATACAGCTAAAGAAAAACCTCTAAAAGGTGAAGTTATTGCAGTAGGCAACGGAACAAAAGACGAAGATATGATAGTAAAACCAAAAGATCAGGTTCTTTATGGCAAATACGCCGGAACGGAAGTAGAACTTGACGGTGAAGTTTTCCTTATTATGCGTCAATCTGATATTCTTGCAATTATTTAATACTAACAGTTTTAATTAACATAACATTATGGCTAAAGAGATTAAGTTTAACATAGATGCTCGCGACGAGCTAAAAAAAGGTGTTGATGCATTAGCTAATGCAGTAAAAGTAACCCTTGGACCAAAAGGTCGCAACGTAATCATCGAAAAGAAATTTGGTGCACCTCACATCACAAAAGACGGTGTAACAGTAGCAAAAGAAATAGAACTGGAAGAAGCATTCCAGAATATGGGAGCTCAACTTGTAAAAGAAGTAGCTTCTAAAACAAACGACGATGCGGGTGATGGTACTACTACTGCCACAGTATTGGCACAGTCTATCGTTAGCGTTGGTCTTAAGAACGTTACAGCTGGAGCAAATCCAATGGATTTGAAACGTGGTATCGATAAAGCTGTAGCAAAAGTAGTAGAAAACATCAAGTCTCAGGCTGTAGCTGTAGGTGATGACCTACAGAAGATAGAGCACGTAGCTAAGATATCTGCAAACGGCGACGAAACGATAGGTAAGCTGATCGCTGAAGCTATGGGCAAAGTAAAGAAAGAAGGAGTTATCACTGTTGAAGAAGCAAAAGGTACAGAAACTTATGTGGATGTAGTAGAAGGTATGCAGTTTGACAGAGGTTATATCTCTCCATACTTTGTAACAGATACAGAGAAAATGGAAGCTGATCTTGAAAATCCATATATCTTGATTCACGACAAGAAGATTTCAGTATTGAAAGACATTCTTCCTATTCTTGAATCTGCTCTTAAGTCAGGTCGCTCATTGCTAATCATTGCAGAAGATATCGACTCTGAAGCATTGACTACACTCGTAGTTAACCGTCTTCGCGCAGGCTTGAAGATTGCTGCGGTTAAAGCTCCCGGATTTGGTGATCGTCGTAAAGAAATGCTTGAAGACATCGCTATCCTTACAGGTGGTATCGTAATCTCAGAAGAGAGAGGCATCAAACTTGAGGCTGCTACTATAGACATGCTTGGTACCGCTGACAAGGTAACTATCAATAAAGATAATACTACTATAGTAAACGGTGCAGGTGAGAAAGATGCTATTGCTGCTCGTGTATCTCAAATCAGAGCACAAATGGAAAAAACAACATCAGACTACGATAAAGAAAAACTACAGGAGCGTCTTGCTAAATTGGCAGGTGGTGTAGCTGTTCTTTATGTAGGAGCTCCGTCAGAGGTAGAAATGAAAGAAAAGAAAGACCGTGTTGACGATGCTCTTTCTGCAACTCGTGCAGCTATCGAAGAAGGTACAGTTCCCGGAGGTGGTGTAGCTTACATTCGTGCTATTAGCACCCTAGAAGACCTAAAAGGTGAAAACGAAGACGAAACTACCGGTATCGAAATAGTTAAGCGTGCTATCGAAGAACCTCTTCGTCAGATTGTAGCTAATAGCGGCAAAGAAGGTGCTGTTGTAGTACAGAAAGTACGTGAAGGAAAAGCTGATTTCGGTTACAACGCTCGTGCAGATGTTTACGAGAATCTGAATGCAGCCGGAGTTATCGACCCAGCTAAGGTGGTTCGTGTAGCTCTTGAAAACGCAGCTTCTATTGCAGGTATGTTCTTAACTACAGAGTGCATCATCGCTGACAAGAAAGAAGAAAACCCTGCTCCAATGCCTCCAATGGGTGGCGGAATGGGCGGAATGATGTAATCATTCATTCGATTGCCTCAACTGACAAAGGTTGACAGGACTTATATAAAAAAGAACCGATGGATCAAGATCCATCGGTTCTTTTTTATATACTGTTTCCTATGCTCAATCGTGATTTACCCAAACCAACTTATCAATATCAAGGTCTAGCTTTTTAGCCAAATCAAGGTAATTATCTTTGATATCATCGGGGATAGTTTTAGTTCGTGAAAGAATCCACATATATTTTTTGTTTTTACCCACAACAAGCGCATATTTATAATCCCTATCTAAAGCGATTATATTATACGAAGCATAAAAGGGTCTGAAGAAAGAAACCTTAAGCCTGCCTTCATCTTTGGGACCGATGAATTTAGCTATTCCTTTTGCCGATTTCCAAGTATCCTTGATGTAATCATGCCCTTGATTTAGCACCCCGACTGTTTGGTTTTCATTCAAGGTGTATTCAGCTGTGGTGTTATCTAAGTTTCGTTCAAACCGAAAATCGAACCGAGCTATCTCGTACCACCGTCCCATATACTTTTCAACTTCAAAATTTTTAACTGCTGTTGCATTTTTAGGAATACCAGTACACGATGCAAATAAACTAATCATAATGATTGCAATAAACGGAAATTTGAGATTCATAATTCATACTTATAACCTATCTATAAAAACAACAGATATACAATAATTGTTTTTGAAAGAGAAATGTTAATCAAGCATTTTTATCCACGCAACGACTTCGCTATCTCTCCCTCCGCAAGCATAACGAAAAACAGCTATCATAGTTTCATCTGCAGCTATGCCATAGCACTTCTCACTGTTCGGTATTTCAACCTGTGCCCCAAGATATTTCTTATTGTCGTCTAGAATCTTACCTGTTTCTCCGTTTGGCAATCGACTTTCAAGATTAATATAATCTCCATTTAGCTCATTTAAAGAATCTATTATTTCAAGCTCAGATATACCAAGCGTTTTTAGTCTTGAAATTATTTTCTTGTGCATAAGATATATTTCCATTAATTATTGAACTGTAGTAAGATATCCTGAATTTCGAAATATTTACCATATAAAAACAACGCATATATAATATCAGTTATTGAGAGATCAGTGTTGTGCAAAGCCATAAAACATTGATAAACAAAAAAAACTACACTCCTAGTCTATACTCAGGGGGGGAATTAAACCCGCAAAATCGTTATGGGCACAAGATTCAAATCTTATATTTCTCATACGATTATCAACAGATTACATTTTCCGTGAGTATTCTGCGAATGAACGCCTTTTGCCCTATAAGTCTACAAAATTAAGACTGAATCATCGGTATGGAAAAAATCTATTTTATTTATTTATTATAATTCGTCCAGCTCTCCTAATATTTTCTTTAATCCTTCATCAGCATCATTAGGTATTCCATTTTTCATATAATCTTTTGAAACTGTATATTTTTCAGTTATTAATCCGCCGATAATTCTTATATATGCAATGCTATCTATCTTAAATTCTTTGAATCCTGTTAAAAGAGGATCTTCTTTTTCTTCGCCATACTGTATTATGTATACACCTGTAAGCCAATCTGCATAAATCTGGTTATTTTCTGTCGCATCTGTAAAGAGCTCCATCAAAGGTACATTCGACTTCGAAACCTCAAAAAAACTTGTTCCTGTGTTTAGACCAATTTCGGTAAGGTAAACTTTATCGTTATTAACTACCCATTTACAACAAGGAGCTCCTGTTTTCTCAAAGTTTTCCCAATTATAGAGCCACTGAGTATGGTCATTTTTAAATAAACCAAGAATAGGACTATACCCTTGTTTACTAACAAAACGTCCGTTAACTCCATTGTAAAATATTTGATCCTCACTCGATAACCTAAAATAATATGATATATAATTTTGATTTAGAATAAGCATACTGTATTTACGCATTAACTCATGATTTGCAGTGTCCTTTTCCGATATATTCTGTATTTTTTTATAGTCTTTTTCTGTTATAATTTGATTTTCAACAACCACACCATTCCTTATGTAGAAAAAGTATGAATCCGAACCTTTTTCCATAGAGCAAGAAAGAACACCTGTAAACCAGTCAGCCCATATCCCTCCATCTTTAATTATTGTATCAGATTTCGATTTAATATCATATCTTGAAGGATTTACGATTTCATTGCGTACCTTGATTTCATGCAAAATGAATTTATTATTTTCTATTTCCCATGTAGCTACATGACCTCTATAATTAGCTGTACTCCATATTTGAAAAGGATATTTCAAATCATTCTGTTGAAAATAGGTCTGTAAAGGAGAGGGGTGTCCCCAGCCTGTGGACAATATAAGTTTTCTTTCTTTATAAAGTAAATAATCTGGCATTTGTTCTGTAGCAAAAATCATTTGGGAACAAATAAGAAATAAAGTGATAAAAATTACTTTTTTCATATTATAGTGTTTTTTATAGTAGAATCGAATTATTCGTATTATCTTAATGATACAAAGATAAAAATACTTCTTACTCAGAATTAACTTGTGGACTTAATTGTTAAATCTTTTTTGTAAATATATTATGTGCAGATAATAACGAATAAAAGATGTTTAGAATGTAGTGAAAATGGAAAGTTTATTTATTGTATTAAATTATGGTATACTTTTATCTTCCAATATCCGCTTTGAGCTGAACCGTTACGAATAATAACATCTTTTTAGTCAGTTTCTGCAAATGATACATAACCCCATGAGCCGTTAAATCAAATGCACCCGCTAATTCGTTACAGGCATTTTAGGGTTATTGAGTATTTACGCCAAAATCCTATCACGCATAATTTGTGATGTGCCTTATATAATAACTAAAAAAAACGATAAAATGCACCGCTTAAAAACGGTTTAAATGGATAACATAAAACGCTTGAAAATCTACTGATAATCAAGCGTTTAAAAACACAATTTGTACTCGGAGCGGGACTTGAACCCGCACAACCGTAATGGTCACAAGATTTTAAGTCTTGCGTGTCTACCATTCCACCATCCGAGCAGCCTATGAGCGAAAGACGGGATTCGAACCCGCGACCCCGACCTTGGCAAGGTCGTGCTCTACCAACTGAGCTACTTTCGCAATTACTGCTATATCCAAGGCTATAATTCCAACATTTTGGAAGCCTTTTCGGTTTAGCGAGTGCAAATGTAAAAAATGTTTTCCTTTCTACAAAGTTTATCAGGATTAATTTCTACGTGTAATTTGAAAAATTCCATCTCCTGTATTAGAAAATCGAGCATAGTAAGTCTGAAGATTATCTTTTGCAGGTCCCGACTTTACATTTCCTACACCATTAAATATCTCAAAGACACTACCGCAATGAGAGCACTTTACAGTCCCATCACTCTGTGGCACAACTTTTATCGGTCGTTGTTTTTCGTAAGGGCAACAAAGATCGTATGCATACAATTGATAGACACTGCTAGTTATAGGTACAGCACTACAAACAATAAGCAGCCCTGAGTATCCAATCATATCCGTTGCCAGCCTTGGCTGAGTAAATGTCACAATATTCCCGGGTGTTCGCAGATTCTTGTCCGGAGATTTTATTAAGTTGACTTCAAATCTTACGGGTTCAATAGGAATAGTATTCAAACTTTCATCACTTCCGCAAGAGAAAGTTACAAACACCAACACAACTATCAAAACTATATATTTTATCTTTTTCATCTTCTTATAAAACGTTATCAACGACTTAATATTATTTTAAATTCTGCCTCAATGCTTCCAGATTTCTTTTCAACCCTGTAAATTTAGCACGCTTCACGGCCGAACCTTTAAATATCTTCTGGTAGTCTTCAACCGACAGATTATCAAGACGGTCAAAAGACAAGTCTAAAAAAGACTGAGAGGGGTTGAATTCTGCCGTCCGATGCGGTCGTGAATATCTGTTCCAAGGACAAACCTGCTGGCAAATATCACAACCATAAAAACGATTATTCATCTTCGGAATCACATGCTCATCAATCTCGCCACGATTTTCGATCGTCTGATACGAAATACACTTACTCGCATTCACCACTCCAGGCTTTACGATAGCCGATGTAGGGCATGCATCGAGGCAGCGAGTACAGTTACCACACGATAAATTCAATGGAGTGTCGTATGTCAGCTCAAGATTGATGATCAATTCGCCCAGAAAGAAATAAGAACCCTTCTTCGGGATGATCAGCAATGAATTTTTTCCAATAAATCCCAATCCGGCCTTAGCTGCCCAATAACGCTCTAAGATTGGCGCTGTATCAACAAAAGCCCGTCCTTCGGTCGTTGGCTCTAAGCTCTTAATGTAATCCAGCAGCATTTGCAACTTATTCTTCACTACATCGTGATAGTCTTTGCCATAGGCGTAATAAGCAAATTGAGGGTTTTCTTGCGGTTGCTTTGCTTCAGGGTAATAATTCAAGGCGACGCTGATTACCGAACGGGAACCTTCAACCAATAAAGTAGGGTTGCATCGTTTCTCTGTATTCCTAGCCATATAATCCATATCTGCATGATATGAATGATTAATCCAGTCTTTAAAATGCTGTTGCTCCTCTACCTCTATCGGCTCAGCCTTACAAATCCCGCAAGCATCAAAACCCAGACTATATGCATAATCTTTTATTTTCCGGGAGATATCTTCGTTTGCCAACATTTTACTTTTGGTATCTATCTACTCGCTTTAGTCCAAGATATTCATCCACAGTAGGGTCAACGTAGATTTCCTCTTTTGTATTCTTATTTCTGAACACAACAAAGTCATGATCTTTAAACCATCCGTTCTGCGCATTCTTGTACATGTTGTTCCCAAAGAGGTACAGCTTGCCTTTCTTCGGCTTAGCCTCCCACTCCTTATCCATTCCAAACCTCTTTATCAGATAAGTACCTACAGCAGATGTAAAGGCAGCATAGCCGATATAATTAGCCTCTGTGGTAACAAAAAGCTTCTGCGGATCACTCTCCTGAGCATCAGAAGAAAAGTCCAATACTTTTGTAGTTATCTCCTGAGATAAGTCGATAATCTGCCCAATGCTTATAGTAGCATCCAATGCCTCATCGTTGGGTAGACTCTGATTGATGAATGTTGCCAAATCACCTTCTTTTATATCATAAGACTTACGGCTTCCGCCATCTTCATATTTTACAGCCATGCGATAGATGTTTCCTCTAAACAAAAAGAGTAATACGACAACAACCACAATAGCGGCAACAACTTTCAATAAATTACTATTAGTCTTCTTTTTCATATTTTAATCACCAAAAAGTGACAACGTCACATAAAACAAAAAACCTACAGGACAATACATTACAAGCAAAAGGTGACAAAAGTGACACTATCCAGAGCACTTTTATTTGTTACCTTTTTTGCCATGCATCATCCTCTTTAATAGATAAAAGTACAATTATTTTATTATATATGAGGTCTATACAGAAAAATCTACTTCCCCAGCAGCCCTTTACTTACATACCATCTGAATTGTATGAGCTTCCAGCCCTTGTCGGGAGAGAGCCTCAACATATAAGTAAAAAACAAGACAATAGAACCCGCCCATTTTTTACATTCAGCAAAGATTCTGTTTTGATAGGCATTCGGAGATATCGATTTAGTACGAATACGTTCGCTTTTTCCGATAGAATAAGTTAGTTCCCTGAAGTGAGATTCTGTAAGTTTCTTTTCGGGTATATAATGATGAATACCCATTTGTGGGAGGTAATAAAATTTTTCACCACCTCTTGTCAGTCTGTCATAAAGGTCTTTCTCTTCAGCACCGATCAGTCCTGTTCCCTTGCGACCCAATTCTACATTAAACAGCCCATATTTATCAAATACCTCTTTTCTGAATGCCGAATTTCCACCTCCGGGATATTTACCGTTACTGAAAGGTTTTATCTTATCTCCTTCGTACAGGGCTCCACCAATAAGCTGCTCGGTATAATGAGACAACCATTTCGGTTTCTCCACCTCATACACAGGCACAATAGGCCCGCCACATGCCGATACGGTGGGGTGAGATTCAAAGAATGATTTTATAGACGAAAGATACGACTCGAATGCAGTAGCATCATCATCTACAAAAACAAGGATATCTCCCCTACTCTCCTGCACACCTCTGTTGCGTGCATACGAAAGTCCCTGTTGCGTTTCAAGAAAATATCGGAAATTAACTCCAGGATAATCATATCGAAACTGCTTACAAATACTTTCTGTAGAATCTGTACTGTTGTTATTCACCATAACTATTTCATAGTCGTGATATGGAATATTCTGCTGCGAAATACTTTTCAACGCATTGTACAGATATTTCTCCCTATTGTATGTACAGAAAATAACAGATAGCTTCATTTTATTTTTCCTTTCTCTTCAAAACAAAAGGTCTTATAATTATGCCGATCAACAACAAAACAAGTACTGCCGAAGAGGCTGTTGCCACATGGCGGCTGTTATAATATCCTTGAGGCTCAAACTTGAAAACAATTTCATGCTCTCCTGCCGGAACACGCATTGCCCGCAATGTCCAATCGGCACGGAAGTGAGACACTTCCTTTCCATCAACATAAGCCTGCCAACCATTCGAGAAATAAATCTCGGAAAGTACGGCTAGTTGCTCTGAGACAGCTTTGGTTTTGTAAGTCAACGCATCCGGCTTATATGATACCAATTCTATTGTAGCTGTAGAGTCGGGGGTAATTTTTAATCCCGACAATTCGCTTTCGAAACGCTTATCTACAACGGCTGTTGTGTGCGGATCTAAAGTATTGATTGCAGCTATTTCTTCGTCAGCATTATTTACCAACTTGTATTCATTTACAAACCAAGCGTTGCCCATTGCATTCGGATTTACCAATGGTGGTTGCTCAGGATGATATATTACGTATTTTGCATTCAACATATTCAGTGCTTTCGTTTTATTAAACGATGCCATGATTGTATCTATATTTTGTGAACTGAATGTACCGATGATCTGATTAACTTCACCATCCAGACGATTATCGATCAATTCCTGATAACGTTTCAGTTTGGCTGCATGATAACCTCCAATAGATTTATGATAATAAGAAGTCGTTGTTTCGGCAAACGGATTATTCAGATTCAAAACCCTGTAGGAAGGATGTTGATCTTTCAAGATAGCCTGATCGGCTACCGACGGAGAAAACGTTTCTGTTTTGTAAGTACTTTTAGCCACAAAGTTATTCTCATTCAAATAGCGTTTATCAATTCCCCACAAATCGATCAAGACTAAAACGGCAAGTCCCAACGAACCGTATATTGTCATTTTCTTTGTATCAACCTTCGTCCGAAGAGAAAAATACAAAATTGCTCCGCCCAATAAAACAAACACCAAAGAGCGTAAAGCATCGGACGACATCAGGTCTTGACGATCGGTCAGCAATGCATTATAATACCATTCAGGAACCTGTGCTTTCCATTGTGCATCTGCACCCGAAGTGAAATTGAAGAATGCTCCCGGCGCTATCCAAAGGATAAGACAAAGACCACCAACTACGCCTAACGATATATAAAGTGCTTTTTTTAGTTTCTTTTTATCTATTTCTCCCGAGAAGAATTCTTTTATTCCCCACACGGCAACCATAACAATAGTGAGTGCAGGCACTACCAAAGCTGTAGATACTGCCCTGAATTTACTATAGAGCGGGAAGTGATAGAAAAACCAGTCGTTGAACCATTCCAGATTTTTACCCCAAGCCAGCAATATGAAAAAGATAGTAGCCACGAGCAAACCCCATTTTACATTGCTTCTTATAATGATCATACCCAACAGGAACAAGAAACAAACGATTGCTCCCAGATATACAGTCCCCTGAGTAAAAGGCTGGTCGCCCCAATACTGAGGAATGCGTGACACCTGATTGGCAAATTCGGCAGGAATTTCTCCCGATTGCACCTTCTGTGTCAATACTTTTATACTCTGAGCATCTTTATCATAAGGTTTCGATTCTCCACCGTACAGATTAGGAACAAGGAATGTGAATGTTTCGGCTTTACCATAACTCCACCCAAAAGCATAATCTTTGTCAAGTCCTGTCGATTGCTTTTCCGACTCGGACTTCGGCGAAGTAAGTTCAGACTTTCCACGAGTACTTTCTCGTGCCATTTCCATATTGCCGTATATATTCCCCATATTAGCCAACACAGCCAAAGCCACAGCGATAATCATGGCACCACAGGACATAAGGAATGACTTATAATTCTTTTTTGAGAGCACCTCAACTGCATATGTAATGAAGAGTATAACACTGAGTAAACCGGTATAATAAGTTACCTGCAAGTGATTACTTTTTATTTGTAGAGCCAACCCCAAACCGACCAACACACTACCAAGCAAGATCTTATTCTTGAACAACGACATAAAGCCTGCCACTATCAGCGGCATATATGCCAGCGCCCATGCTTTAGTCACGTGCCCGGCGTTGAGTATAACAATATTATAAGATGACAGCGAATAAGCAACAGCCCCCAATATAGCGACTGCCGGACTGAACCCCATCAAGCAAAATAAGATATAAGCCATGAGCATACCTGCAAAAACAGGTCCTGCCGTGGTGTTACCCAATGCTTTTACAGGAGCCTCGAGATAGTCAAGAAAATTTGGACTGCCTCCATGCACACCTATCTGATACGCAGGCATACCGGAGAACATCGAGCCTGTCCAGGCCGAAGTCTTACCCTCATTATAGTAATAGTCGCTAATTTCCTTTGCTGAACCCTGATATTGTGTTACATCGTGCTGCGACAACACTTTACCTTGCAACATAGGGCTAAAATATGCCATTGTTATAAATAAAAATGCAACCACTGCAATAATATGTGGCAACAACATCTTCACCAAAGACTGCTCTTTTTTTATCATCTTATTTTGTGTTTGTTATTTTCTTCTTTAATATATAAATCAACGAACTACTGCCATTTTTATTCCTCAAGGTACGTAGGAAATAAATTCCGCCTCGAATCAACCCTCGCAAACTGGCAAACGAATGTCCCATATTTTTCTCACTCAGCATAGATATATAGAAAGCATCGAAATACATCGGCTTGATTTCTAGAATTTCGAACTGATGCCTGTTTGCAATGCGCTGAAAATCGGAAGAAGAGAAATGCCATAGGTGGCGGGGCACATCATAGGCTGCCCAATATTCTTTATAGTATCTTGCATCAAACGATTCTTTATTGGGCAAGGCTATAACGAGAGTACCGTCATCTTTCAATATTTTTTGGAGATAGTCCAGTACACTATTCAGATGTTCGAGATGCTCCAGCACATGCCACATCGTGATCACATCTTTTGTCTGGCAGGGGATCTCGTAAAGATATTCGGAATCCTGACAATCTATACCAAATTTTTGCTTTGCATACTTTCTGGCTGATGCCGATTTCTCGATACCTGTTACAATCCATTTCAGTTCTTTCATCCGATTTAGAAAGTAACCGGTTCCTGAACCTATATCAAGCAACATCCCTTTTTTACTGCCCGCATACTTGGTAACCAGCTTCGACTTCGACTTCAATGCTATCTTGCGAGCCAGATGGTACAGACTGTTTATTATCCCCCGGTTTGTATCCGAGTGTGAAATATATTCAGGTGCTTCGTAATATTTTCCGATTTCATTTTCGACAGGAAAATCCTGAGTAAAAGCAAAACCACATCCATTACATTTATTGATTTCAAAGACTTCCTGAGTTGTAAGATAATCTTTACAGGATAGAAAAGGGTCAATTCCACGACTTCCGCAGACAGGACAAATTACAGTATGAACTTTCTTTATAGAGCTCTCCATTTTCTTTATAATACAAATTGCGTTCTATCTACTTCGTCAAAATTTTTAATTATCTGGCAATCCGACCAGTCTGTATAATCGTCATCATTTGAGTTTACGACAATTATTTTTCCGGCTTTTGCATTTCGTGCAGATTGCAATCCGGCTACAGCATCTTCGAATATAATGACATCTTCAGGTTGTTTGCCGATAATAGCCAAAGCATTCTGATATATCTGAGGATCGGGTTTTCCTTTTATCTTTCCGTTGTTATAAACAACCTTATCGTATTCGAACCATCGTGTAAGAGGAAGATGCTCGAAATAAAAATCGAGATTCTCTTTCCCTGAGGCAGTGGCAATGGTAAATGGTATTTTTTTATCTTTCAGGAAGTCCAGGAAATCAGAAGCTCCGGGAGCTAATTGCATATCGGTTTGCAAACATAAATCCTGATACAATCCTTCTTTTTCAAGCACATATTTTTGAATTTCAACGTCAGACAAGGGCTTATTAAATAATTCAATAAACAAATCCTTATTGTTTTTACCATGCATCTTCTTAAACTTGTCCTCATCGGATAAAAACAAACCATGTTTAGTCAGAAATATATCCCATGCTTTATTATGCAGCTTAGTATCCCAAAATAATGTTCCGTTAAAATCAAATATTACTCCCGAAAAATGCATTATACCATTTGTTAAGAATTCAGCCACAAATGTACGAAATACTTAGATATATAGATATTTGAAGAGATAACTATTATTATTTTTATACAATTCATCAAAACATTTACTTTAACTTTGACGTTAGAGTAACAAAGCTAACTATAGTATTTAGACACTAATTAAATAAAGTAAACAATGAAAAAGAATCTTAAAGAAGCAATAAAAGGTCGTAGAACATATTACGCTATCAATGACAAGAGCCCTATTTCAGATGATCAGATAAAAGAAATTATAGACTTCGCTGTTTTGCATGTTCCATCATCATTCAACTCGCAATCAACAAGAGTAGTTCTCCTGTTGAATGACAATCACAAAAAACTGTGGGATATCGTAAAATCAGTATTGAAGAAACTTGTTTCACCTGAAGCTTTTCCGGCTACAGAAGCGAAGATAGACGGTGCGTTTGCTGCAGGTCATGGAACAATTCTTTTCTATGAAGATACAGACGTTGTAAAAGGTTTGCAAGATGCATTCCCGGCATACAGCGAAAACTTCCCAGTGTGGTCTCAGCACACATCGGCAATGCACCAGTTTGCAATCTGGACAATGCTCGAAGAAGCGGGACTAGGTGCATCACTGCAACATTATAATCCGATAATTGATGAAGAAGTAGCAAAAGCATTCAACATCAGCCCTAAATGGAAACTGATAGCTCAAATGCCGTTTGGCACACCAACAAGCGAAGCAGGACCAAAAGAGTTCCAACCGCTAGAAAGCAGAGTAGTAGTATTTAAATAAAAGGATAAATTCATTCTTTATCAAACAAAAGGAGCAGTTTTTACTGCTCTTTTTGTTTATATAGCTTAAGATCAAAATCTGTTTATTATAATTCCTCAAATCGTCCTTGGAAGAAACGAAGGAATTTAGGCTCGTACACCATCTTCAAGCCACGGGCTTTATCCCGATCTTTAAACATCTCTATTATACTCCAAGCAGCTACATCGAAATGAGCCTGTGTATATACCCGACGAGGAACAGTCAATCTTACTAATTCCAGCTCAGGATAATAGTGATCACCTGTCTGTTTATTCCTTCCTGCCGATACAATTCCCCGCTCCATACCTCTCACTCCTGATTCTACATAAATATCCGCAGCGAGTTTCTGCGCAGGAAATTGATCTTGAGGTATATGTGAGTAAAATTTCTTCGCATCAATAAATACACCGTGTCCTCCGATAGGCAATACAACGGGGATACCTGCTTCATGCAACAGATTGCCGAAATATTCGACCTGACGAACACGTGAGGCTATCATATCATCCTGTACGGCTTCGATCAACCCCTGAGCCATCGCTTCCATATCCCTTCCGGCAAGACCTCCGTATGTTGGCATTCCTTCGTATACAACGATCAGGCTTCGTAAATCATCGTAAAGATCGGGATCGTTACACATAACCAATCCTCCAATATTTACATACAAATCTTTTTTGGCACTGACTGTCGCAGCATCGCTATAAGAGCAAAATTCACGATTTATATCCTCTACACTACGATTCTTGCAGCCCTCTTCGCGCTGTTGGATAAAATACGCATTCTCTATATTACGTGTAGCATCCAACACAACTTTGATGCCATGTTTGTGGGAGAGTTCCGATACGGCCTTCATGTTCGCCATACTCACAGGCTGCCCTCCCGCCATATTCACAGGGGCACCGACAGTAATATAAGCTATATTTTTTGCGCCTTTTTCGTTAATCAGCCTCTCATATTTTTCGAGATCTATGTTTCCCTTAAAAGGATGTGTGGACTGACTTTTGTGCGCCTCATCGATAATCACATCCACAAATGTTCCTCCCGCGATCTCTTGATGCTGACGTGTAGTCGTAAAATACATATTACCGGCTACATACTGTCCCGGAGTAATCATACATTTGCTTAATAAGTTTTCAGCTCCACGACCTTGATGAGTAGGCAGAATATATTTGTAACCGTAATATTTTTTACAAACTTCTTCCAAATAGTAGAAACTGCGGCTACCGGCGTAAGCCTCATCTCCAATCATCATTCTCGACCATTGCATATCACTCATCGCATTCGTTCCGCTATCCGTCAACAAATCGATATAGACATCATCGGCATGGAGTAAAAAAGTATTCCATCCGGCTTCTTTCATACATTTCAAACGATGCTCCCTTGTTGTGGTTTTCAGGGGTTCTACTACTTTGATGCGATAGGGCTCTGCCCATGGTTTCTTTGAGAATGCCATATTCGTAGATTTTTGGTTAAAAGATTATTTATTGAAAAGAAAATAAAGCAAGGTTAACTAACTATTTGACAAATCAAACAGCACTACACTACAAATATAAAATAAAAACATCAAAAAGAAAATAGAATCAACCCTTATTTACTTACAAAATAACAGACATCAATCTTGTTCGCAAAGTTGATCATACATTTTTTTAAGACTCTTCAATATTTTCTTTTTATATAGACTTATATTCCTCATAGCCAACAAAGAAGAGAAAGATCCGCTAATAAAAACAATAAGAAAAGCAGGAAAGAACGCTTGATTCGTAACAACATCTAGAAAAGACCTGTTTATTGAATATACGAAAAAAGAAAGATAGCATGGTAAAATCATCAAGATCGCAAAAAAGTAACGAACCGGATACATCTTTTGCGATTTGGATATCTCATTTATCCGATACCTCAACCAATCTCTGAGAGGAAGACTCATCGTATTATAATTTATCTTATAATGCGATCGGATGCCCGATACGACAAAGACAGCAACTACAAAGCATAGCACTATATTGTTTATTAGATAATAGGTATCATTCGCTCTTTTTATTCCGGCATATACCAGTAACACAAAAAGTGTAATTCCTACCGATATGGAAATATAATCGATAAAAGAATGTTTTCTCATCACTTTGACAACCTTCTTTTCTAGGAGCTTTTTGAGGTCTTCAGAAGACTGAGCCTCTATATTAGAGCTTCCTTTGTGCCATATATCTTGTAAATTATCCCTTTTCATAACCCATCTTAATTAAGTTGTCCTTCAAAACATTTTTTGCTCGGTTTATCCTAGTGCCGACATTGGATCTACTGATCCCTATGATTTCTGAGATTTCTTCATAGCTTTTCTCCTCCAAATAAAGTAGTATGATAGATTTGTCGATATCATTCAAATCATAAATAGCTGTCAACAGCATACTCATATCTTCATCTACAGCCCATTGCTTAGCCATATCAACATAAGCCTCATCGGGCAATTCTTCGCGGTACTGCATCCGGGAATCTTTTCTAATGCGTGATATAGAAGTATTGATAGATATTGAGTATATCCACGATACAACATTCTCTCTATTTCGTAAAGATGCGTATGCCTTCCACATCTGATAAACAATTTCCTGAAAATTATCTTTCCGTTCATCTTCATGCCTAAAGTAGATAAGACTCACCTTATGCAGAATGGATTGATATTTTTCAAGCATTTGTAGAAAGTTCTCTCTCAGATCATCCATATCATTATTGTCCTTTTACTATATAGTAGAAGTTACTTGAATTTTATTACAAGAAAACTATTTTTTTATAAATAAAAAAGCCGATACACCTCTTAAGGTATATCGGCTTATAGAAAAATATATTCTTCTTTATCCTATCTGACAACCCGGTTCTACATCTTTAGAAGGTGTGATAAGCGATAAATTACCGCCCCCATCTTCTACAGAAAGAATCATCCCTTGCGACTCTATTCCTTTTAGTTTCCGTGGTTCGAGATTTGCAATAAAACACACCTGTTTACCTACTAAATCTTCAGGCTTGTACCAAGCTGCTATTCCCGAAATAATGGTACGTTTACCCATGCCATCATCAATTAAGAATTGCAACAATTTATCAGCTTTAGGTACTTTTATACACTCCAAAACTTTTCCAACACGAAGATCGAGCTTCGAAAAATCATCAAAAGCAACGTTTGGTTTCTGTGGAGCAACTTTTACTTCCACGGCCTGTTCATTTGCTTTTTTAGTATCCAAAAGTTTCTGGATTTGTTTTTCTATCGTTTCATCTTCTATTTTAGAGAAGAGCAATTCCGACTCATTCAACGGATGTCCTACAGGCAGCAGATCAATGCGTCCTAGTTGATCCCATGTCAGGTTATCAACATTGATAAACCGGCGTATCTTTTTCACGCTGAATGGCAAGAACGGCTCGAAAGCGATTGCGAGATTGGCAGTAATCTGTAGAGATATATTCAATATTGTTTCTACACGTGCCATATCTGTTTTAACGACTTTCCAAGGCTCTGTATCTGCCAGATATTTGTTACCGATACGTGCCAGGTTCATGGCTTCTTTAAGCGCATCGCGGAAACGGTATGTATCGAGATAAGATTCTACTACAGCCTTTACATCTGCAAACTCTTTAAGGGTTTCCTTATCATAGTCTGTCAGTTCATTCAACTGCGGTACTTTATTATCAAAATATTTTTGAGTAAGTACTAATGCGCGATTGATAAAGTTCCCCAAAATAGCAACAAGCTCATTGTTGTTGCGAGCCTGAAAATCTTTCCACATAAAGTCATTATCCTTCGTTTCGGGAGCATTAGCCGTGAGCACATAACGAAGTATATCTTGTTGTCCCGGAAAATCTTCGAGATATTCGTGCAACCACACAGCCCAGTTTCGTGAAGTAGATATTTTATCTCCCTCCAGATTCAGAAATTCATTTGCCGGAACATTTTCAGGTAAAATGAAAGAACCTTCAGCCTTCAACATGGCAGGAAAAACGATACAGTGGAAAACAATATTATCTTTCCCGATAAAGTGTACCAATTTCGTATCTTCCGATTTCCACCATTTCTCCCAGCTATCAGGCAGCAATTCTATTGTATTAGAAATATATCCGATAGGAGCATCGAACCACACATAAAGTACTTTTCCTTTTGCATCGGGCAGTGGAATAGGCACACCCCAATCGAGGTCGCGACTTACGGCACGAGGTTGTAACCCCATATCCAGCCATGACTTACACTGTCCGTAAACATTCGATTTCCACTCTTTATGATCTTCGAGTATCCACTGACGAAGCCACGACTCGTGCTTGTCAAGAGGCAGATACCAATGTTTTGTTTCACGCATCACAGGAGTAGAACCTGATATTGTAGAGCGAGGATTTTTCAGATCGGTAGGGCTAAGAGACGTTCCGCACGACTCACATTGGTCTCCGTAAGCATTCGGATTGCCACAGTGAGGGCATTCGCCCATAATATAACGGTCGGCGAGAAACATCTGAGCTTCCGCATCATAATATTGTTCACTTGTTTTTTCTTCAAACGCTCCCTTATTATGCAACGTAAGGAAAAAGTCAGAAGCTGTCTTTTTATGAATATCAGAGCTTGTACGGGAATAAATATCGAAAGCTATTCCGAAATCTTCAAAAGATTTCTTGATAATTCCATGATACTTATCAACAATATCCTGAGGTGTAACTCCCTCTTTCTTTGCTCGGATGGTGATAGGTACACCATGCTCATCAGAACCACCTATATGTATTACATCTTCACCTTTAAGCCTAAGGTAGCGCACGTAAATATCGGCAGGAATATAAACTCCGGCAAGATGTCCGATATGTACAGGACCATTGGCATAAGGAAGGGCCGATGTAACAAGGGTTCTGTTGTATTTCTTGGTCATATATAGTAAGTTATTTTATATTTAGTTCCCGTAAGATGCATTTTCGTGGTGCAAAGATAGGAACTTAGAGACAAAAAATACAGTCCTTTATGATTTTTGTTTGGGGTTTTGTTTTATGATCAAAAACTCCGCTTTACTCTTTTTACTCTGTGGTAAAAAAAGAAGCGGAGATTACTTTCATTAAAATTGAAACTCTTAACCTTACAAACCGAGCGTTTGCTTTAAGAGCCTATACCCATTCATACTAATCCTCACCTGTGAACCATCTTTGAGCTTTAGCAATTGGCTTTGTTTATTATACAATTCTATTTGCGCTATAAAATCTACATTTACGATACTGGAACGATGTACACGCACAAATTTAGTAGAAGGCAAGAGGCTTTCGAAAGACTTCATAGTTTGCTCTTTGAGGAATTTACCTTTATCCGAGTATATCATCACATAATCTCCCTCTGCCTGTATATAAATTATATTGGAGACAGGGATTACCTCTATTCTTTGCCCATTTTTTACAGCGACACGCTCCAATTCTTCATTTGGTTTTATTTCTTCTGTCACGTGATTCTCTATATTATCATCTTCTGCAATGAAAAACTCATCTGCATTTTCATCTGAACTCTGCACATTAGACTTATATATATTATTGTAAAAAAGTATTGCAGACACATATACCAGCAAGCTTAAAACAATCCGAGTTGTAGAGATCGGCAACAAGCCAATCCATTCCTCTTGAGGGAAAAGTGTATACAGAGCCAAAAGATCTGCTCCCAACCAGAAAAACACAAATAATATAGCTAATGCCGTATAATTAACGACCTGTTGCTTAAAAGGCAAAGTAGCAAAGCGAGTATATTTTACAATCTCATACAATAAAAATAAAAGTATAGACAAAACAATCCCCGAGACACAAGCGTCAGCCCACAATACAGGCAAGGGAACCATCGCCAAAGGCTTCATACAGCCATATATAATAGCAGTAGTCAGCAATGCTATAAAAATGTACATTATGATTATCAAGCGACTCTTCATCCTAACGGCTATCTGTTTAATTTCGGATTTCTATATTGCCAAATATACTATTTGCCTCCATTATAACCCGTGCGCCATTTTCATTCTCCAAAGATTCGTCTTTATACAAACGTCTATCTTGGAAAGCACCTAAAACAGTAGAACTATCCACCTTTAATGTCCATTCTGACGGGATATATACAACCAAGCTGCCAAATATCGCATTCAACTCTAAGTATGCTATATTTTCACCCAACTGAGCCTTACGCAAATCTAAGATCAACTCCCCGAAAATTACATTCGCTTCTCCTCCTTTAAAGTTTTGAGATAATATGATCTGCTCAGAGCCTCCGAAAATCATATTCTTTTCGAAAAAATCAGATTTATTATGTATTGCCTGAGCAGACTCGTGCCACTCATCAGTCTCTGCATTATATACTTTGTTCCATCGCTCACCTTTTTTATTATCAGAAGATCTCAACCAGTTTAATACTAAAACTGTACCCACTGTTATCGGTATTATTGGCCAGTATGTTCTGAAATCGATATCAAGATCAATGAAAATAGCAGGAAATGCAAAACTCAATTTGGGATAGATAAAAAATAATCCAAAACCAATTGCCAAAAGTCCCTGTCCTAGTTTTCGTTTTACAACAAGAGACCATACCCCAACTCCGATCAATAACATCTGCCACGATATAAATATTGGTCTTAATACATCGGGAAGAATTCCCATATTAAAGAATAAGAAAAAGCCTCCGACTAGAATTAGCAAAACGGCAAAACCGATACCGTCTTTATTTGATTTATCTCTTCTAGCTCTTTTAAAAAAATGTCTATCTTCTAAATTTCGTCTCATAATAAACTTATTTAATGTTATGATGTAAAATTAATCCGACCGGCATATATAAACAAGTAATAATCGATGAACGAATTCTATTTCCCGACAAACGAAAGATAAAAACTTGCAAACAAAAGAATCGGATATGAACCTTTACTACAGGCACTTGTTATATTCGAATATAAAAGTAAAGATTTAACACCAAACAAGTATCTTAAACCTTTATCTTTTTACTTAGTCATAATAATTGCAAAACAATATTAGAAACAAATTAAATATAAACAATTAAAACAATAACATGATGAAACGAACTACACTCGCAGCGTTAACACTGCTTATGATGAGTCTGTGCTTATCTTTTGCTTCGGTAGCAAATGCACAAAGCAAACAAGAAAGAGCCAAAATGCTAGAACCCTATCCGGCAGCAAAAGAAGGAATGGTGAGACATGTAATTTATCTAAGCAAAAAGTCGGATGAATCTAAATTCAAGATAGAAATAGTTCCCGGAAAAGTAATGAGCGTGGATTGCAATGTGCATACGCTGATGGGTAAATTGGAAGAAAAAGATTTACAGGGATGGGGATATACTTATTACGAATTCACATCGGATGGAAAAACAGCCTCTACAATGATGGCATGTAATAAGCCGAACGAAAACAGATTTGTATCAAGTCAATCTCTTATTGTGAGATACAATAGCAAACTACCTATAGTGGTATACGCTCCGAAAGGTTATGAGATTAAATATCGAGTTTGGAAAGCAGGCAAAGACCAAAACTCTGAAATAAAATAAGATTGTTGATAATCGTCAAAACAGAGAGACAAGTCTATTTCGACCTGTCTCTTTTTTATAAAGGTCGTTATCGTCTTTTGTTACTTCCTAAAACAAATAAAACTTGTATAGGTATATAAATAACATTTTCTTAAAATATTTATAACTTTGCAACATAAACAAAAATCAGACTTATGTTAACGCTGAAAACAATTAGTGAGAATCCTGAGCTAGTGATTAAAAAGCTGGCTAAAAAACATTTCGATGCAAAAGAAATAATCGAAAAGGTATTGGAAATAGACCAGACAAGAAAGAGAACACAAACCTCTTTAGATTCTTGTTTGTCAGAATCCAATAATCTATCGAAACACATAGGACAACTAATGAAAGAAGGCAATAAGGCCGAAGCTGAAATTGCAAAAAACAGGGTAGCTGAAATAAAAGGACAAAGTAAAGTTCTCGAAGATACACTTCGCCAAGCAGAACAAGATCTACAAGAATTGCTTGTTCTTATTCCTAACCTTCCATCGGACGAGGTTCCTGAAGGAAGAGTAGCCGAAGACAATGTTGTAGAAAAAACCGGAGGTATTATACCTGAACTGGGAGAAGATGCACTTCCACATTGGGACTTGGCTAAAAAATATGATCTTATCGATTTTGAACTTGGCGTAAAGATTACAGGGGCAGGATTTCCGGTATATAAAGGAAAAGGAGCACGCCTGCAACGTGCATTAATAAACTATTTCCTTGACAAAGCTCGTGAATCCGGATATCTGGAAGTACAGCCACCTTATGTCGTAAATGCTGCTTCGGGTTATGGTACAGGTCAGTTGCCGGATAAGGAAGGACAAATGTATCATGCGACGTTGGATGATTTGTATCTGATACCTACAGCCGAAGTTCCTGTAACAAATATATATCGTGACGTTATTCTCGAAGAAAAAGATCTGCCGATTATGAATACGGCATATTCTGCTTGTTTCCGTCGCGAGGCAGGTTCGTATGGAAAAGACGTTCGAGGATTGAATCGTTTACACCAGTTCGACAAAGTTGAAATTGTTCGTATCGACAAACCTGAGCACTCTTACGACTCTTTGAAGGAAATGGTTGCGCATGTTCAGTCACTCGTTGATGAACTTGAATTGCCTTGGCGCATACTTCGTCTATGTGGAGGAGATATGAGTTTCACTTCTGCCCTTACATTTGACTTTGAGGTATTCTCGGCAGCACAAAAACGTTGGCTCGAAGTAAGTTCGGTATCCAATTTCGAAAGCTATCAGGCAAATCGTCTGAAATGTCGCTATCGGGATGCAGACAAAAAGATACAGCTGGCTCATACTCTGAACGGCAGCGCATTAGCTTTACCCCGCATTGTTGCAGCATTGTTAGAAAACAATCAAACCGATGCAGGTATTCGCATACCGAAAGTATTGGTGCCATATACAGGTTTTGAATTTATTAATTAAAGTGAAAATCATACTATTTGCCACAAAAAATCGTTATACTAAATGGTAATGTATTAATTTTGCGTCAAATGCTAAATCTAACATATTAAAATAAAGGATATGAATAAAAAATTAATTGGAATTGGATTAGCTCTGGCTTTCCTTATTGCATTTGGATCTTGTAAACCTAAACAAAGTGCATATAAGTCGGTATATGAAGCTGCGAAAGAAAGAGAAATGGAAGAGAACTCAGTATCTTCAACTCCTGTTTCGAAACCAGCGACTACGACTCCTAGCTACAGTAGCGAAACCGTTAGAAAAGAAAAAGTTACCCCGGTATACGAAAGTGATGCTAATGGGTTGAAAGCTTACAGTGTAGTTGTTGCTGCAATGGCAATGAAACCCGGAGCTGAATCTTTGAAAGAAAGATTTGGAAACGACGGTTACAATATAATATTGGTTCGCAACGATCAGGGAATGTACCGTGTTATTATAGCAAGTTACGACTCAAAGGAACAAGCTGTAGCTAAAAAGAATGAAATCCTCGAAAAATACCATGCAATGGGAGATGTGTCTGCTCTAAAAAGCAAATACGGAATTCCATTCAATGATTGGTGGATATTACAGCGAGAATATTAAACGAATATAAAAGGAGAGCCTAACTGCTCTCCTTTTTTTATGTCCATAGCTAAAGCAAATGCCATCTAAACACCTTTACTTTTAACTTTTAGTGTATTAATTAAACGTCTTTTTTTATATCTTTGCATAGTAATATCGATATCGTTTTACTAAACAAACATCTAAGAATGAAGATAATCTACACAACTTTACTACTATCAATTATTATGTTTGTATCCTCTTGTGGATCACAGGAAAAATCTATTGCTAAATTTTATAGGGAGGCAAACAATCAGATGAAAGGAGAAAGCTTCTTAATCGAAGAAAGCAAAAATACTTCGGGTAAAGAAACGAAAAGCAGTAGCGAATCAATAAACTATACGGCCGAATCGGCTTATATGGCTCAGGTAAAAGCTACCTATGAACATTATAAAGTAAATCATGATGATTCGGAATATGCAAATGGAGATGTATATCTGGAAGCTGCAAAACGCAGACAGGCTCTTATCGATCAATGTCCTGATTGTCCGAAAAAGACCTCTGTTGTAGTACCAATAACATCACCCGCTAATTCTCAATCGCAAGGAGGACAAACAAGCGAGACATCGGTTGGAGAACCTGAAAGCTCAGTTTTTTTTGCGCACTTACTCGATACAGACAAGAAAATACTCAAAACGGAAGAATTATCTTACTTAAATAAAGAAGATAAAGCAAAGCTTAAAAAATATAGTGTAGTAATAGCTTCACTAACGAATAAATATAACGGATCAGAACATCTAAAAAAAACGTTAGGGGCGAAAGAGTCTTTAATCGTAGTAAAAAACACTTCCGGTATATATTATGTTATTATCGGAACGTATGACTCGGAACAGGAAGCTTTGAATAAAATAAAGACCGTGGAAGAACAGTATAATGCACGAAAGTCTTCTGCACAATTATTGAAAACATACAGAATACCATTAACAGATTTATGGATTCTACGAAAATAATGTAAACAAAGATATTTGATAAGGATGAAGATAAAGTTCTTAGGAACAGGAACATCCACAGGAGTCCCTGAAATTGGCTGCAAATGTGAGGTATGCACCTCTAATAACATAAAAGACAGACGCCTGCGAGCGTCTGTTTTATTGAATATAGGTGATAAGCGAATTCTTATCGATTGTGGTCCTGATTTCCGGGAGCAAATTATACATGAGGAATTTTCGCACATTCATGGAGTATTACTCACCCACGAACATTATGATCATGTGGGCGGATTAGATGATTTACGTCCTTTCTGTAGATTCGACGATGTAGATATATACTCAAACACCATTACCTTAGATGCACTAAAAAGAAGAATTCCCTACTCTTTCAGGGAGCATCGCTACCCCGGAGTTCCCACGTTCAGGCTTCACGAAGTGAGTCATGAAGGGCCTTTTTGTATAGGGGATATTGATATACAACCTATAAACATCATGCACCACATGCTGCCTATTTTAGGTTACCGAATCAACAACTTCGCTTATCTCACTGATGTAAAGCATATAGGTGAAGAAGAATATTATAAATTAAAAAACTTGGATACTTTAGTTATTAGTTCTCTACGTATCGACAAGCATATATCTCATTTAAATCTAATAGAAGCTTTGGAAGAGATAAAGAAAATATCTCCTAAAAAAGCTTATCTGACACACATGTCTCACCAAATGGGATTACATGATAAGGTACAAGCCATATTGCCTCCAAATGTATACTTGTCGTACGACGGGCTTGAAATCAATATATAATACAAGGTTATATAACGAAGATTAATAGTATCATAGACCTCGTTAGATTTATTTTTATTCTTGAACAGAATATTACTTAACGAGGACATTAAAAACACACAAGGGTATATCGATATATATATTAAAAACTTTTTATTTGATAGCCTTCTATTTTAAAGATTTTATTATATTTAGAAAATCTTTAGGCCTAACGTGTAAAATAAATACTGAAGAAAAACATTGGAATTATTTATATCAGGAATGCATGCACAATCAAATGAATACCGAGTTAATATTACTACAATACAATTAAGGGGTTTTATGTCAACCGTTTTTATATTCAGAATATTATAAAAGTTTAAATCTCGAACGATTTAACTATATTTTTACAATATTATCTCTTATTTTTGTAAAATTAAATGCTCTAAATTCTTTGTTCTTCAAATACTCTGTTAGGCTATATAACTATAAGATAATTTAGTTCCTCTAACTCATGAAGAAACATATTCATGGATACTTTGTTATTCGTGTAATGCACTAAAACCACCATACAATTCGAGAATGAAACAATCAACCACCTTAGTTCTTATTTGCTGGTTATCTGTATTTTCAATTCTGAGTTCATATGCTGCATATGGGGCTCACAGAGTCGGAAACCTTGACCTGTCAAATAACGCTGTATTATGTATGTACCAAGATCAAAATGGATATATGTGGTTTGGTACATATGATGGCCTTAATCTATACAATGGAAAAAACCTTTATGTGTATCGGTTCGAACTAGACAACGAATATTCACTTTGCAGCAATATCATACATAAAATTTCGCAAGCAGATGCTGACCATTTGTGGATATCAACTTTTCTTGGACTTAACAGATTCTCGTTAAAAGACAGGCGAGTAACAGAGTCTCACCCCGAATGTCCCGAAGCGAAGCTTTTAGCGGCAGATAGTCAAGGCAATACATGGGTTATATGCAAACGAGGATATATTTCCTATTATTCATCATCTTCCGACTTGAAAAGATTCCAAGATATCCATCTCCCTGAGGCTGACACTGAAAGTATAAAAGATATTTTCTTTACTAAGAATGATAAACTTTATCTGATTACAAACAATGGGAAACTTCTGAATATTGAATATTCTAAGAAGCAAGATTCGGATATAAAACTAAAGACTCATGAAATAACAATGCATGATAAAAATATAGATTATGCATCTTATGAGAACAATAAGATTTACTTCGTTGATAAAGATCAAAAGCTGTACCTATATGACATAATTGCTTCAAAAAAAATAGTATTATCAGACATATCGCAACTCACAGCCAAAAATGGCGGTATAGCAAGAATAACATCGTTCAAATATGACGTATATATCGCGTTTAAAAACAATGGCGTAGTAAAATTGAATATAGAAGACCACTATAGGCCGGAAGTTATAACTAGCGGGATAGGTGTTTTTTGCTTATTAAAAGATAATAAACAAGATATACTATGGCTTGGAACAGATGGCAAAGGTGTAGAAATGTTCTATCAGAATCACGATATGTTTGGGAATATACTGCTCGAACATTTGCCATTCGACAGCCAAAAACCTGTTCGTTCGATATATACCGACGAACACAACAATCTTTGGGTAGGCACAAAAGGTGACGGTATTTTTCTGATTAAGAATTACAATAAGTTGAATAATTTAAAAATTCCATCATCGGAAATAATCCATTACACAACAACCGAAGGACTAGTCAGCAACCTTGTATTCTGTTTTTTACGAAGCAAAAAGAAAGACATAATCTGGTTAGGGACAGAAGGCCCGGGACTTTCTTATTACTCATATAAAGACAATAAAATAAAGACAGCGATAAATAAGACTCCGAACACAATAGGTAAAGTTCATTCAATATGTGAAGTAAATGATTCCACATTATGGATGGCCACGGCCGGAAATGGTTTATTGGAAGTTGTTGTTGACAATCAGGCTCCAACAGTTGAAGTTAAATCGATAAATGCCTTCTTTCCGAAGAAAAACGATAAGACATGTAACGAGTTCCACTCTATGACTTATGACGGAAAATCAACATTATTTATAGGGAATAGAGGTGGTTATGGAGTAACTCGGTTTAACATCACGAACAAACAATACGAATTTATTCCGATCAATAAAGCCGAAAGTACTGCTATTGGTGATGTATTAAGTGTTTATCAGAGTAAAGACTCTGTGTTTTATTTCGGAGCAAGTTCAGGCCTAACTCAAATGCAGTTTTTCAAAAACGGAAATCATACAATCAAGCAATTTGACAGAAAAAGTGGCATTATAAATGATATGATACACGGAATACTGGAAGATAAAGAAGGCTGCATATGGCTAAGTACAAATAAAGGACTGGCTAAGTATAATCCACATAACGACTTTTTCCACAACTATACATTTCCTGATCTAAGAGTCTTTGAATTTTCTGATGATGCCTACTGGCATTGCCCATATACAGGGCGACTTTTCTTTGGTGGCATAAACGGACTTACATGGCTAGAGCCGGGATATAGTTTTGAGAATAGCTATAGACCTGATCTTTATTTCTTTGGATTAAAAATATCAGGAGAAGATCGTCCTTTGTCAAATTACATTAACAACAGCACTAAGTATCTCGAAATCCCTGCTAATGTTGCAGCCTTTACGCTCTCATTTATAGCGGTAGACTATATCGATGGAGAAAACTACGAATATTCTTATATGCTGGAAGATTACAATAATGAATGGACAGATTTACAAAAGTCAAATGAGATAACATTCACCAATCTGCCTTCGGGAGAGTATGTTTTGAAAGTTAGATATAAGAACGATGTGTTCAATTCCGATGAAAGATTCTACACCCTCCATATAAAAAAATTACCCCCTTGGTATTTCACCACATGGGCAATAGTTGGATATGCATGCTTATTCTTACTTGTTTGCGCATATATCATTTATATGATTCGCAAAAAAATAATAAACAAGCAAATACAACTAGCGAATAAAATAGAAGAAGAACAAAAAGAGAAGTTGATAGAAGCTAAACTAGACTTCTTCACAAATGTTACTCATGAGTTTTGTACTCCGCTAACTCTTATAAATGGAGTGACCGATCGTATAGAGAAAACCCCAAATATGGATAATAACTTTCATAAGTATATCGAGATCTTACGTAACAATGTCGACAATCTGAACGAGCTTATCCAAGAAATACTCGATTTCAGAAAATTAGAAGAATCCAAATACAACCTCCATATAATAAAAAATGCTCCTGTTGCCGAACAAATAAGGAAACAGTCTGAGTCATTCTTTTCTATTGCCGAGCAAAATAAAATACGATTCAACCTGAAAGTGTCAGATAAGCTGCTTTGGAATACAGATATAATATGTTTCAATAGAATATACACCAACCTTGTATCCAATGCATTTAAATATACAAAAGAAGGTGGAGAAGTCAAAGTTACCTTAATGACAGACAACGATACCTTAACCCTAAAAGTATACAACACTGGGAAGGGAATTGAGGCTTCTAAAATTCCGATTATATTTGATCGCTATAGCATCCTTGAAGAAATAGGGAGTGACAACCAATACTCTCGTACATCGTCACGGAATGGAATAGGGCTGTCTATTTGCCAAAGCCTTGTTGAACTATTACAAGGAAGCATAAAAGTAGAAAGTGAAGTAAATAGATATGCGGAATTTATTGTGGAGCTACCTCAACTGGAACTAAAAGAAGTACCTGTTGCTACTCTTCAAGGACCTGTAAATGTTCTACCGGATGACAATTCAGGCAAGGGTTCTAAACCGATAATACTCGTTGTAGATGACAATGAGGATATAATATGGCTCATCAATGATATTTTATCAGACGAATATATTATCAAAGGAGCTAACAATGCAAACGAAGCACTTAAACAAATAGAAAGCCAAATGCCAGAACTGATCATCACTGATATCATGATGCCTGAAGTGAGTGGGCTGGAACTGATAAACCAAATAAAATCGGACAAAATAACCAGACACATTCCTTTGGTTATCATTTCAGCAAAGATTAGTGACGCAGATCAATCTGAAGGACTAGATGTTGGGGCAGATGCATATCTTACAAAACCATTCTCTCCACTCTTTTTACGCTCTGTGATAAATCGTCTCCTAAATACGAAGAAAAAACTAAAAGACTATTACTATTCACCCGAAAGTGCACTTGAGTATTCGGATGGACAAGTAATACATCAGGAAGATAAAGAGTTTATGGAGTCCGTTATTTCGATAATAGACAGTAATATCGAAGAGGAGAACCTTAGACCGGAGTTAATAGCAGAAAAGCTTGGTACAAATACACGAAATCTGTACAGAAGATTCAAGAAAATTACATCACTTACACCGAGTGATTTTATAAAAGATTACAGATTTACTTGTGCGGCGAAATTATTAATCACAACAAACCTAACTATTCAAGAAATTATATATAAGGTGGGGATAAATAACAAATCCTACTTCTATAGAGAGTTCTCAAAAAAATACAATATGACCCCTAAGGAATACAGGCAGCAAAAATAACAAGACAGGCTGAATAGTATCCTAAAAAACCAAAAAGGTATCCTTATTTACACCATGTAAATAAGGATACCTTTTTCAGCTTTTAAGATAAAGAAATAAACATACATAAATATTAACATTGCATGTTCCTTATTGAAATAAACATAAAAATAGCTCAGAGGGATTCTTAGAGACATTATACGAAATAAGAATTGCCCATCGAAAACAGAAAGACATAAAACATCGATTATCAACCTAGAAATTTTAAAGACTTACAGATAGGTAAAAGGTTTATAAAACAACTTTCAGGTATATCAAGACAAAGGAAAATACATTACACTCCCTATAATATTAACCTCTAAAACCTAGAATTTATGTAACATTCATTAAAACCAACTCATTTTAAATTCAAAACAGAGACAAATGTCTCAAATAACTAATTACAAGTTAACTTAATAAAAATCATATTATGAGAAAAAAATCTGCAAGTAATACTTCTAAAAGTTACTACAAGGATTATGTCAGAAAGGCACTTTTTCTATTTCTTTCTCTCATGATCTTTCAGTACTCATCTGCTTCAGCTCCTGCAGCCGTAAAGGATGCAAATGAAAGCAAAAGCATTGAACAGAGTAACATCACTGTGAAAGGCACAATAAAAGATGAAACCGGCGAGCCATTAAGCGGCGTAAGCATTGTTGTAAAAGGTACTACAACAGGAACAATATCTGATCTGGACGGTGCATATACTATCACTGTACCAAACTCTAATTCTACTCTTGTATTTTCTTTTATAGGATTCCATACACAAGAAATCGTTGTAGGAGGAAAAACAAATATTAATGTCATCTTAGTAGAAGATGCTAAAGCCTTGGAAGAAGTAGTAGTAGTAGGTTACGGTACAATGCGTAAATCGGATGTAACCGGATCTATTGCAAGCGCCAAAGGATCGGACATAGTTAAAGCGCAAACATTCAACGCCCTTGATGGACTAAAAGGGAAAGCATCAGGTGTGAATATCTTCAGTAACTCCGGACAACCAGGTGCTGTTTCTCGTATAATTATCCGTGGGGTAAGTACCATCAAAGCTAATACAAATCCATTGTTTGTAGTAGACGGTGTAGTTATGGAAGCTGATGCATTCAATAGGCTTAATCCAAATGACATAGAAAATATTGAAGTATTGAAGGATGCGTCTTCGGCTGCCATATATGGAGCACGTGGAGCTAATGGGGTAATACTCGTAACTACAAGACGTGGAGATATGGGAACTGAAGGAACAACACTAAGATATGATGGATCTGTAAGCTTCGCTAATGTATCACGTTACATGGAAACATTGAGTGCATCTCAATGGCAAGAAGCCTTTATGATTGGCTTGAAAAACGCTAATACATATAAAGGTACGGCTTATTCATTGAATATGGCAGACCATTTTACCGACTCCCGTTATTTTGACTCAAATGGTAAAGCATTATATAATACCGATTGGCAAAAAGAAGCTACACGTACAGCTGTTTCTCACAATCATCAGTTGAGTATCCAACAATCAACTAAAAAATCATCTGTAGGTGCTTTCTTAAACTTTACCGATCAACAAGGTCTTTTACTTAACTCATACATGAAGCGTGTAAACGCAAAAATGACATTTGATGCTAATCCTACAAAATGGTTAACTACTGGCATCAATTTGATGGTAAACCATTCATGGGGTAATAATGCAGACCACGGAGACGGAGGGCAAAACGCACTTCGTACGATGATAGAAATGCCGGCATGGTATCCTATTAAGAATCCTGATGGATCATGGGCTGATAACAATTCAGCATCTTTCAAACCTGTAGTGAAATACCTAGACAATCCGGCAACAGTAACGAACGAATATCAAGAACGACTATTTTCTGCTGAAGATGGAGCAAACCCTGTTCACTTCCTTAAATCCGTAATTCGCAAACAATATCGTACGCACATATTTGGAAATGCTGCCTTCACGTTCCATCTTATGCCAGGTTTGGATTTATTAACTCAACTTGGAGTAAGTAACAATCAAAACACAAATCGTGAATACGGACCTCGCGACGTACATGACTTTGGTAAAGGAGATCAGGGTAATGCTTATCAAAGTAATTCCCATAATCTGTATTGGCAAGAAGAGACATACCTAACATACAAAAAGGTATTCGGAGATCACCGTATCAATGCAATGGCTGGTTTATCTTGGACAGAAAATGAGTACGAATATTTTACAGCGAATGCTAAAACTTTTGCTGATGATTTCTATGACTATCACAATATGGGCGCGGGAACTAAGCCTTCATCAGTAACTTCAGGTCATGAGCGCTGGGCTATGAACTCTTATTTCTTACGTGCAGGCTATACTATGAAAGACAAATATATGGCAACCGTGACAGCTCGTTATGATGGATCATCAAAGTTTGGTAAGAATAATAAATATGCATTTTTCCCTTCTTTAGGGTTAGGTTGGTTGGCTTCTAACGAAGATTTCTTAAAAGATAATAGCATAATTAGTATGCTGAAGTTGCATTCAAGTTATGGTATATTAGGAAATAGCGAAATAGGCGTGTATAACTCATTGGCTACTATTGGACAAGGAACTACAGTAATTGGTGGAGAAAAAGTTACTACTGCTTATTTAAGCAGACTTGCAAACAAAGATCTAAAATGGGAAAAAACAGCTCAATTTGATGCTGGTATCAACCTAGGTTTATTCAAAGATCGTTTGGTATTTGATGTATCTTATTATCACAAATATACAAGTGATTTATTATATGATCGGCCATTACCATATTCTACAGGATTCTCTACTATGACTGCAAATATTGGAGAAGTATCAAATCAAGGTCTTGACCTAATGGTAACAGCTTATCCGATTAGAAGTAACGATATTTCATGGAGTAGTACATTGAATGTGAACTATAATAAGAATAAAGTAGAAAAAATCGGATTGAATAATGAAACAATATGGAATAACTGGGGAACACTAAAAGTAGGTGAGTCTTTATCTTCTTTTGGCGGTTATGAATGGCTAGGCATAAGCGATTCGGGAGACAATATCGGACGTAGTATTATTGCTACTGAAAGAACTATCTTAGGCAAAGGATTGCCTGATTGGACCGGTAGCTTTACCAATACATTCAACTATAAGAACTTTGATTTAACTGTCGATTTCCAATTTACATTAGGTGTAGATGTTTTACAAGATTTCTTACACTCTACTCAATCTCGTTTTTTAACATCAGGTCTTTCTACTATCTTAACTGATGCTTGGTCTCCAGAAAACAAGAATACAAAAGTACAGATGATTTTCAACCGTCAGTATGGTGATAGCTACACTGATCAGAACTTCAACTCTTCGTGGTTAGCTGATGGTTCATATTTACGTTTGAGTCTAATACAGTTAGGTTATACATTAGATAAGTCTGTAGCAGCTAAACTTGGTCTTAAAGGATTACGAGTGTATGGTACTGCAAATAATGTATTCTTATTGTGCTCTGATGAATTTAAAGGATATGATCCTGAATCCTCTTCTAAAGGTACGTCACAATGGGGACAAAACGTAATGTTCTTTGCCTATCCAAAAGCTCGTACATTTACATTGGGAGCAAGTATAACATTCTAATATTAAAAAATTAGCTTCATGAAAAAGATAAAAAATTTAATGCAAAAGCCTCTTGTGGGTATAATTGCACTAGCACTAACAGTTTCATCATGCTCTGGATTTCTTGATGAAGAGCCTCTAAATCAAAAGACAGATGGAACATTTTGGACTTCTGCTGCTGATGCTCAGGCCGCAGTAAACATGATCTATTACGGGGGAGTACCATATCTTTATGGTGGTCGCGAAAATGGTTGGCAACCAACCCGCCTTATGTATAGTGGTCTCCTTTCCGGTTTATTTACAGATCAAAAAGGTGACGGAAATATATCAGGACGAGTTAGAGATTTGAATATTACATTTCAAAGTGTTGGAGAAGTAAATGAACTTTATCGTGAGCCTTATGTATGTATCGGACGTTGTAATGTATTAATTGCACGTATACCAGGAATGGTAGCAAAAGGCATAATCACAGAAACTCAGAAAGATGAATTTCTAGCTCAAGCTTATTTCTTCCGCGCATGGTCTTATTATTTCTTGTTGAAAGAATTCGGGTGTAAAGATGGGGAAGCCAAAGACGGAGGTAATGGAGGAGTTCCTCTAATCTTAGAGCCTATAGAAACAGCAGATCCAACAGTAATTAATAAGCCTCGAGCTTCGATTACCGAAGTATATACTCAGATAGAGAAAGATCTTCAGGAGGCAATCAAGGCTTTACCTAATACTACGTTTTATGCAAACAAATGCCGTATAACAAAGCCTGCAGCACAGGCATTATTAGCTACAGTATATTTGCAATGGGCCGGATATCCATTACAGAATACAGCTAAATATGCAGAAGCAGCAGCAATGGCAGAAGCAGTTATCTCTGGTGGTGCAGGGCATGACCTTGAAGCCAGTGATGATAATGGAGCTGCTCAAAAAAGTGCATTCAATAAGATTAAAAACAGCAAATCATCCAAAGAGATCATATATGCTATCGAATATGAACAACTCCTGGATCGTGGAAACGGATACATCAATGCCTGTATGACGAATGCTGCAACCTCATGGAAAAAAGCCGACGGTAAAACGAATGTATTCAAAACAAGTGTACTAGCAAATATGTATCATGCTGAAGATGCTGTTATCAAAAGTTATGTAGATGGTGATGTTCGTATCATGGAAAAGAATTTCTTCTTTCAGACATATACTTCAGCAGAAGGCTTAACTTACGACTGCGATCAATATGACAACTGGTTTTGGTTCGAAGATTACGCAATGGTAAATACTGTAGGTTCTAGTCTAAACTTTCCGGTATTCCGTTTGTCTGAAATGCATTTGATCGCAGCTGAGGCATATCTAAAACAAACATCACCTGATCAAGCTAAAGCTAAAGCTCATCTGGAAATTGTAAAAAAACGTGCATTCACTGTTAATGGTGTTTTGAGCAGTAAGTATTCATTACCAGCAACAATTACTATTGATGATGTATTAACTGAGCGCTTACATGAATTCCCATTAGAACTAAAAGTTTGGGATGACATTCGCCGTAACCATTTGTACCCTCAGCTTCAAAGTGATATGTCTTTAAAATGGGTAGATATTGCATCAGCCACTATTTATAATAAATCTGATGGTAAATCTTTCTCTAATAATATGCATATGTTGATATGGCCATTTTCAGATTCGGCTCTGGATCGTAATCCTAGCCTATCTCAAAATCCAGGATATTAATAAAACATAAGAGAATTTTACGTCTCTAACATTCTAATAACCTGCAATTCCCATTGCAATAAAGGAATTGCAGGTTGTTTAACTATAAATTACGAAAACAAGTATCTCTTTTATTTCTCAAAACAATTGACAGAATATAATGAAAAAGCTAATATTATCTGTTCTACTTGTTCCTTTTTTAGCATGTCAAAGCCAATCATTATCAACAAATCCGAAAGAACTGTTGGATAATGACCTTACAACATCTTATACAGGAAAAAGGCAACTGAATCAAATTGTATTTGATACAGAATATACCACGCCTGTGTTAAGCTATAAAATATACTCTACAGGGGAGCTCCCTGCTTATGATCCTACCAACTGGACTATAAAAGGATCGAATGATAGAAAAAAATGGACAATAGTAGATGAGAGAAAAGATCAGATTTTCTGCTCACGTTTTCAGGAGATATTATGTGTAGTACAAAAGCCTGCAACATACAAATATTATATGCTGGAGGCCAAAACTTCCAACAATGACACACTGAAGATTGCTGAAGTTGTATTATCAAATAAAAACCTAAAAGCTGGTTGGGAAAACTTCAAATATCCCAAAGTAGTATTTGAGTCTCTCGATCCCGATACTGAAGGTAATAAGATATATCATCAGCTAGTGCAGAATCCTGACGAGTATGTAAAATACCATACCCAAAAGGTTGCCGAAATATTGTATTATACAGCTAATGATCCAATGGTAGATGTACAGGAAATAGACTATACACTGAAAGATTACAACGGAGTTTCGGCTAAAGGAGGCAGTTCTCCCAACATAAATATAGTGTATAGTACACAGCATATAGAAAAGTCGGCTAAAGAATCATTACATAAATTAGATTTCGAAACACGTGGCGTTCTTTATCACGAATTGACGCATGGTTACCAGTTTGAACCAAAAGGCATTGGAAACTACGGCAATAATAAAACTTTCTGGGCATGTATCGAAGGCATCGCCGATGCAGTAAGAGCCGAAGCAGGACTGTTTGATATGAGTACACGCAAACCCGGAGGCAACTGGATGGATGGTTACCGCACCACAGGATTTTTTATACAGTGGCTCACCACTAAAGACCCGGATGCAATCCGTAAATTTCACCTTACAGTAAGAGATATGGATGTATGGAGCTTTGATGGTGCTATCAAAAAAGTTTTTGGACCCGAAGCGAGCATCGAAGGCATGTGGAATGAATATCAGGAATATTTAATTAATAACGCTAAAAAATAATATGCAATTCAACAAAATTGTCCTCACTTTTTCTTTATACATTCTGTGTGGTATGGTATCCGGACAAGAGAAGACATCGTATGTCAACCCCATGATTGGCACTGTAAAGATGGGACATACGTTCCCGGGAGCCTGCGTTCCTCATGGCATTGTACAGTTAAGCCCGGACACGGATACTATACCTCATAGTATAAACGGTGTATATCAGAAAGACACATATAAATATTGTGCCGGATATCAGCACGACGACAAAACCATTGTAGGGTTTAGTCATACACACCTTAGTGGGACAGGACATTCCGACTTAGGAGATATTTTAATCGTACCCGTAACAGGACCACTCAAATTTAATCCCGGCACTGCCGACAAACCAGATTCAGGCTATCGCTCACGCTATTCGCATGATACAGAAAAGGCACGTCCCGGATATTATGAAGTTGTCCTCGACGACTATAAAGTAAAAGCACAGCTAACAGCAACAGAACGTGTTGGCGTACATAAATACACATACCCCGAGGGAGAGGTCCAGAAAATATTATTGGATCTTACACACGGAATATATAACTATGACGGAAAAGTACTTTGGGCAAGCCTGAGAGTTGAGAACGACACCCTCATAACAGGCTATCGCATCACGAATGGTTGGGCTAGAGAAAACTATACCTACTTTGCGATCTCTTTATCTAAGCCAATAAAAAAATATGGGTATGTAGATAAAGAAAAACCTAAATACTCAGGATTCTGGAGAAAGTTTGACTTACAGAATAATTTTCCTGAAATAGCCGGACGAAAGATTGTTACTCATCTCGAATTCGACAATAATGCTTCGGCTCCTCTTGTTATAAAGGTAGCTTTGTCGGCAGTGAGTACGCAAGGAGCAATAAAAAATCTTGAGGCTGAAACGAAAGGAAAATCTTTCGACCAGATAGCCGCAGAAGCAACAGCAAAATGGAACAAAGAATTGAACGTAGTAGATATAACAGGAGACATTGATAAGAAAACAATGTTCTACACATCATTGTATCACACGATGATCAATCCTTCAGTATATATGGACGTGGATGGGCAATATAGAGGTATAGACCATAACATACATCAGGTTAAAGGCTTTACTAATTATACTATCTTTTCTGTATGGGATACCTTTAGGGCCCTCCACCCATTATTCAATCTTATCAATAGAGAGCGAAGCACCGACATTGTAAAATCGATGATCGCTCACTACGAACAAAGCGTTCACAAAGCATTACCTGTTTGGTCTCATATGGGCAACGAAAACTGGTGCATGATCGGCTATCACTCTGTATCTGTTTTAGCAGATGCTTTGGATAAGGGTTTGAACATAGACAAAGACAAAGCGCTGGAAGCGATGATAAGCAGTTCTAACCTCGATTATTATGATGGTACAGTATATTACAAAAAGCTAGGCTATGTCCCTGTTGACAAAAATGGAAGTGGCTCGTCCATCACACTTGAATATTCGTACGATGATTGGACAATATACAATACAGCTAAAAAGATAGGTAACCAATCTGTAGTAGATGCTTATCAGAAAAGGGCTTTGAATTACAGAAACGTATTCGATCATCAAATAGGTTTTGTACGTGCTCGTTTAAGCAACGGTGAGTGGAAAACATCATACAACCTGCTGAGCACGCATGGAGAAGGTTTTATAGAAGGCAATTCATGGAACTATTCATTCTTTGTTCCGCATGATGTAAAAGGGCTTATCAAAGAAATGGGTGGCGACAAACAGTTTATACAACGCCTCGACTCACTTTTCACCATGCACTTACCTGATGAGTTTTTCGCAGAAACAGAAGATGTTACCCGCGAAGGCGTTATGGGTAATTATGTACATGGAAATGAACCAAGTCACCACATAGCATATTTATATGCTTGGACTTCACAGCCTTGGAAAACACAGTACTGGGTACGGGAAATTATGAATCGTATGTATCGCAATAGCATCGATGGTCTTTGTGGCAATGATGACTGCGGACAGATGTCAGCTTGGTATATATTCTCAGCGATGGGATTCTATCCTGTTTGTCCGGGTACAAACCAATATATTCTGGGAACTCCTTATTTTCCTTACATGAAGGTAAACTTAGGAGAAGGACGATACCTGGAAATAAAAGCAGATAAAGTAAGTGATAAAATGCGCTATGTAAAATCGGTAAAGCTAAACGGCAAACCGTATACAAAAGCTTATATCAATTATGATGATATCAAAAATGGAGCAGAGCTTACATTCGAAATGTCATCAACTCCAAACAAAAAAAGGCTCTTCAATGAAGACGAAAAGCCATATTCTCTTTCTAAATAACTTGTTACGCTAAGATAAGAGTCATCTATTTATTCCGTTTGCTAGGTCTGGAGTTTGGGACAATACATATCCAAACTCCATAGCAAACAAACTCTCAACTTTATTACGAAGATTATGAATAAACTGTTTCGGGCCGCTGCCATTCTTATTATACATCTCACAGTCTTATCATGTAGTCAGAAGACACCAACAGAAGACATGGCTGTAAATATGACTTTAAATACCTATGTCAATCCTTTTGTTGGAACATCCGGATTTGGTAACGTATACCCGGGAGCCCAGATTCCCTTTGGAGGGATACAAATAAGTCCCGATACCGATTGTGACTATTACGATGCTGCAGCGGGCTATAAATATAACCATATGACAATAATGGGATTCAGCCTTACACATCTTAGTGGTACAGGAATCCCTGATCTGGGAGACTTCTTATTTATCCCCGGTACAGGCACAAAGAAATATACTGCGGGCACACACGAGAACCCCGACGAAGGGTACCGATCACGATATAGCCATGATAAGGAATGGGCATCACCCAATTATTATGCTGTAGACCTGTTGGACTATGATGTGAAAGCAGAAATGACTTCCGGTATCCGATCCGGAATATTCAAATTCACATTTCCCAAAACAGATAGTGCTTTTGTGATGATAGATATGGATCATGTACAATGGTTTAAAACAGCATGGTCACAATTTAGAATAGAAAATGATTCAACCATCTGCGGATTTAAGCTGGTTAATGGATGGGGACCCGAACGCTATGTTTATTTTGTAGCACAGTTTTCCAAACCATTCAAACGCTCAGGAATCATGCAAGACGGCAAGCCCGTAATCTATGATACAAAACGCTTCCGTAGCGATAAAGTAGCCTATGGTACTAAAATTATGGGATGGCTTGATTTTGATGCTACGCAAGGAGCTGAGATAGAAGTAAAAGTTGCGATCTCTTCCACCGGCACATCAGGAGCCTTTGCAAATCTGAAAGAACTCGACAATCTCAACTTTGACAGCCTCAGAAAGAAGGGTGAAATACTCTGGGCTAAAGAACTAAATAAGTACAAAGTAAAAGGAACTAAAGAGCAGCTGGAAACATTCTATACCTCTGTATATCATGCCTCGCTACATCCTTTTATATATGAAGATATAGATGGTAAATACAGGGCACACGATTCGAATATCCGTAATACCGATAGTAAGTTTACCAACTATACCGTGTTCTCATTATGGGATACATACCGGGCCCAACACCCTCTTTTGAACCTGACGAACCCTGACAGAAATGCAAACATGATCAACTCCATGCTGGCTCATTACGACCAGAGTGTAGAGCACATGTTGCCTATCTGGTCTTTCTACGGAAATGAGACGTGGTGTATGATAGGCTATCATGGAGTTTCGGTTATTGCCGATGCTATAGTAAAAGACATCAAGGGCTTTGATTACGAACGTGCGTATGAAGCAATGAAAACGACAGCGATGAACCCACATTATGATTGTTTACCGGAATACACTGCTATGGGTTGGGTACCTTTCGATAAAGAGCGCGAGTCTGTTTCGAAGACATTGGAATACGCCTATGACGATTATTGCGTAGCTATGGCTGCCAAGAAATTAGGAAAGGAAGAAGACTATAAATATTTCCTTAATCGTTCTCTATCTTATCAAAACCTGATAGACCCGGAAAGCAAGTTTATGAGAGGACGCGACTCTCATGGTAACTGGCGAACACCATTCGATGCGATAGCCTATACAGGCCCGGGATCTGTTCATGGATGGGGAGATATTACCGAAGGGTTTACCTATCAATATACATGGTATGTACCTCAGGATGTACAAGGATATATAAACGAGATGGGTAGTGATGTATTTGAACAGCGTCTCGACTCTATGTTCACAATGGAACTGCCTGACGATATTCCGGGTGCACATGATATTCAAGGGCGAATTGGTGCATACTGGCATGGCAATGAACCTTGTCACCAGATAATATATCTCTATAACTATATCAAACAACCTTGGAAGGCACAGGAAAAGATACGCTATGTACTTGATACGTTCTATGGCAATAAGCCTGATGCCCTAAGCGGGAATGATGATTGCGGACAAATGTCGGCATGGTATATCTTCAACTGCATGGGATTCTATCCTACATGTCCGTCAAGCAATATCTATGCGATAGGTTCTCCGGGACTGGAGGCTGTAGAACTTACATTGGCTAATGGAAAGAAGATATCTATGACCACCGAGAATTACAGTAAGCAAAACGTCTATATACAGGCTATGTTCCTCAATGGAAAAGAATATAACAAGACATATATTACTTACGACGATATAAAGAACGGAGCCGACATCAAGTTTGTATTGGGTAGCAACCCGAACAAATCATGGGGAACTTCGGATGAATCTGTAGCACCGTCGTTATCTAAGCCGAAGGAGACACTTCGCTATATAAAGAATTAGACTTGTAATGGAGTCTTAGTTTTCACTACATTACTAAGCCTGTCGATTATCTTATCGGCAGGTTTTTTTATATTACTTCCTGGCAAAGTTTTTCAATGTAAATATCCCCTCTTTCTTATACCTGATATCTTCGACCAAATAGAAAACCTTCGAATCAAAATCAGAGATTATACCTATAACTTCATTCAATGATTTGCGTCCTATGACGATCTCCACAATATGAACCTGAGATACAGCTCCTTCTCCTTTCACAAAGGTGGCTCCGATATCCTTACTATTCAGCATTTTTATGAGTTCCAAAGCTTCTTTCTTGGTGTATACACGCAGCAACTGATACCCAAAGGCAATCCTGTTCTCAACCAAGATACCGACATAGTTACCAGCGGCATAACCGGCAGCATAAGCAACATAAGCAACCAGACTATTGGCTTGGGAGAATATCTGAGAAATAATAACAACCCAGATAAAGACTTCAAAAAAGCCCACAATCGGTGCTTTATATTTTTCACCTTTCGATACAAAGATGATACGCAATGTACCTAGCGTTACATCACATATACGGCCAAAGAAAATCATCACAGGCAACAACCAAGGATAAGTCTCAAAAATGGTAAACATAATAATCCTTTTTATTTTTTGAATAAATATAAAGATACAAAATATTACTCCTCGCATCAGAAACAATACGAGAAGAAACTAATCTATATTAGATATCTTTACCCTTAAATAAGAATAATTAGAGAGCGTCAAGACAAGTAGTAGCCTTGTGCATTCATCTCACTGATCAAAAGATAGCGGTAGTTTTCTTCATCCAGCAGATAGTCCCAACAACCCAGATGATGAAAAAGCTCTCCACCAAATCCGGTCTTGAACTGATAGAGTCCATACATGGGATGCGAATGATCAGGTCCCGGTGAAACGCCAAACATATCGTACTCGGTACAACCATATTCCTTCGCTATTTTTATAGCTTCCCACTGGAGTGCGTAAGTCGGCATATAGTTTCTCTTGCGAGAAGATGAAGCTCCATATAGATATGTCCCTCTATGCCCCGACATGACAAGAAATATAGCAGCCAAAGGTTCACCTTCGTGTTCTGCCAATAGGAGTTCAACCCGAGCCGGAGATGCAGTATCATCTGCTTTTGCAGTCAACACCGATGTGAAATACTCTATATTATTTATATATAGTCCGTTTCGTAAAGCTGTCTCTTTATACAGATCGTACCAGATAGATATCTTATCCAACCCTACCCGATTGACACGAATACCTTTTTTTTCGGCCAGACGTATATTGTAACGTGTCTTGGGTTTCATTTGCATCAGAATCTCATCTTCCGACAGACTCAGATCAAGATATATAGTAGTAGATGGTAAGATATCGGAATTGCTCTTCCTCAGATTCCACTCTACTGTACCATAGTTTAACTGAAACTCCTGATATTTTTTTTCGGGAGGCCCAATCCATACTCCTTGGTCATCATAGTTGCTCTCGTCGCACCAGTGCGATTGCCAGTTGAGATCGTAGCGGATAGCGATACAACTCTTAGGCAGATGAGAACGTATTATTTCAGACAACTCCTCTAAAAAACGTCCCTGAAATTCTTCAGACGGCTCTATCTCGGGGCCATAAGGTACATAGGCCATGCTATATTCCGAGTTTAAAGGCTTTTGTAGTACCAGTACATCAGCATTAGTATATGAGTGTCCCCCTACATTTGTGTATATATCTCTATTCTTTACCTTAAAGTCGAAAGCTTTGGTTCCCAATCCCTGATGACTCTTCACCTCAGACCAAAAGGCTGTTTGTTGTACAATCGGTGTATCGTTTATGTCTCTTATTTCTTTTTCAAATACTTCAATTACCATGATTTTCACAAAATAGCTGCAAAGATAGGCATAATAAAAATGTAAACCCAACCAAGATACAAAAGGTGACAATTCCATAAAAACACATTACACTATACTACAACTACTTAACCCCTAAAAGGTGACAAAAGTGACACTTTTAGCAGCTCTTTTGACCTGTCACTCTCCCCTATCTTCTTTCAGACCTAAAAGCCTTTATATAAGATAATTTGGAAAAACTTAAATACAAAAGAGACTGCCTGAGAGATGATGAAAAACTCTACTCAGGCAGTCTCTTATTTTATCCTGCTAAAAAGCTTATTTTAGTTCTTTAATCCTTATATTTCTAAACTTAACCGGCGAACCATGCCCTAAGAAGCCTATATGCCCCTTCGGATTGAACAATCCCGGATGCTGATGCCCGTCTGCTGTTCCGTTCTTGGTTGCTTCTTTGATATCTCCATCCAGAATAACCTCTCCGTTAAGCGTTACCTTTATATGATTACCATTTGCGATTATCTCCTCTTCATTCCATTCGCCCATCGGTTTGAACTTAGCACGTTTTGCCCCTATTATGCCATACACCGAACCATGTACTTGCAACGGTGTGATATCTTTATAAACAGGGTTATCATGATCTAAGATCTGGATTTCCATGCCATCATACGCAGCATCCACACCCATCGGTGTACGGATACCGACCCCGTTGTTAGCCGCTGGAGTAAGTTGAAACTCGAAACGATATATAAAGTTTGCAAACTCATCTTTTGTATAAAGATTTCCGCCATGACCACCTTTCGGATCGAGGGCTATACAGCCGTCCTGCAATTGGTAATCGGTTGTATTTCCTGTCCATTGGTGCATATTTGTACCATCAAACAAAATTTTGAATCCGTCCTTTTTCTCGTCTGCCGATAGCTCAAAAGGTTTAGACCTCTCCAATTCTTTGACATATATATTACGATAATATACTTTGCTGCCATGAGCTTGCAATTCTATCTGCTCGATAGGCGAAATCGGCTGGCTACGATCCCAGTAGTTTTCAAGAATCACATTATCTACGACCAATACTCCATTCAATTTTACAGTAACACGGTCTCCTACCATTTTAATATAAAACGTGTTCCATTCTCCCAATTTATTATCGGCGAGAGTCAATGGGTCTTTTGGATTTTTCTCATTATTATATAATCCGCCCGATCCTACTTGTGCTCCTACATTTACACGTGATACATCCCATATCTGCACTTGAGGAACTCCCCGCAAATAAATTCCGGCATCTGCCTCAGGCCCCGCAGGATCGAGATTCCAATCAACATACATTTCAAAGTCGCCATACTGTTTCACAGAGCAAAGGTTATCTCCTCCTTTTCCGTCGAAGACAAGGATTCCATTTTCAGCTTTCCAATGTTCTGCCGCTACCTTATCGGCTGCTTGTTGCTTTTTAGCCAGCACAGCCAGTTTCATTTTCGCACGGACTATCGGATTTTCTACAATTCCTTTCCATCCATCTAAGTCTTTTCCGTTGAAAATAGAAACAAATCCTTCTTCTTTCGGCATTTCATTCAGATGCTTGCGGATAGCCTGTTTCTGGTAATCAGCGTCAGCATTGCTCAATACATCTATTACCTTGTTCAACAGTTCCTCTACCACCTTACCTGTATAATTTTTATTGCCTAAAGCTATTTTAGCCACTGCATCTGCTGCAGCCTGTTGCAAAGGCTTACTGTCCAAATATTGTCCGGCACATAGCAAAGCCAGATAAGAACCTGTATTACCCAACTGAGACAAAATACTATTCTTTTGCCCATCAGTGCGTGCTATTTCCAAAGCATCGGTAAGAAGCAAACGCCTGTTTTCTCCTGTAAGCTTAGGATTAGCGACTAATTGGATATATCGGTTAATTGCCCTGTCGAAATACAGGATATCCGCTCTGTTTTTGCAAATAGCAAGCAACTCAGCCGCAGCATCGATATCTTTCCAATCTGATAATGCCTGAAAAGCGGCATCCTTTACCATTCCACTTTCTTTGTTGAAACGATCGACAATAAAGCTTAATGCTTTTTCATCGCCCGTCTTTGATAGCACAGGATAATATAAATACTGTTTATCGTTTCCCACCTGCCCCATACGAGCCATGATGACATCATATTGTTTTTCTTTTGGATATGATTGGAGAGCACTTGCAATCGCCTGCTGAACATAAGGAACATTTTCTGAAGAAGCAGCCTCAAGAAGAGCATACAACTGGTTTAAGTTTTCTGCCGAAACCACATCTTTGAGAGCTTTATATGCAGCAGTCTGCACATCCGGCGATGTAGAATTGATTTGTTCAAGCACTGTAGCTATATTAGCCGAAGATTTGCGCTCAGCCAACAACTGTAATCCGGCTACTTTTCCGGCTGCGTTTGCTCCTGCTATTACAGGAACAACGGCAGAAGCAACATCTCCATTTGTAGCCGATAATGCGTCTTTGGCTATCGCTACCGTTTTAGGATCGGCATCGTTCAATAAATAAGCAAGAGCTGCTATCGCCTTCGGATCTGCGGTCTTAGCCAGTATATTTGCTGCCGATTTTTTCATATCAGCGCTACCTGCCGTCAAAAAACCAATTGCAGGTTCAATGATCAAAGGCTTTATTTCGTTTCGTTTATTCTGCGATTCAGATTCCTCCCCGAGCCAGTTGAGAATATCCAACTGTGCATCAGATTTTGCCTTTTTCAATGATTTAATCAGCTCCGCATACATTTTGCGATCTGCATAGTCAGAAGCGTATGTCAACGCAGCATATCTGTAATTACGATTGTCGTCTTTGAGTGCACTTTGCAGTTGCTGCAAGGCATTTGCAGGCTTCACCTCCATCAGTATTTGCAATGCTGCTGAACGGGTCTGTGTTTGCCCTGCTTTTTCTGATTTTTTCATCAGATCTGAGGCTGCTTTTTCTGCCTCTTTTTTATCTCCCTGAGTGAGTACACGTTTAATGAGGGCAATATAAGCTTCGTTAGCACCACTTTTGCCCATTGTATAATTGTCTTTTTCGGCTGCAAGAGCTAAATCCTGCAAAGAAGCCTTTGATCCAAGTTGGCTTAATGCATACAATACAGTTTTCTTCTTGTCTGTATCATTGGTATCCAATAAACGCCTTAGTGAATTTTCGGCATCGGTTACTTTCAGTTTAGCTAATGCCAAAATAATACTTTCCGAAGACTTATCGTCGGCAGAAGCACTTAAAGCATTCAATAACGCTTTTTGTGACGACGGCGTGTTGATCGCCGATAAAGCTGCGGCAGCAGGACCACAGAGAGACTCATCAGCAAGATATGTAGCAAGCTTAGCAACAGCCTCATCCTTACCTATCAGCTCAAGTTGTCTGATAATAAAAGCTTTGATCTCACGATCACTTACCATATCAAGGGCTTTGAGATAAGCTCCGGAGACCACTTGTCTTTTATCTCCCATCCCTTCGGCAGAAACATAGTGAGAAAGTCCGCTTAATGCAAATTCTACTTGCGAGTTAGCTCCTTTACCTAAAGGATTCATCATCTTTACCAACAGTAAAACACCTTCTTCTCCTGTAGAAGCCAAATCTTTTATCTGGGCATAATATTGTTCAGTTTGCTGAGCCGGCATTTGCGCCAAAACATCAGCAACAATGGTTTTAGCCGTTCTGTTTGTCGGATATTGTGCAAATATCATCACTGAACAAAACAGAAATACGCCTAATAATGAGTATATTTTTTTCATGATTATATTGTTATCTTGTTTGTTTTTGATAGTACAGGTTAAATATTCCAAGGGGCACGCATTGGTTGGTCAAGCAAACGGTTAGCCGCATCATCATTCACAAACTCAAGTTTTACGGAATCAAAATGCAGCGTACGATTTAGCCTCAACGCTACAATTCCCATATTTACTATTGTAGACGAGCGGAAGCCATTCTGCTCGTTAAGGGCAAACTGTTTGCGCGTTTTCACACTTTCGATGAAATCTGTAACCTGTTCTTCAGGCTCCGGATAGGCAGCTAGTTTCTTTTCCCAATAAGGTATATCACAAACAAAATTTTTATAAACATTACCGTTTGGCCCTGATATATACGGCGTGTTAGGATCTCCATAATCATCACCCCACAGTACGATCTGGCAACCATCATCGTAAGTATATGTGATAGAGCGCCATGTACCTATTGCATCGGGATGTTGTTGTGGCGCATCCACCTCCACTTTCACCGGGCTGGTATGATCTTTGCCAAGAAAATATTGTACAGGATCGATATAATGCTGTCCCATATCACCCAAACCGCCTCCGTCGTAATCCCAATACCCACGGAACGTTTGGTGTACACGATGGCTATTATAAGGCTTGTACGGTGCCGGGCCAAGCCACATATCATAATCAAGCTCGGCAGGAATAGCCTCCGGCTGAAGGTTTTCTTTTCCTACCCAGTAGAATTTCCAGTCGAAGCCTGTATGCCTGCTGATCGTAACCTTTAATGGCCAACCCAGCATACCGCTCTGCACCAACTTCTTTAGCGGGCGAACCGGTGTTCCCAATCCATAAAAATTATCAGTGAAACGAAACCATGTATTCAAACGAAACTTCGATCCATATTGCTTAACGGCCTCCATCACACGCTTTCCTTCTCCTATGGTACGGGTCATGGGTTTCTCGCACCAAATATCTTTTCCGGCCTTGGCCGCCTCCACAGACATTATACCATGCCAATGGGGAGGTGTTGCTATATGAACAATGTCAACATTTTTGTCTAATATCAAATCGCGGAAATCGTGATATGCTGCAATATTATCAGTTACAAGGTGTTTCCCCAACTCCAGATGTTTCTTATCCACATCACATACAGCAACCAACCTTGTGCCTGCGTAATTCACATGACCACGCCCCATGCTGCCTGTTCCTATAATTCCCTTAGTCAGCTGATCGCTGGGAGCAATGTAGCCTCTACCCATCACATGACGAGGGATAATAGTAAGAGCTGCTGCGCTTCCTAAAATTTTAAAAAAGTCTCTCCTATTTGTTTTCATGATATAAAATAAATTGATAATATTTCGATTTTAAGAATAACCGGGCTAAATATCATTATGTCATATTCACCCGATGACAGGCACAAAAAACAGATGGAATTCACCACATGTACTACAAAGATAACGAAGTATAGCAAAAATAATAATTAAAATCAGAATTATATAGGCAAAATTTACAACCGAAAGTTTGTGCAAAAGAATAGTACATTTTCTTCATTTGCCAATTCAATAAAACGACATGATAAAGACTAAAACAGAATACTACAATTAACGCTATGAAGCATCCTTTCTAAAATAAAAAATCCCTATAAACTTTCTGTCCATAGGGATTCAATAAATCTCCAATATCTACTACACAGCAACGTCCGCCCAAGAAGATCGGAAGCTTTTCCGATATTGAGCCGGAGTTATCTCCATAAAGCTTATAAACTGACGGCGAAGATTTTCACCTGTCTTTAGTCCGCAATTATCGGCTATTTCGTCAAGAGATAATTGCGTTTCGATAAGATGTTGACTGGCATTTTCCACACGCAGCTTATTGATAAACTTCGCTGGGGTTACACGTAGTTCGCGCACAAAGACACGAGCAAAATTACGAGGGCTCATTGCCGCATATTCTGCCATTTTTTCTACCGTGATGTCTTCTCTCAGGTGTTCAAGTATCCATTCGCAAACCCTTCGGATAGTTGGGTTACCGATCAATCTAGAATCTAAATATGAGCTGAATTGTGCCTGATTGCCGGGACGTTTGAGATACAAGACCAACCAGCGAGCAATATGCAAGGCAAACGACTGTCCCAGATCTTCTTCGATGAGAGCCAAAGCCAAATCCATGCCGGAGGTAATACCTGCCGCTGTATAAATATTTCCATCCTTAATAAAAATACGTGCTATCTGCACATTTACTAAAGGATACATCTGTTCCAACGCTTCATTTCTCGACCAATGGGCAGTTGCTTTTTTCCCATCCAACAATCCTGCTTCGGCAAGAATAAAAGCACCCGAACAGACCGAACATATCCGACGGGTCGTTTTTGCCTGATCTTTGATCCATTCTATCATCTCATCCTTCAGGTTATCCTCAAGATGGCGAGCCAATCCTGTTACAATAAGCGTGTCAATCGGATAATCTATCTCGGTATAGCATCCTTCACTTAATATCGATAAACCCGAAGATGTATCGATCTGCCTTCCCTTACCCATAGATACGACATGCGTCTGATACGTGAAATCAATATCCTTATCTACCATATCAAACTGTTCGATTGCTTTGGTAAATACCTCCAATGGGCCAACCATAGTCAACAGTGTGGAGTTGGGAGGAACCAGAAACACAATATGCCTTATTCTTAACTGTTTACTCATCTGTTTTTTATTTTAGAATCTAAAAATAAGTATTATTTAGTAAAATCAATCCGACTTGGCAGGATTTGTATATTTTTTGTCATTTCAGACAAAGATATTATAATGTATCTTTGTAGTACTAAAAAGAACAAGATATTTTATCATTTAAAAACCAATTCATTATGAAAGCAATTAAAGTAGGTATTAATGGTTTTGGACGTATCGGACGTTTGGTGTTTAGAGCTGCTCAAAGCAGAAGTGATATACAAATAGTTGGTATCAACGATTTGATGGATGTTGAATATATAGCCTATATGCTTAAATATGATAGCATCCACGGACAATTTGATGGATCTATTGAGACTAAAGACGGCAAACTTGTTGTCAATGGAAATACAATCCGCATCTCAGCAGAAAAAGATCCTGCTAATCTGAAATGGAATGAGGTTGAAGCTGAATATATAGTAGAATCTACAGGGTTATTCCTTACGAAGGAGAAAGCTCAAGCACATATTGCAGCAGGTGCAAAATATGTAATTATGTCGGGCCCATCTAAGGATGATACTCCAATGTTTGTTCCGGGTGTAAATGACGACAAGTATGTGAAAGGCACTCAGTTCATATCCAATGCATCATGTACCACTAACTGTCTGGCATTGGTAGCCAAAGTACTGAACGATAAGTTCGGCATAGAAGAAGCCTTGATGAGTACTATACACTCAACCACTGCCACTCAAAAAACAGTAGATGGACCATCGTTGAAAGACTGGAGAGGAGGACGTGCTGCTTCGGGTAATATCATCCCTTCAACTACAGGAGCCGCAAAAGCAGTAGGTAAAGTGATTCCTGAGCTCAACGGAAAACTAACCGGTATGTCTTTCCGCGTGCCAACTCTTGATGTTTCTGTTGTCGACCTGACTGCACGTTTGTCTAAACCGACTTCTTACGAAGAAATTTGTAAAGCAATGAAAGAGGCTTCGGAAGGGTCATTAAAGGGTTATTTGGCATATACCGCCGACGAAGTTGTATCGTCTGATATGATAGGCAATCCGAACACTGCTATTTTTGACGAAAAAGCGGGAATTATGCTTAGTCCTACATTTGTAAAAGTAGTAGCGTGGTACGATAACGAATGGGGATTCTCTTGTAAAGTATTGGATTCTATCGCTGCAATGAAAAAAGTAAACGGATAACAGTACATACAGCTGACAGATAATATGAGGCTATTCTATATAGAATAGCCTCTTTTTCTTTTATCATTTTAGGTTGATTTTATAAAGCTCATAAGAAAACTCTCAAAAAATATAATTTTGGATATTTATTCTTTTATTTGAAAAGAGTAAAAAAATATTAAAAAGAAAGAATTAAACACATTTAATCCATACCCCTACAATCCTAAAACTAAGTACAGATACCATTTTTTTCTTATAGAAACACCTCATATTGATTATCTATAAGAGTAATAGTTAAAATCGATAAAACTTATCTTGTTCTCATTTGTTTATAGGGTGATGTGTAATATACACATTACAAAACGAACTTTTTTGACAACTAACAATCAATAGATAGACTATGGAATTTGATATCGCAATTATCGGTGGAGGTCCGGCAGGGTATAATGCAGCCGAAATAGCTGCATCGAACGGATTAAAAACTGTCCTTTTTGAAAAGAAGTACATCGGAGGTGTATGTCTCAACGAAGGATGTATCCCCACAAAAACACTTTTATATTCAGCCAAAACACTGGATAGCATAAAAAATGCAAGCAAATACGGAATTACATTAGACAACGCCCCTTCTTTCGATGTATCAAAAATAATTGATAGAAAGGATAAAGTCGTAAAAAAATTAACGGCGGGAGTCAGCTTTAAATTATCATCATACGGTGTTACTGTAGTTAAAGATACAGCAACCATCAACGGGGAGAAGGATAATAAGATCAACATTTCGAGTGGTAAGGAATCCTATTCAGTAAAATATTTGCTATTATGCACAGGCTCCGAAACTGTTATACCTCCGATAAAGGGGTTGTCTGAAGTAAATTACTGGACATCGAAAGAAGCCTTAGAGTTTGATGACTTACCAAAATCACTCGCAATCATTGGAGGCGGTGTCATTGGTATCGAATTTGCATCTTTCTTTAATAGCATGGGCGTAGAAGTGAATGTTATAGAAATGATGCCTGAAATACTCGGAGTAATGGATAAAGAAACATCAGCCATGCTTCGCAGCGATTATGCCAAGAGAGGAATTAAATTCCATCTGAATACCAAAGTTACAGAAGTTACCAAGAAAGGTGTAATTGTAGAGAAAAATGGAAAGACTCAAACAATTGAATCTGAAAAGATACTGGTAAGTGTGGGACGTAGAGCTATTACCACAGGATTCGGACTGGAGACTTTAAACGTGGAGCTTCTCAAAAACGGAGTGAAGGTTAATGAGTATATGCAAACCAGCCATCCTCGTGTATATGCCGCAGGAGATATTACCGGCTTTTCGTTGCTTGCCCATACAGCCATCAGAGAAGGAGAAGTAGCTATCAGTCATATCCTTGGCGAGGATGACACAATGAGTTATAAGGCTATCCCAAGTGTAGTATATACAAATCCCGAGATAGCAGGAGTAGGAAAAACAGAGGAAGAGCTGACTGCAAAGGGTGAACCTTTCCGTGTGCTCAAACTACCGATGGCCTATTCAGGGCGATTTATTGCAGAAAATGAAACAGGAAGCGGACTATGTAAAATCATAGTAGACGATAGCGATCGCATTATAGGATGCCATATGTTGGGTAATCCGGTATCTGAATTAATTCTGTTGGCCGGAATTGCGATAGAAAACGGTAGCACTGTAGAAGAGTTCCGTAAACATGTCTATCCGCATCCAACTGTAGCTGAAATTATACACGAGACTTTATTCTCTTAACAACATGCTTTGTATTAACAATACACATACCGACGCATGGTTCAACATGGCCAGCGAAGAATATCTTCTGAAAAATTTCTCAGAAGAATTTTTCATGTTATACCAGAATGAACCGTCAGTGGTTATAGGCAAGTACCAAAATGTATTGGCCGAGGTTAATCTCGACTTTATACAAAGGAATAATATCAAAGTAGCACGACGCTCATCGGGTGGTGGAACTGTATTTCATGATCTGGGTAATCTGAACCTTACTTTTATAGAAAACAATAAAGGCATAGGCTTTCACCGATTCACAGAAAGAATAGTTTTGCTTTTATCCACTCTGGGCATCCATGCTGAGGTAGACACACGCTTGGCAATAAACATTGATGGACTCAAAATATCGGGCAGTGCGCAATGTGTACACAAAGACAGGGTTATGTTTCATGCTACACTGCTTTTTTCATCCGACCTCAACAGGCTCACTACTACGCTTGAAAGTGATCCGAAACAACTGGAAAATAAAGTCGATAAGCGGATTTATGTCAAGTCGGTAAAAAGTCCCGTTACGAACATCCTGAACCATATAGATAAGCCATTAAATATAAATCGTTTCAAAGATTATATCATGGCTTATTTCATGAATGAGAAAGAGGGAAATTCTATTTATCAATTCACGAGTGAAGATGTTTTAAATATAAAAAAACTGGTGAATGAGAAATATGGAACAGATGAATGGAATTATGAAGGGAAGAAACCCAAGGTCTCGGAACAAGCATTTCAATCTATAATTTAAAAGAAATTACTATAAAATATAATACAATATAAACCATGGCAAAATTTGAAATTAAAATGCCCAAGTTGGGCGAAAGTATAACCGAAGGGACTATCATTTCGTGGTCGATCAAAGTTGGGGATACAATCAATGAAGATGACATTTTGTTTGAAGTAAATACAGCAAAAGTCAGTGCGGAAATTCCATCTCCTGTATCAGGAAAAATTCTTGAGATATTATTCAAAGAAGGAGATACTGTTTCAGTAGGTACTGTTGTAGCTATCGTTGAACTGGAAAGTGAAGAAGGCGAAGAAGAAGTAAGTACTGAAAGTGCAAAACAAGAAGAACCGACACCGGCTTCTGCACCTGCACCTGCTAAGGCTGAAGAAAAAGCAACTCCAGCCGCACCTGCTAAAGTATCGGAAGAAAAAGTAAGTAAAGGCACAGCAGACAGATGGTATTCTCCTGTTGTTCTACAGAAAGCAAAAGACGCAGGAATCAGTCAAAGTGAGCTTGATTCTGTACCCGGAACAGGTTACGAAGGACGCCTCAGCAAACGTGATATTGAGCTATACATAGACAATAAGAAAAAAGGTGTATCAACAAAACCGGCACCGGCTGCAAAAACTTCTACACCGGCAGCTCCCGCACCATCACAAGAAAGCGCACCAAAGGTAGCCCCTGTACAAGTTACAGAAGGAGATCAGGTGATTCCGATGGATGCCATACGTCGTATTATAGCCGACCGAATGGTTGCTTCTAAAAAGATATCTCCGCATGTTACCAATGTAATAGAAGTAGATGTAACCAAGCTTGTTCATTGGCGTGAACAAAACAAGGATACTTTCAAGAAACGCGAAGGTGTAAGCCTCACATATATGTCGCCGATAGTTGAAGCAACAGCAAAAGCATTGAAGGATTTCCCTCGCATCAACTCTTCTGTGGACGGGTATAACATTATAGAGAAAAAACGTATCAACATTGGTGTTGCTGTTTCTCTGAATGATGGAAACCTGATTGTTCCTGTAATAAAAGATGCGGATAAGTTAAGTTTAAGCGGTTTGGCTGTATCAGTGAATAATATGGCAAACAAGGCTCGTGCCAATAAATTGTCGCCGGATGAAATTCAAGGAGGAACATTCACTATTACCAACTTTGGTTCATTCAAGAGCTTGTTTGGTACTCCGATTATCAACCAACCGGAAGTAGCAATACTTGGTGTAGGCATCATTGAGAAGAAACCTGTAGTAGTAGAGACTCCCGAAGGAGATGTTATCGCTATCAGACACAAGATGTACCTTTCATTATCGTACGACCACCGTGTGGTAGACGGTATGCTGGGAGGAAATTTCTTGTACCGCATAGCTGAATATTTGGAAAACTGGAATGCCTAACCTAACTCAAAACAGAAAAACAGATATGAAAAAATATGATATAAAAACAACAGATAAAGAAACTTTAAAAAACTGGTATCACCTGATGACATTAGGACGGGCTATCGACGAAAAAGCCCCGGCCTATTTGCTACAATCTCTCGGATGGTCGTACCATGCTCCTTATGCAGGACACGATGGGATCCAGCTTGCTGTGGGGCAGGCCTTTACTAAAGGCGAAGATTTCATGTTCCCTTATTACCGTGATATGCTAACCGTTCTTTCTGCAGGTCTTACTGCAGAAGAACTGATACTGAACGGTATTTCGAAAGCAACTGATCCGGCTAGTGGCGGACGTCACATGTCGAACCACTTTGCCAAACCTGAATGGCACATAGAGAACGTATCTTCTGCCACAGGTAATCACGATTTACATGCTGTAGGAGTAGCCCGTGCCATAAAATATTATGAGAAAAAAGGTGTCGCTATTACGTCACATGGAGAATCTGCCATGTCGGAAGGCTATGTATTTGAAGCAATAAACGGAGCATCGAAAGAAGAACTGCCTGTAATATTTGTCATACAGGATAACGGTTACGGGATATCGGTTCCTAAAAAAGATCAGACAGCAAACAGAAAGGCTGTAGATAACTATTCAGGTATAAAAAACCTGAGAATAATGTATTGCAACGGTAAGGATGTTTTCGACTCTATGAATGCAATGGCCGAAGCTCGCGAATATGCTATTGCAAATCAGAAGCCGGTATTGATGCACGCCAATTGCGTACGCATCGGCTCACACTCCAACTCGGATAAGCATACTTTGTATCGTGATGAAAACGAATTGAAATATGTAAAAGAAGCCGATCCTTTACATAAATTCCGTCGGATGCTATTGCGTTACAAACGCTTTACGGAAGAAGAATTGCAAGCGATAGAAGCCGAAGTAAAGAAAGAAGTGAGTGCTGCTAACAAAAAAGCTTTAGCTGCACCCGATCCCGACCCTAAATCTATTTTCGATTTCGTTATACCGGAACCGTATAAACCTGAAAAGTATGTGGCTGGAACTCATAATGAAGAGGGGGAAAAGAAAAATCTGGTAACGGCTATTAACGAAACACTCAAGGCTGAGTTTAGACATAATCCCGACACATTCTTGTGGGGGCAAGATGTCGCAAACAAAGACAAAGGTGGAGTGTTCAACGTTTCGAAAGGCATGCAACAAGAGTTTGGAGAAAAACGTATTTTCAACGCTCCTATTGCAGAAGACTTTATCGTGGGAACAGCAAACGGTATGAGCCGTTTCGACCCGAAAATACGAGTTGTTATAGAAGGTGCTGAGTTTGCCGATTATTTTTGGCCGGCAATGGAACAATTTGTAGAATGTACGCACGATTACTGGCGCAGCAACGGTCAGTTTTCACCGAATATCACTTTACGACTTGCATCGGGTGGATATATCGGAGGCGGAATATATCACTCTCAAAATATTGAAGCGGCATTGGCAACATTGCCGGGATGCAGAATCGTTTATCCTTCTTTTGCAGACGATGCAGCAGGTCTGTTGCGTACAAGCTTACGTTCGGAAGGATTAACCGTATTTCTAGAGCCAAAAGCTTTATATAACTCTGTAGATGCAGCGACAGTTGTACCTGAAGATTTTGAAGTACCTTTTGGCAAAGCTCGTGTTCGCCGTCCCGGAAAAGATCTAAGCCTTTTCACGTATGGAAACACAACACTACTCAGCCTCTCTGTGGCAGAACGTTTGGCTAAAGAAGATTGGGATGTCGAAGTAATCGATTTGCGATCTTTAGTTCCATTAGATAAAGAGACTATCTTCGAATCGGTAAAGAAAACAAGTAAAGCACTTATTGTACATGAAGACAAAGTATTTGCAGGTCTTGGTGGAGAAATTGCAGCAATAATTGGTTCAGAAATGTTCCAATATCTGGATGCGCCGGTACAACGCGTAGGTTCTACTTTCACGCCTGTAGGCTTCAATCCGATACTAGAAAAAGCTGTGCTTCCGAATGTGGATAAAATCTATGAAGCTGCTAAAAAATTACTTGAATTTTAACAATAACAAAAACACTATATATGCAATGAAGAAAATAGGATTGTTTTACGGAACAACTACAACCAAGACTGCCTCTATTGCTAAAAAGATAAAAGAGGCTTTTGGTAGTGAAAATGTTGACCTTGTCTCAGTTGAAGATGCATGGAAAAAGGATTTTGAAAGTTATGACAATATTATTGTAGGAGTAGCAACATGGTTCGATGGAGAGCTTCCAAATCATTGGGATGAAGTAAGACCCGAACTGGAAGCTTTGAATCTAAAGGGCAAGAAAGTTGCCATTTTTGGACTTGGAGATCAGGTGAGGTATCCGGAAAACTTTGTTGACGGAATAGGTATTTTGGCTGAGACATTCGAGTCGGTTGGTGCTAAGATTGTTGGCTTTACCTCTATCGATGGTTATAATTTTGAAATGTCACGTGCTATTCGAGATCACAAATTTGTTGGATTAGCCATAGATAAAGAAAACCAGTCGAAACTAACAAACGATCGGATAAAAAGCTGGGTAGAACAACTGAAAAAAGAATTTGATTAAACAGCAAATTGCTTTATTATAAGAAAGGAACTTAATCGAGGATTTCCCTAAACGATTAAGTTTCTTTTTAATTATAATCACAAGACTACTTCTTTGATAAACTGTCACAAAAAAAATAAAATGAGTTTAATTTAATTTGTTATTTTTCGGCAATAATCTTAGCAGTACTTGAACTGTATCTTCATAGGATAATTGTTCACCTTTGTAATCTTGGTAAACATCAATATTGATTTCTTTATTTATTATTTGGGATAGAATATTGGCTAGATTTGCACTATCTTCTTGCCCTATGAAAAGACCATATTTCTCTTTATCTATTATATCCTCAGCGGCTCCTACACGTGTAGATATGATGTAATTTTTGAATCGCTTCGCTTCATTTAATGCCAATCCATAACTTTCCCATCGTGAAGTTAGTACAAAAACCTTCGATTTATTATACCATCCCCATAATTCTTCTTTATCTTTAATCTCTCCAACAAAATATATTTGTTCTCTTTTTTCCGGATTTTTTTTGTAAAGCTCATTTATAGCATATTCAAGACTTCTATCAACTGTTCCTATAAAACAAAACTTCCAATCTTTTAATTCTATTTCTTTTAGAGCTTCTATAATCATTTCTGTGTTTTTTTGAGAAATACCTAATCGTCCAACCGTTATTATTAAATTTTCTTTTTCACAAAAATCTCTTTCTCGTATTTTGGTCTTTTTCAATAATCCTTCATCAAATGCGTTTGGCATGAGAACAAGTTTCTCTTTTAGTTGACTACCGAAATATTTATTATTACATAATAAATTGTAAGCCTGCGATGTTTCGCAACTTAGTACATTGACCTTTTGAAGACAATTTTTATAAAGTAATTTTCTTATCAATTTGCTGATTAACGAGCGTTGAGAAAGATTCCATTCTTCACCCGATATTGTATCCAGTTTTATATATATCTGTCCTCCTTTATTAAAAAAATTGTATAATAGGATATTAATAAATGTTTCAAATCTCCAATGAAAACACATTAATATATTTATATTCGAAGCATGTTGCCTCAAATAATTTGCATATGAAAAGGATCTAAGTATAAAATTGTGACTTAATTTCATTTTGATAAAGCTTAGTCCCTCTTTAGGGGTCTTCCGAATTTGGTTAGCAATATCTTCGGAATAGTCACAACATATTTCAATTTGATAGTTTAACGATTTTCCCAAATAATAGGGTACAAGTACAACATCTTTACCCAACTCAAAGACATTAAGCCTTCTCCAGAGTAATGTAATCTTTTTCTGTGAGCTCATTACCTTTTATAGATTATATAAATAGTTGAAACATTATTACAAATATAATTTATTATTGTTATTTCTTTATGACTAAAGGGTCAAAAGCTTAGTATGAGATTTATGGAGAGATTATTTCTGATTATGAAAGATGCTACCTGACCGAAGTTTCCGAAATATTTGACATGGGTAAAAACTATCATCCAAGCTACCAATTAAATTATAATATTTTATCTACAAGTGATAGTGCTTATTCCGTATCAAAAGTAAATATTTTGATAGGTATAGTAAATCTTATAATATGGATACTATTATCATGTTTATCTCTGACTGTCTATTACTTGATAGATAAAAATTCTTTATATAAACAGCTAATTACGAATTCTAACATATTGCAAATTTTTGCTTTACTCGGTATAATTCTATTCACTTCTATAGAAGTGGTTGCAGTTTATAAACAATCTAATAGTAGCTTTTTAGATTTCAACAAATATAAACCATTATTAAACAAAGATGTTTTACAAGCGCAAACTGAAGATTGTCGGAAATTGTCGGAAATTATCAAAAATTATTAAAAAGAGAGGTGTAAGAAAAATGAGAAGAGATTACTCGAAATAGTAAAAAAATTCCAACGTAGAACCACAATGAAAGATAAAAAATCATGTTATCAATATGTTATTGATAAAATTAACAATTATACAGAAGCTTCAAAAAACAATAATCCTAAAATATAAAAAATAGCACCCAACTCTACATTTCAGGGAGTAAATTGGGTGTTTATTTTATAAAATTCTTACAATTAGAATTAAAAAGTGGAGCTGGAGGGACTTGAACCCTCGTCCAAACAAGGAACTAATTTGCTTTCTACATGCTTATCTTCGCTTAAGTTTTCGTGAATGAGCAAGACCGAAGCCACTAACTCAAACCTTAGCTTTTTTATTTCAGATAAGAGCCAAAGCCTCTCCTATCCTATCTCCGATTTGTCTGCACCACCTGATCGGCACGCTTCGAAGCCACAGCTTCCGGGTGATGTCTTGTCCTTACACCTGTGCAAGGATTAAGCTAGAATCTACTATACTTCGATTAAGCAGCAAGAGCGTAATTGTTATTGCCAGTTAAATTTGTGACGTCTGAGATTATAGTGCCAGCCGACTACGCACTGCATGCTTACAAACCACTTCATCTCGCTGTCAAAGCCAGTCAGCCCCGTTGGTTTATTTTCGCTTGATATATAACGCTTTAATATCAAACTTTAGATATCGAGTAACAAATAATGCAAAACATTTGTAAAAACAATATCGAATACAAAGATAACTCTTTTTTAGGATATACAACAAGCCAAGCCAAAGCTATTATAATTTCTCGTATTGTAAATAAAAGCTATATCGGTTGCAGGCACTTCATACCCCTCTAAAATCATCTCCCCCTAAACGACTAATAATTTCTCTCTTCTTGTCAATTCAAAAATATCCTTTATCTTTGCACACGCTACAACCGGAGGACAAAGGAGAGGTGCTCGAGTGGTTGAAGAGGCACGCCTGGAAAGCGTGTATACCCCTAAAGGGTATCGAGAGTTCGAATCTCTTCCTCTCCGCTTAAAACAATGATTATCAAGAATAAAAAAGGACTAAAATAAAATTCAGTCCTTTTTCTATTTTTATAGATTCCTATTTACTTGGATGCTGAATCATCTTTTTCAAGCTCAAGATTAACTGTTGTATTATCCCATTTGTTCATTTGTCCTGTTCCTAAATCTACAATAAAACCAGGCCAGAATAGGATATTCCATAGAGAGGTCGTATTGAAAGTAGACTCTAAAATAAAAGGCAATGTCTTATATCCTTCTTTTTTAGCCAAAAGTTGCTTGTCGCTCATTTTCTTTTTAACGGAGATAGTCGCAGTTTTGTCACTTCCTATTTCTGCTAATTTCACATTATTACTTGCATCATAAATTTTTGTACCTTCAATCCCCGAAAACGTTATGCTTTGCTTAGATGGAGTAAATATTGTAGCACAAGACGAAAACAAAAAGACAACAGATGCGAATACAACTAATTTTTTCATAATATGTAATTTTATATTGATAGATTTAGACAAATCTATGAAATCATTTTTATTTTTCGTTTATTTCTGCCTATATATTTTAACAACTCTGAGAACTTATTTTATAAGGCTTAGTCATTGAATTATTTATCTATCTACTCGCTTATCGATAAAAGCAATAAAGACAATATATTAGAAATCCCTATTTCTTTCTGTCTCTTTTTAGTTAATTTAGATCTCTAGTTTATAATATGCTAATCCTATTTAAAGATAAAAATGAACTTTTATAACGAATGAGAAAATTTATATTCATACTATTACTCTTTATCTCCTGTAACCCGCCTTCCACTGAACCCGCCGAAACAATAAAAGGAAAGGTAGTCAGTGTTGCAGATGGAGATACAATGACAATTCTGACAGATAGCAAGGAACGAATAAAAGTGCGACTCTATGGTATTGATGCTCCCGAAAAAGGACAAGACTTCAGCAGCAAAGCCAGAACCTACTTAAATGACCTATGCTACGGGAAAACCGTAAAAGTCGATAAAAAAGGTATCGATCAATATGATAGATTTTTAGGTATCGTTTATCTCGACGAGTTGAATTTAAATCAGGAGATGGTCAAAGAAGGTTTAGCATGGTACTACAATCATTATGTTGAAGACCCGGTACTCGAAGAATTGGAGAAGACTGCCCGACAACAGAAGTTGAATATCTGGAGTTTGAAAAACCCAACACCTCCCTATGAATATAGAAAAAAGCAAAGATCCGAAAAGTCAGATAGAGAAGCGAGGAACTGAGTTTACAGTTCCTCTTTCTTTTTTCTGACAGTCCAGCCGAAGCCTCCTATCTTTTCTCCTAAGCCATAGTACTGACCATGAGAATATGCAATCGGTTTTGCGCTTTCGAGACTAAATTTTCCGGTTTCCGGATCAATATACTTTTCATCAGCTTTTACATTTACCACATCGGCGATAAACATATCATGCGAACCTAAACTGAGTATCTCCCGCACTCTACACTCGATGTTTAACGGAGATTCTTCGATGATGGGAACCTGAACAATTGATGCCTTCCCCGGAGTAAGTTTCATTTCGTCAAATTTACTGAAATCCTTACCCGATCTCACTCCACACCAGTCGGTTGCAAAAGCCAAATCTTCTGTTGTTATATTTATTACAAACTCCATATCCCGCTTTATAATCTCATACGAATGCCTTTCGGGTCTTACCGAAATATAGCACATCGGGGGATTGGTACAGATAGTACCGAGCCAACTCAGAGTTATAATATTATATTCTTCAGGAGTGCTGCCACAACTTATCATGGCGGCAGGCAAAGGATATATCAATGTTCCCGGCTTCCAATCTTGCTTCATTTCAGGATAATCTCGTCTTTCTGAATTTTAATGTTACAATAGTGACAGCGCAGCTCTGTGTTATTACAGTCAATGACTTCAAAACGTGTAGTCATAGGCTCATTGTTTGTAATACACTTCGGGTTGTTACACTTTACAATTCCATTGATTACTTTAGGTAAAACCACCCTCTTCTTTTCTACAACCTCGTAATCCTTTATGATATTGAGGACTACATTCGGTGCTATGATCGCAATCTTATTGATCACACTTTCTTCAAAATATTTACCTGTGATCTTGATAATTCCCTTCGAAGCCATCTTCTTACTTTCCAGATTATTTCCGATTGTAATAGGATTATCCAGCTTTTCGAGCTCCAACAATGATACTACTTTAAACACTACACTGGGAGGAATATGATCTATGGCTGTTCCGTTGCATAATGCTGCTACCTGCATTGCTTTTCTACGTTCGTTCATATCTTGATATTTTATTTATTCAACTTCTATTCCCAACGCATCACATATCACAGCCTCACGGGTAAACATCCCGTTCTTAGCCTGTTCGAAGTAATAAGCCTTAGGGCTATCATCCACATCCTGCTGTATCTCGTTTACACGAGGTAGGGGATGCAATATTTTCAGATTATCTTTTGCTCCTGCCAACATATCATTTTTGAGAATGTACACATTCTTTACCTTTTCATATTCCATCAGGTCGGTAAAACGTTCTCTCTGTACACGTGTCATATACAGGATATCCGCTTTGTCTATCACCTCTGAATCAAAATCTGTGTGTTCCGAATACTTTATTCCATGTTCATCACAGAAGGCTTTATACGGATCGGGAAGGTGCAGTTCTTCGGGTGCAACGAATATAAAGGTTGGATTAAAGTGTGACATTCCAATGATCAGGGAGTGCACAGTACGACCATATTTCAGGTCACCAACAATCGTTATTGTCAGATTCTCGAGAGTACCTTGTGTCTTAAATATAGAATAGATATCAAGCATTGTCTGCGTAGGGTGCTGATTGGCTCCGTCTCCGGCATTAATGATAGGTATAGAAGAAATCTCCGAAGCATAACGTGCAGCCCCTTCCAAATGGTGTCGCATGATTATAATATCCGCATAGTTGTTTACCATCAGTATGGTATCTTTCAGCGTCTCTCCTTTCGATGAGCTGGTAGTAGCCGCATCAGAAAAGCCTATGATGCGCCCGCCCAAGCGGTTTACTGCAGTCTCAAAACTAAGGCGTGTCCGTGTTGACGGCTCAAAAAAAAGTGTAGCACACACTTTGCCTTCCAATAACCTACGATTAGGTTGCTCGTCAAATTTTTTAGTCAGATTAAGTATTCTCAGAATATCTTCCTTCGAATAATCTGTAATTGAAACCAAGCTTTTATTGCACATAACTATTTATATTTTGTAAGAGTAAAATTCATATTCAACAAAAAGATAACAGAAAAAAGTGACACATTCCATTAAAGCACAAACAACTCATAAACAACACCATATATACCAAAAGGTGACAAAAGTGACAGTTTTACAGCTGCTTTTTATTGTTACTTTTCTATTATCAGTCAACTACCGCAAAGATCTCTATATAAGACAATTTATTTCAAAAAAAATCCCCGAAAAAGAATACTTCTTCGAGGATACTATCTATATCAATAATAATTCATTGGAAATACAGGAACCACTGTCGTGAAAATAATACTGTTGCATATAAGCTATTTTTTCCATCATAATTCTCTATATATTACAACAAAGGTAGTCACTTTTTTTGAGATACAATTTTTTACGAATCAAAAAAACGAAAAAAATAAAACCCCAAACTATAAAAGTCCGGGGCTATATTTTATAAAGAATTTTCTCCTATCACTGCAATGCCGAAGCACCACCGATAATATCCAACAACTCGTTTGTAACAGCTTGTTGACGCGACTTGTTGTATTGAATAGTCAGATCCTGTACCAATTCGTCCGCATTATCTGATGCTATTTGCATAGCAATCATACGTGCAGCATGTTCCGATGCATTGGCATCGAGCAAGGCTGCATACAAGCGTGAATAAAGCACGGTAGGAATTAAAGAATCGAGAATTTCCTCCTTCGATGGCTCCAAGATATAGTCTGCAAACATATTTTCGTCTTGCTGACCTTCGGGCTTAGCGCTTTCCAAATCGAAAGGAAGGAATTGTGTCTTCTTTAGTTTCTGCGATCCGGTAGATATGAAATGATGATAAATTAAGATCACCTCATCTATTTCTCCATCAATATATTTCTTTATCAGTTCTTTGGCAAGATCCTGTACGGCTAAGAAGGTAGGCTTATCAGCCATATCCCTGTAATCGCCCTGCGCCGCTATTCCTTGTTTCTTTAGGGCGTCGGCCAATTTTTTACCGATAGGATATACCAAGATATTCCCTGCTCCTATCTCTTCTTTCTTTTTAGCGTAAACAGTACTAAACTCTTTTATTACATTCGAGTTGTATGCACCACAAAGCGAAGAATTGGACGCAAAACCAACTATAGCGACTCTCTTTGTTTCTCTTTTTTGGATAAAAGGAGACTCATAGCTTGTATCAGAAGACAGAAGATTAGTCAGAATGACATCCAACTTCTGCTGATAAGGCAAGAAGTTGCTGATTGCATTTTGCGCCTTGTGCAACTTAGATGAAGCTATCATCTTCATTGCAGAAGTAATCTTCTTGGTACTTTTTACAGAGCCAATTCTATTTTTTATTTCCTTAAGAGATGCCATAATTCATTATTTTTTGTACTGAGAAGCAATATCCGCGGCTACTTTCCTGATTTTAGTTTCCACATCTTCGTTGATGACTCCTTTTTTCAGGACATCCAGCACATCAGCTTGATATTGCATTTCCAATGTTCTCAGAAATTCGGTTTCGAACTCATGTATTTTATCTTCCGGCACTTGACGAAGCAAGCCATTTGTTCCGCAATACAATATGGCGATCTGTTTTTCAACAGGCACCGGCGCATACTGAGGCTGAACCAGCAATACAGTATTCTTCTTACCTTTATCGATAGTCATTGCCGTAACGGGGTCCATATCGCCACCAAACTGGGTAAATGCTTCCAATTCACGATACTGAGCCTGGTCAATCTTCAATGTTCCGGCAACTTTTTTCATCGCTTTCACCTGAGCCGAACCTCCCACACGAGATACAGATATACCCACATCGATGGCAGGACGCATACCCGCATTGAAGAGGTCTATATCGAGGAATATTTGTCCGTCGGTAATAGAAATAACGTTGGTAGGAATATAAGCAGATACGTCACCGGCCTGAGTTTCGATAATAGGAAGGGCAGTAAGAGAACCTCCCGCTTTTACCTTTCCTTTAAGGCTTGCCGGTAGGTCGTTCATCTGTTCGGCAACTTCCTGCTGGTTAATAATTTTAGCCGCACGCTCCAACAAACGAGAGTGCAAGTAGAAGATATCACCCGGATAGGCTTCACGTCCCGGTGGACGACGAAGAATCAAGGATACTTCACGATATGCAACCGCCTGTTTCGACAAGTCATCATATACCACAAGGGCATGACGTCCTGTGTCGCGGAAATATTCTCCGATAGCTGCACCTGCAAACGCAGCAAAGTACTGAACTGCTGCCGGTTCGGCTGCTGTAGCCGAAACTACAACCGTATAGTCAAGCGCACCTTTTTCTTTTAGTGTTTCTACTATATTGGCAACTGTAGAGGCTTTCTGACCGATGGCTACATAAATACAGTATACAGGGTCTCCGGCATCATAATTGCTTCTTTGATTGATAATGGTGTCTATCGCAATTGCAGTTTTACCTGTCTGGCGGTCACCGATGATAAGCTCACGTTGCCCCCGTCCGATGGGGATCATAGCATCTACAGATTTCAATCCGGTCTGTAGAGGCTGGGTTACAGGCTGACGGTATATTACCCCCGGAGCTTTACGTTCCAGTGGCATTTCCAGCAGTTCGCCGGCAATCGGGCCTTTTCCGTCCAAAGGCTCGCCCAGAGGATTGATTACACGCCCTAACATGCCCTCACCCACATTGATGGATGCAATACGGCCTGTACGTTTTACGGTAAATCCTTCCTTGATCTGGTCTGACGGGCCTAACAATACAGCACCGACATTGTCTTCTTCCAAGTTCATCACAACAGCCATAATACCATTGTCGAACTCAAGAAGTTCGTTTGCCTCTGCATTTTTAAGTCCGTATATGCGAACAACACCGTCTCCTACATAGAGAACTGTACCCACCTCCTCGAACTGTACGCGGCTACTGATATTCTCTAGCTGCATTTTCAGCACATCGGAGACTTCGCTTGCTTTTATATTTTCAGACATATTTTATTCAAATTATAAGTTACTATAAAGCTATACGTGGATAGCTCTTTTCAAATAGGTAGAGTATCTATTATCCAATCTTACTGTTTTCGGCGACAAACTTTTGCTTGATACGCTTCAACTGACTTTTTACGCTGGCATCTAACCTGTATGTGTCGATATACAGAATAAAGCCCCCTTCGATATCCGGATCTACACTTGTTTCAAAATCAAGCGTCCCCGGTTTAATCTTCTGTAGTAAGCTTTTCATCTTCTGTTTTGTAGCATCATCCACAGGGGTAGCAGTAACAAGCTTCCCGGTATTGATGTGCTTGGCTTCACAATACAAATCGATGTAACTGAGCGCAATATTTCGAAGATACATTTCACGTCTTTTTTTCACTACCAACTCGGCAAAACGAATATACTCGTTACTCGGTTTTGCGCCCACAGCAGCCTTTACCAGCGCAAGCTTATCTTCGGCATTCAACGTAGGATTATCCATTGCCATACGCAAACGGGGTTCGCGGACAAATGACGATGCTACCTTTTTCATTTCGGCAAACAATACATCCTCCGCTTTCTGATCCACTGCATATAACAACAGAGCTTTAGCATATCGCTTAGAAATCATCCCTTCATTCATAACAGTTGATTAAGATTTAGATACCATAGCTTCATCCACTAGGCGATCAATCATTGACATTTGTTCTTTAGGGTCTTTCAAAGTATCTCGAAGAACTTTTTCGGCAACATCCACAGATAGTTCAGCTACCTGACGACGAATGTCGCGTATAGCCTGATCTTTTTCCATTTGGATCTGCTTTCTTATTTCTTCCATTTCCTTTGCCCCGGCTATCTTGGCTTGTTCACGTGCTTCGTTTATAATACGATCGCGTGTATCAGCCGCCTCTTTCAAGATCTTCACCTGTTCTGCCTTAGCTGATGAAAGTATCTCATCACTTTTTTCTTTTATCGAAGCCAATTGCTCATTGGCTTTCTGGGCTGCATCCAACGAATCTTGTATATAGTTTTTGCGCTCTTCCACCATTTTGGTTATCACAGGGAAACCAAATTTGGCCAGAACAAAGAAAACTACTATAAAAGATAGGAGCATCCAAAAAAGAAGGCCGGATTCAGGTAATAGTAAATTCATATCTATTTACTAATTTATAGAATAAATCCGCAAACTACAACAGCAAACAAAGCTACCCCTTCTACTAGAGCTGCGGCGATAATCATAGATGTACGAATATCTCCTGCTGCATCCGGCTGACGGGCTATCCCTTCCATAGCAGAACTACCGATTTTACCAATACCGATACCTGCTCCGATTACAGCTAATCCTGCACCCAGTGCAGCACCAAAACCTGTTAAGCTTGTTGCAGCTTCTGCTGCTTGTAATAAAGTTGATAGTAACATAATTCTTTAGTTTAAAATTATTTAATTGTTAATTTACTTTTAATATTAATGTTTTTCTGCATGATGATGTGGCTCTATCTGTGCCAACCCGATAAATACGGCCGACAGCATAGTAAATACATAAGCCTGAATATATGCGACTAATATTTCTACCAGACTGATAAATATAGTCAGCAATACAGAGACAACAGTCATCGAACTATTGATCACCGCTCCTAGATTTGCCGTAACAAATATCAAGCAGGTAAGACCGAGTACAATCGAGTGTCCTGCAAGGATATTAGCAAAGAGACGGATCATTAATGCAAAAGGCTTGGTAAATACCCCCACCAGTTCTATTGCAGGCATGATAGGTATCGGCACCTTGAGCCAGGTAGGCACATCGGGCCAAAATACTTCTTTCCAGTATTCTTTCGATCCGAAAAGGTTTACTGTGAAGAATGTAAATACGGCAAGCACCAAAGTGACTGCAATGTTACCTGTCACGTTTGCACCTCCCGGAAAGAGGGGTATCAATCCCAATAGGTTGTTGAACAAGATGAAGAAGAAAACAGTAAGCAGATAGGGAGAAAACTTCCTGTAATTTTTTCCTACACACGGCTTAATGATATCGTCCTGCACACTCATTATAAACATCTCCATAAATCCTACAAAACCTTTCGGAGCTTTCTTCTCTCCCGTCTTGGCTTGTCTTCTGTACCATTTGGATACGCTAAGGACTATGATTATAAGAAGTGTAGAACTGATTATCAAACTGGTTGCATTCTTGGTCAACGAAATATCCCAAGGACGTATTTCTTCACCCGAAGCATTTTTTTCTACAATCTTACCTCTGTATTTACCTTCTTGTGCAATATAAAAACCTTCGTATGCCTCATGCCCATGATGGAACTTAGATGACATAAAAACATGCCAGCCTGAAGTCTCTCCTTTCACGATGATTGGCAACGGTATGGAAATATGTGTATCGCCAAATGAAGTTAGATGCCACTCGTATGCATCAGCAAGGTGATCGAGAATAAGTTCTTTAACATTCAATTCTTTTTCGGGCTGAGCCTCATGTGCGTTTTCTGCTGCCAGAGGTTGAAAGCCCATTACAGTAAGTAAAAGAACTGAAGTTAAAATGTATTTTAAATAGTGTTTCATACTATTGTTGTTTTTTCTTTAACCGTTTTTCTATCCTTAGAAACAAACATGCCTCGAAGGCCAGAAAAAGAAGATAGAAAATCATAAAAATAAGGACGAAGCTTTTAATATTTTCTTTTATTACCACGGCATAGGTTGCGATGAAGATAAGCGAAGCGAACACTTTAACTACTTTAGTCAGCATGTATACATTCAGCATCTGCCTTTGTGTAGCTTTCCGGCTCGATGAGTCTGCATACAAGACAACCAATGATTCCAGTATTATAAAGAAAGCCAGAATACCTTCGTACCATTTGGGATAAAACTCAGGAAACTGATAGTTGAGCAAAGCCTGTATAAGAGCTCCTGTAACAATCCCAAACAAGGCAATAGAAAGAATTAATTTTACTTTTACATCCATCCCTTTAAGATACACAGATTGTCACAACCCCATTATTCACTTCCACCATGCCACCGCCTACTTCGAGAGATTTTTCCACACCGTTTTCGGTATAGGTAATAACCCCCTTTTGCAAGGCCGAGATCAAAGGAGCATGGTCGGGATAAACCCCGAAGCTGCCTTGAATCCCCGGAATTACAACCGAAGCAACCATTCCGGAGAATAGCTTAGCCTCAGGTGAAATAATATTTAGTTGAAGTTCTGATTTTTTCATATGTAAATTCTTTATCCTGCAACTTGCGCAAGAATCTTCTCGCCTTTAGCCATTGCATCTTCTATTGTACCCACGTTCAAGAAAGCTTGTTCAGGAAGGTGATCAACTTCACCGTCCAGAATTCTTTGGAAGCCCTTGATTGTATCCTGAATATCAACAATTACCCCCGGAACACCTGTAAATTGTTCTGCAACATTAAACGGTTGAGACAAAAATCGTTGAATACGTCTCGCACGGTTTACAGTCTGCTTGTCGGTATCCGAAAGCTCTTCCATCCCGAGAATTGCAATAATATCCTGAAGCTCTTTATTACGCTGCAATATTTGCTTTACGCGTTGAGCTGTATCGTAATGTTCCTGACCTACAACGTTAGGGTCTAAGCTTCGAGAACTGGAACCTAAAGGGTCTACCGCCGGATAAATACCCATTTCGGTAATCTTACGATCGAGCACCGTTGTGGCATCCAAGTGAGAGAATGTTGTTGCCGGAGCCGGGTCTGTTAAGTCGTCGGCAGGCACATACACGGCTTGCACCGAAGTGATGGATCCGTTTTGTGTAGAAGTAATACGTTCCTGCATGGCACCCATCTCTGTTGCCAATGTAGGTTGATACCCTACGGCAGACGGCATACGTCCCAACAAGGCCGACACCTCAGATCCTGCCTGAGTAAAACGGAATATATTATCGATAAAGAATAAGATATCTTTAGGACCTTCAGCTTTCGAGTCACGGAAAGACTCGGCTATAGTCAACCCCGAAAGGGCTACATCGGCACGGGCTCCCGGCGGTTCGTTCATCTGACCGAAAACAAGCGAGATCTGTGACTTCTGAAGTTCATCGTAGTCAACTTTCGACAAATCCCAGTTACCTTCTTCCATGCTTTTCTTGAACTCTTCTCCATAGCGGATAACGTTTGATTCTATCATTTCCCTCAGCAGGTCGTTACCTTCACGGGTACGCTCTCCTACTCCGGCAAATACAGAATATCCATTATGTTTTTTTGCAATATTGTTGATAAGTTCCATAATCAATACAGTCTTACCCACACCGGCTCCGCCAAATAGACCCACCTTACCTCCTTTTGCGTATGGAGCTAATAAGTCCACTACTTTGATTCCGGTGAATAACACCTCGCGCGTTGTTTGCAGTTCTTCAAACTTAGGCGGTTCTCTATGGATAGGCGCACCACCTTGATTGCTCAAAGGCTTCATACCGTCAATAGAGTTACCTACAACGTTCATCAGACGTCCTTTTACATGGTCACCGATAGGCATTCGAATGGGTGATCCCAGAGGAATCGCTTCAAGCCCACGGCTTAATCCGTCTGTACTGTCCATAGCTACGGCACGCACTGTGTCTTCGCCTATGTGTTGCTTTACTTCGAGAATCAAAGAGCGACCATCAGGTCTTTTAACTTCAAGGGCATCATTGATCTGCGGCAGGTTTAGGGATGGATTGGCTGTATCAAAAAATACATCCACCACCGGCCCGATAACCTGGGATATGTGCCCGACTAATTGTGACATAAGCTTTTGTATTTATTATTGTTTATTTCTAATTTCTTTTGCTTCAACAAATAAAGCCTTATTAACTAAATAAGGTAAGAAGAACTATAATCCTATAATCCTATAAATATTTCAAAAACCTCCTTATCTACAGGGATTTTGTGTGAATTAATAAAAGCTTGAGGTATCTATGCGAAATCAATATGGTACCAGACCCCTCTATCAATTGCCGAAGACAAATATAAGCAATATTAATATTTAATAGTATTTTTGTTGGCAGATTTTATAAGTAAACTTATTTTTTTTAAACCTAATTTAACCATAAATAATAAAGTCTTGAACAAATGCCAGCGATAGATGCAGGGCATTGAGACAATAGAGCCAAGAGACCATGATATTCAGTATGGTTTTAGAACAAAGAAAGAGTTTATAGATATTCTTAACAGAAATATTGACATTTATAAAGAAGAATATGATCGTTTTCAAGAAAAGAAATATCCTAATGATTATTTTTAGAATATCTTTGACCTTTGAAATAGACAAATTACAGGTTGTACAAAATAATTATCAATAAATAAAAATAGAGACATGGGAAAAGTATTAATTATCGGAGCCGGAGGAGTCGGAACCGTAGTTGCACATAAGGTCGCACAAAACAAGGATGTGTTTACCGAAATAATGCTTGCCAGCCGTACAAAATCGAAATGTGATGCTATTGCTGCGGCCATAGGCGGCAACAAGATACAAACAGCACAGGTAGATGCTGACAACGTGGAAGATCTGAAAAGACTATTCAATTCCTTTAAGCCTGAACTTGTGATCAATGTGGCATTACCTTATCAGGATCTTACCATTATGGACGCATGTCTGGCGTGTGGGGTAAACTATCTTGATACTGCTAATTACGAGCCGAAGGAGGAAGCTAAATTCGAATATAAATGGCAATGGGCATATCAGGATAAATTTAAAGAAGCCGGACTTACAGCAATATTAGGTTGTGGTTTTGATCCCGGTGTAACAAGTGTATTTACTGCTTATGCAGCTAAACATCATTTCGATGAAATACATTATCTTGACATTGTAGACTGTAATGCCGGAGATCATGGAAAAGCTTTTGCGACAAACTTCAACCCGGAAATCAATATTCGCGAAGTAACCCAAAAAGGCAAATACTGGGAAAACGGAGAATGGGTAGAAACTGAGCCACACGAAATACACAAGCCATTGAATTATCCTGAAATTGGGCCAAAAGAATCGTATGTTATCTATCATGAGGAACTGGAATCTCTGGTAAAGAATTACCCTACCCTCAAAAGAGCTCGCTTTTGGATGACATTCGGACAAGAGTATCTTACTCACCTTCGTGTAATTCAAAATATCGGTATGTCACGTATCGACCCTATTATTTACAATGGTGTTGAGATTGTCCCAATCCAATTCCTGAAAGCCGTACTGCCTGATCCGGGCGAACTTGGAGAAAACTATAAAGGACAAACTTCTATCGGATGCCGCATAAAAGGAATCAAAGATGGAAAAGAACGTACCTACTATGTGTACAACAACTGTTCGCACGAAGATGCTTACAAGGAAACAGGCACACAGGGCGTAAGCTATACCACAGGAGTTCCGGCTACCATAGGTGGTATCATGTTTATGAAAGGTCTGTGGCGCAAACCAGGTGTATTCAATGTTGAAGAATTTAATCCCGATCCGTTTATGGAGCAACTAAACAAACAAGGTTTGCCTTGGCACGAATTGTTTGATATAGATTTGGAAATGTAATAACAACGATATTAAATTTACAGCCCTACAAAGATTAATTTCTCGGTAGGGCTGTTTTACTTTACACCAAAAGGTTGACTTATATCAAGAGGTAATTATTTAAGAGCAAAAAGCTTCTCAGCATTTTCTGTTGTTATTTGTCCAACCTCTTCGGCTGGCAAGCCATATATTTCGGCTAGCTTAGTTACAACATTCAATGTATAAGAAGACTCATTCCTTTTTCCTCTGTAAGGAACGGGAGCCAAATAAGGTGAATCTGTTTCAATGATTATAGTTGACAAGTCCGTTTCTTTAAGAACGGTTGGCAATGTAGAGTTCTTAAATGTGACAACACCGTTGATACCTAACATAAAATTCCTCAACGAAAGAATCCCGTCAAGCTCTTCTACCGTTCCTCCAAAACTATGAAATACTCCTCTTAAGTGCTGTTCGCCGACATTCTTAATGCAGGATATACATTCGGCTATTGCATCCCTTGAATGTATCGCTACAGGCAAATCATATTCGATACTCCAACGCAGCTGTTCTTCAAAAACCAGCCTCTGTTGCTCCTCAAAGGTTTTATCCCAATAAAGATCAATCCCGATTTCTCCTATTGCAATATATGTGCGTTTAGAAAGCTCTTTTCGCATAATATCTAACTCCTCTTTCCAGTTTTCACCTACACTGGTAGGATGCAACCCCATCATTGGTATACAGTAGCCTGCATATCGATCAGAGATACTGTGTAAGCGATCTATAGAAGAAGCATCGATGTTAGGTAGCAATATTTTCTCTACTCCGGCTTGCTTTGCCCGTTTAATAACATCATCTATATCGTTGTCAAATTCTTCAGAATAAATATGTGAGTGCGTATCAATAATTCTCATTTCGATCTTTCTGGTTCTCAAATTTTTCTTTTTCTTCTTTTCTCAAATAATATACAACTCCGTACTCCTTACACCTCTCCAAGCGTTCTTTTGGCGGCAAACCGGCAAAGGCTTTCTCTATCTGGTTCCACACCAAAGTCAAAGTAGCGTCTATATCTTCGCGTTGCTGACTTAAGCTTTCCAGCTGGCGGGAGGTTGTATTTTGATATGTTTTTTGTGCAAAATATGCATCTTTAAATAACGAAAATGCTACGTTCACCCGGGCAATTGTAGGATTGTAGATCGGCGTTCCTCCTTGTGAGATACGTGTCTGCTCACCTTTTATTATATTTTCACCCCAAAAGAGTAGCGAATCGTTGCTGATAAGATCGGGCACAGTAAAATCGCTCGGATCAATCCCGTATAGTTGTTTCACTTCTTTTTTTATCTCATTGCGGATAACACTGAAGTTGAAAACTTGTATAAAATGTGATATATACAATCTTGCATTTTTTACTAATCGTTGAAATTTGCGATTAGCGGTAGCCTGTACTTCGAGGCTATCACGATATCTCACCTGAGCTGTTTCAAAGTTGCGTAGTAAATGTTGTAGTTTGTAAATATCCAGAGTAATTACATTCTGACTAAAAAATGTATTGCTCTTTTCTATTGCCGTTTTCAAAGCCCTTATCCGAGCATTATCAGTATTGGGTAAGCGTCTGTAAGGCATAGTTGTAATATTTTGTGTTATGAAATTCTTGTCATAAGGCTTTCTGCTAATTTATAAAGCTCTTTTTTCCGTGAGGCATCTATACTTACTTTGTCCAGACATGTCACCGCCTGTTTATAGTAATCATTTATTAGATCTTCTGACTTCTGTTTCAAATTCAGTTTATTATATATGGCTGTCACAGCTTTTATTTTCTCCGCAGCATCATAATTCTCTTTATTAACCCAGCTAATCAGATCATCTTTCACTTCTTCGCTCAATAGAGCATTGATAAACAAGAAGGTTTTCTTATTGCAAAGGATATCTCCTCCTATCTTCTTTCCAAAGTTGGAGCTATCTCCGTAAACATCAAGCAGGTCGTCCATAAGCTGAAACCCGAGTCCTACATGAATGCCATAATTATATAAATTTTCAGCATCCTTAGCCGAGGCTCCGGCAACGATAGCACCTTCCTTTAGTGAGCAAGCCAAGAGCACGGCAGTCTTCAAACGTATCATCTCCAAATATTCAGCGATAGTTACATCCATACGTTGTTCAAATTCCATATCGTATTGCTGTCCGCAACATATTTCGGTTGCAGTAGTAGAAAATAAATCTAAAACAGGCTTTAAATATTGGGAGTCTATCTTTGCTATCTCTTTATATGCCTCTATCAACATGGCATCGCCTGATAATACAGCAGTATTGTCATTCCATTTGATGTGCACCGTTGGATTTCCTCTGCGCATATCAGCTCTATCCATCAAATCATCGTGAAGCAATGTAAAATTGTGAAATATCTCTATACCCAGAGCAATTGGGATTACACGTTCCACATCTTCCTTATACAGGTTATAAGACATCAGGGCTAATGCCGGACGAACACGCTTCCCTCCTAAAGAAAGGATATAAGATATTGGCTCGAAAAGAGACTTAGGAGCAGAACCGTATTCTATCTTTTTTATCTCTGTATTTACTATACTCAATATCTCATCAAAAGTATATAAAGAAGCCATGATTTCGTCTGGATTTTAGAGGTTGGACACCGTGATTTTTCGTGCGATAAATTTTGCTTATCTTGATCTCAACAAAGATAACTTTTTAGCTACAAAAATCAAAATATTATAAAAACTGAATCTATCTAATCAAAAAAGTCCTATTTTTATGGTTCGGTAATAAAAAATGTATTATTAAATGAAAAACAATTATTTACTTATTTTTGCATGTCTCTCTATCATGCAGGCTTGTACGCCCAAGCAAGCCAACCCTGAACAAAAAGTCACTGCAGGAAACCCAATTGTCGAAGGATGGTATGCCGACCCTGAAGGCATAATCTTTGATGACAAATATTGGGTATACCCGACTTATTCTGCACCATATGACGAGCAAGTCTTTATGGATGCCTTTTCATCGCCAGACCTCGTAAACTGGACTAAACACGAACGGATAATCGACACTGCATCTGTTAAATGGGTTAAACGAGCCATGTGGGCTCCGGCAATTCTCAAAAAAGACAACAAGTATTTTCTTTTCTTTGGAGGGAATGATATACAAAGTGATAACGAGTACGGCGGCATTGGTGTAGCCGTTGCCGACAAACCGGAAGGGCCATTCAAGGACTACCTTGGCAAACCTCTGATCGACAAGTTCTATAATGGAGCACAACCTATCGATCAGTTTGTGTTTAAGGATAAAGATGGTAGCTACTATATCTATTATGGTGGCTGGAAACATTGTAATGTAGCCAAATTGAATGATGACTTCACAGGCTTAGTTCCATTCGAAGATGGAACAATCTATAAAGAAGTAACACCCGAAAACTATGTAGAAGGCCCATTTATGTTTATACATAACAATAAATACTACTTTATGTGGTCGGAAGGCGGATGGACAGGCCCTGACTATAGCGTGGCTTACGCCATCGCAGACAGTCCGTTCGGCCCATTCAAACGCATAGGCAAGATTCTACAGCAAGATCCGAAAGTGGCTACAGGAGCAGGACACCACTCTGTGATACATGAACCGAAATCGGACAAATGGTATATCGTATATCATCGTCGCCCTCTTACGGAGACAGACGGAAACCACAGAGTTACCTGTATCGATGAAATGCAGTTTGACGAAAACGGATATATAAAACCTGTTGTTATCACCAACGAAGGAGTAAAAGCAAATCCTCTTAAATAATAATTAAATCTAAGTTATGAAGAAAACGTGTTTAGCTGTATTAACAGTATTACTGTTGGCTGTTAGTTGTACAGAAAAAGCTCCCGTAAGCAAATTGACTGAGTCGGGACTCGACAAAAAGAATTTTGAAACAGAAGTAAATGGGAAAAAAGTAGGCCTGTTTGTCTTGAAAAACACAAACGGAATGGAAGTATGTGTCACCAATTACGGAGGACGCATTGTTTCTGTGCTTGTGCCGGACAAGGATGGCAATAAGAAAGATGTTGTAATCGGCTTCGACTCTATACAAGATTATATTAATGTACCCGGAAATAATTACGGAGCGGCAATAGGTCGCTACGGAAACAGAATCGGAAACGGAACATTCGAGCTTGACGGTGTAAAGTACGACCTGCCTAAAAACAACTTTGGTCACACGTTACATGGCGGCGACAAAGGTTTTCATACTGTAGTATTCGATGCCAATCAAATAGATGATAAAACAATCGAACTGACTTATCTTTCGAAAGATGGAGAAGAAGGTTTTCCGGGAAACTTAAAGACCAAAATCACTTATACATTGAAAGATGACAACGCTATTGACATCAAGTACGAAGCTGAAACAGATAAACCAACAGTGGTAAATCTGACAAACCATACATATTTCAATATGGATGGAGATCCGGATTCAAAAAATACGGATTGGTTACTCATGCTGGATGCTGACAAATATACTCCGGTAGACTCTACATTTATGACTACAGGCGAGATACTTCCTGTAGAAGGAACAGATATGGATTTCCGCACACCTACTACTATTGGAGCAAGAATAGACAATTATGACTTTGTACAGTTGAAAAACGGAAAAGGGTATGACCACAACTGGGTATTAAATACAGGTGGAGACATCAATAAAGTAGCAGCCACACTAGAATCACCTAAAACAGGAATAGTATTGGAAACATATACTACCGAACCGGGGCTGCAATTCTATGCGGGCAACTTTATGGATGGTAAAGACAAAGGTAAAAAAGGCAAAGCAAATCAATACCGTGCTGCTGTTTGTCTAGAAACTCAAAAATATCCTGATACACCGAACAAAAAAGACTGGCCTTCGGCAACTCTACGCCCGGGTGAGAAATATACAAGTGAAACAATCTATAAATTCTCTGTAAAGAAATAAGAGATTGAGCTTAAAGAACAAGAAAAGAGAAAGATTGAATCTTTCTCTTTTTTTATATTAATCAGCTCATTGCTGTTGATATACAATTAATTTCTCATCAATATTTTGTAGGCGTATAGTCGATGAGCTTCTCGAGCCTCTTTATATATACATGCAAGAAGTATAGCGGTATTAATCCGAACACACAAAAAGAGCAGTCGATTAATCTCCACCAAAGAGGAAGCCCTCGTATTGCGCCGCAAATTAAAGCTAAGGGAATAACTCCTGCACAAGCTATCATTGCAAAATATACAATCCAAATATTTCGTACAGGTCTGACGTAAAGACCAATAAAGGCCACAGCTATAACAAGGTGAGAGAATGCCAGCCAGTCTGTACCATAAGAAAGAAACGGGTAATTATGATTTGTGTCAATCACGCCATTCGTTACTGTAGCAATCCATCCTGTAAATCCGGTATACACATCAGGAGAGACATCCAAAGATATACCAAGTAGACCGCATATAATTTTCAGTTCCGTCTCTATCGGAAATGCTGTTATCCCCCAAAAGAACAAAGCAAATATATAGAAGAGAACTAATACCCTAATTTTTAGGATCAATTTCTTCTCTTGTATCTGTATAGCTTCGTTTACTTTCATAGGGCAGGGTTCTTTACTTCTTATTTTTCTTGACGCTTTTTTTTACTTCTTTCTTCTCCTCTTTGTCAAATTCTACAGGCTTTACTTTCCACATCAAATCTAATATTTTAGCCTGACGCCTTTGTATATAAGCAGATGGTTTTGCCGAATTAAATCGGATAGGGTTAGGAAGCGTTGCCGCTATCAGCGCAGATTCTCCTGCGGTAAGAGCTTTTGCCGATTTCTTGAAATTCACCTGAGCGACAGCCTCAGCACCATATATATTTTTACCCATCTCGATAGAATTGAGATAGACCTCCATAATACGTTCTTTTCCCCAGATATGTTCTATAAGTAATGTGTAATATACTTCCAGTCCTTTGCGAATATATGAATGACCCGACCAAAGGAAAACATTCTTCGCTGTTTGCTGGCTGATTGTACTTGCACCCCTCTGTCGTTTTCCTTTTTCAGCCTCATTCAGAGCCTTTTCTATCTGATCGAAATCGAATCCTGAATGGTCGAGGAATAAGTTATCTTCGGAAGCTACTACGGCAAGTGGCAGGTAACCTGAAATCTTATCTATCGAAACCCATTTGTGATGGCAAACGACAGCTTCTCCTGAGAATAATTGCCCCATATTGTTCCATACCATCAACGGAGTATAGTATACAGGAACAAATTTGAATAAAACGACTTGAAATATACTGAACAGAAAAAGAAATATTACAATTCTTTTAGCCCATTTCAACAGTTTCTTTACCATATACGAAATTTAGTATAAACGCCTCACTTTGAACCGCAAAGTAAGTAAAAATTCAATAATTAAGGAAGTAATTAAGAATATATTTTTTATGTAGTTCGGGCTTACAGTAAGAAGTGAGACAGATAAATATCGGCAGTTTAATTCCGAACGATATCAAAAACCTTTCAGGATAATACAGTTTCCAACTACAAATTAAAAAGCCTCTTAAATTACATGAATTTAAAAGGCTTTTCAAACGATTGATTTACAAAATCAGTTATTATACAACTCCTTGTGCTATCATTGCCCGGGCTACTTTCATAAATCCGGCAACGTTGGCTCCTTTCACATAATTAATATATTCACCGTTGTCTTTTCCAAATTTGAGACATTGTCCATGTATATTTTTCATAATACCATGCAAACGTTGGTCAACCTCCTCGGCACCCCATTGTATATGCATTGCATTCTGACTCATTTCTAAACCCGATGTAGCAACGCCGCCTGCATTCACAGCCTTACCCGGAGCAAAGAGCGTATGCTGCTCGATGAAAAAGTCTACAGCTTCTGCCGTACAGCCCATATTAGACACTTCGGCTACACATGTTACCCCATTAGCTATCAAAGCCTGAGCATCCTGAAGATTCAGCTCATTTTGTATAGCGCAAGGTAAAGCAATGTCCACTTTTTCACTCCAAGGTTTTTTGCCTACATGGAATACTGCATTCGGAAATTTTTCCGCATAAGGTGCTACAATGTCATTACCCGAGTCGCGCAACTCAAGCATATATTCTATCTTTTCACCACTCACTCCGTCTGCATCATATATATAACCGTCAGGCCCGGAGATAGTCACCACTTTTGCACCCAGCTCAGTAGCTTTGAGTGTTGCCCCCCACGCCACATTGCCAAAACCCGAAACAGCAACAGTCTTACCTTTAATATCTATATTTTTTGCTTTAAGCATTTCATTCACAAAATAAAGAGCGCCAAATCCTGTTGCCTCAGGACGTACCAATGAACCTCCGTATTCTAATCCTTTTCCGGTAAAAGTACCGGTATTTTCACGTGCCAGCTTTTTGTACATACCATACATATAGCCTATCTCGCGAGTACCCACACCTATATCTCCGGCAGGAACATCTGTATCAGGGCCAATATTGCGCCAAAGCTCAAGGATAAAAGCCTGACAGAAACGCATAATTTCGGCATTTGACTTTCCTCTCGGACTAAAGTCTGATCCTCCCTTACCTCCACCCATCGGCAAAGTAGTAAGTGCATTCTTAAACGTCTGCTCAAACCCTAAGAATTTGAGTGAAGAAAGATTTACCGAAGCGTGAAATCTTAAACCTCCTTTATAAGGGCCAATTGCATTATTGAATTGTACCCGATAGCCAATATTCACCTGAATATCGCCACGGTCGTCTACCCAAGGCACCTTAAATGTGAATATGCGGTCTGGCTCTACCAGACGTTCTATAATCCGGTTCTTTTCAAATTCGGGGTGTTGGTTATAAACATCTTCGATGGATACAAGCACCTCTTTTACTGCTTGCAAGAATTCGGATTCTCCTGGATGTCTTGCCTCTAAAGATGATAAAATGTCATTAATATTCATAATATAAAGGATTATGTCGGTTATTTTACTATACAAAAATATAAATAAAGAAGCTATTTATATCAATTTATTTTAAAAAAATTCATCTATAATAGCATGATTTATAACATATAATAATTTAACATTATCAAATTTCCAGAGATATTGTTTTAATTCTTATTTTTGTTTTCCACAACACTGAAAATCATGACTAATATTTACGAAATAGCGAATAAATTAAGAGCAGAATCAAAACATTTACCAATTAACAGAATAGAACTGGAAGATGCTTTGAACACATTGATACACCGTGTACTATTCCCAATTTGCGATCAGGAGAAATCGAGAGAGAAAAAGCTGTATTACTTTTACTCCATTATGGTGGAGAATATTTCGGCTTTGCTGGATAGGGCTCAAGCAGAAGAAACAGTCGGAAAATTCATTTCTCATCTGCCGGAACTACAGGATCAACTATATGACGAAGCGGAAGTATATTACAAAAACGATCCGGCTGCAAAATCGATAGAAGAGGTAATCTTAACTTATCCCGGTTTTTTTGCACAGGTAGTTTACCGTATATCGCATGAGTTCTACAAGATGAAAACGCCGATTATCCCTCGCCTATTTTCTGAATATGCACACTCGAAAGTGGGGATAGACATCAACCCGGGAGCTGAGATAGGAAAAGCTTTTTATATAGACCATGGCACAGGGATCGTTATCGGCGAAACAACTATCATCGGCGATAATGTAAAAATATATCAAGGCGTTACTCTCGGAGCTTTATTTGTAACCAAAGGATTAGCGAACGAAAAAAGACACCCGACTATCGAAAACAATGTGGTTATATATGCAGGAGCTACAATTTTGGGAGGCAATACCGTTGTAGGGCACGACTCTACAATCGGAGGTAACGCATGGCTGACAAAGAGTGTGGTACCATATTCATTAGTACAGCAAAATGCAGAAATCAGGATACACAATACCCTAAAAACAGGTGAACATTTTCTAGATTTTAATATATAGTTCAAAGTAGCCAATATTAGCACAATGAAAAAGCTTATTGTTTTAGTTGCTTTTTTGGTTTTATACGCTTGTATGATTCATGCACAGCTCCCCATCCCTGAATTTAAATACGGGGTAGGAACTCTTTCAGGAAAGATACTCGGAAATATACCAAAAGAACAAAAAACTGAAACACTTAATATCCGAATAAATAGAATAGGCTTCGACAATATTGGCTCTGAAATACCAATTGACAACGAAGGGGCATTTAGTTTTAATATACCCATATTTACAGTTAGCCTCTGCGTTATAGAATCTCCTATTTACAGTGGGCTTATATATCTGTTACCAAATGAAAATACAAAGCTTAATATTTCTTTTGATAATAATGGCGAAAAGTACGTCAGTATAGAAAACAGCCTAAGTCCTCCGTTTAATTATATGAACATGGGAGACAAGCTACTGGAAATATGTATGAATAAAGATTTTGGTGTAGATGTAAATGATTACAATATTACCCCTAACGAATATGCACAAATTAGTAAGAAAGCATTATCTAACATCCTAAAAAAGCTGGAAGAAAGAAATGACTTATCTGAAAACTTGAAGCTTATTATGGGCTGTGAGTTAAAAGCTCTTTTTTCTAATTTTTATATTTTAAACTACTCTCAAACAATAAAGAATAAATATAAGTTACATGAAGGCGAGAGTAATTACACGCCAACCGAGCCTGATATTTCGTATTATTCTATATTGAAAGACTTAAAGTTGAACAACCCATATTATCTATATTCACCTTCTTATCAAATATTAATCCAGAACTTACTAAATATCAACAACATTGGAATACCGCCTATCGATATGTACTCTCTTGATGTGTGGAAAGATAAAACAGACTCGATTGTAAAATATATTATTGATGATGATCATTCTTTTTTTGACAAGATGTTAATTCTAAATGCATATACAAAGCAATTGAATGAGTTAAAACCTCTGAGCGAATCGCAAAAAGAAGATATAAAATCTTATTACAAAGAAGAAGCTTTCTCTGAGATGTTATTTACGGAGAACAGTAAAGTAATAAAACTCATTCAATCCGATAGCTCTTCGAAAGATTTTAAGATTAATGAAACACCCAAAGTTTCAAAAGAACTGTTGATAAGCACAATATTACAAAAATATGAAGGCAAAGTTGTTTTCATTGACTTTTGGGCAACATGGTGTGGTCCATGTTTGAAAAACATGAAACAAATAGAGCCTGTAAAAAAAGAACTAACAGGAAAAGATGTTGTATTTGTATATATAACAAATCATACTTCTGTACGGAAGACTTGGGAAGAAAAAGTTTCGCAAATAGGAGGTGAACATTATTATCTGGACGAAAAAACATGGGATTATCTCAAAAATGATTTACAATTAATAGGAGTTCCTACCTATCTCATTTATGATAAATCAGGAGCACTGAAACATAAGAGTAACTCGATGGAGCCGAACAAAATGAGAAAGTGGATAAATGAATTATTGTAATACATTTTGAAATCCAAAGAAATAGAATAATAGAATATTTTTCGTACTTTCGTATAAAATAACTTTGTAGCTGAAAAAAAGCCAATGGAAGAAGTTCATAAAAGTCCGTCATCACTGATCAAAAGCACTTTTGTAGAGGCAATAGATACCCTATCAAAAGATTATCAAGGCAGCTCACTCACCGATGTATTTATTACTGTAGATAAAGAAAGTGGTGAAGTTGCATTCTATGATGATGAAGAGAACAAAGTCGCTGAAATCGTTATTTTCGACTGGGTAGATAAAGTTGAAGAGTTGAGCGACGATAAGGTTATTTCTATTCTACGAGAAGTTACAGAAGACTTGGATAAAGAAGAAATGTTTTCATCTTTAGATCTATACAAGCCTTTTTCTGTAAATTATGCCGACGACAATCTTGAGGTAATAGAAGAGTTGTTGCTGATAAACGAAGATTCGACAATCAAGTTAGACAACGACCTGATGGAAAAGTTTGATCGTGAATTCGACGACTTTCTTAACAAGTTATTGAATGAGTAGAAGTTTTTACACCTCTACTCCTATCATCAGTTTCCCTTTTTCTACATAACTCATATCAGCCATCGACTCTACTGTAAATTCACCATTCTGATAAGTGACTTTACATACTGCTGCATTATCCAATGGCTTGGTAAATAATCTGTCGCCTCCCAAGCTGAGAAGCATCGCCAATATACTCATTCCGTGCGATATAACAAGGATATTACCATCTCCTTTTCGCATCTCCTTTTCGGCAATCTCTTTCAAACTAGCCTGAGTACGTTGTTCTACCTGAGAAAAATTTTCCGCCATGCCCAGCCTATCAATTTTCTTTATGGCATTCAACACATCTCTGTAATTGATTTTCTTTGCTAATATATCTTTATACATTGCATCTACAGATGTGTAATGCAGATAAAGAGCCGCACTATTCCACATCGTATGATTGAAATCGGCTTCGAAACCACCAAAACACGCCTCACGCAGTCCGGACAGTTCATATACAGGTATATCTTTTTGCCCTTTGGCTTCCAGGATAACCTCTACGGTTTGTCTTGTTCTGCGAAGATCACTACAATATGCGGTTCTAAATACCACATTATTGAGACCATGTCCCAAATAACGGGCTACATCAATCCCCTCATCAGTAAGAGGAGAATCACACCACCCTTGAACTCTATCAAGAGTATTCATCAACGTTTTGCCGTGACGGGCAACATATAATGTTATTTTTGAATTCATTTTTTCTTATTCCCAATTTATATAATCAGCAAAAGCCTTGTCAAACATATCCGGCTTTGCCACTTTACCACTAATCAAACAAACTACCTCTATAACAGCGTCGGCACACAAAGTGTTGTCGCCCACACGGATAATTTGTTGATGAAACAGATACCGAAGACCTTTGCGCATGATCTTAACACTACACACAAATTCTTCCGATCCCCGCAAAGAATTCCTGTAGCTAATATTTACATTACGCACCACAGGTAGTATATTCGCTTCGGTAAGATCACGCAAACGCAGTCCACACTTCTCCATCAACTCGTGACGTGTAGCCTCAAAATAATGCAAATAAATAGCATTATTAACCACACCTTGTGAGTCGCATTCATAGTCGCGAACTTTCATTTTGTTTTCAAACGTGAGTGCCATAAGCGTATCAGCTAATATTGCGTTATCTACTGTACAATATATTTACCCAAAATCTCATCAAAAATTTGAGGCTTTCCTACTTTACCATTCACCATACAGGCAATCTCAAACCGAGCTGTAGAACAAACCTTGTTATCCCTTAAACGAACTATTTTCTGATTGAAAATATATCGTATTCCTTCCCTTTCGATAGAATCAACGGTACAAACAAAGTCGTTGCTACCACGCAAAGAGTGCTTGTAGCGTATATATACACTCACTACTACTGCATCTACACCTTGCTGATGCAGCTCATAAAAATTAAGATTATGCTCTTCCAAAAATTCATGGCGCACAACTTCATAGTAATGTTGGTAATTCGCATTATTGACAATACCTTGTGCATCACATTCATAGTCGCGCACCTTCATTGCCTGTTCGAATAAGGAATCTTTTATATTTGCCATTATTAATCTTATATTTCTCAATACAAAGTTAATATTATTCTCTTGGCATTAAAAATCACGATACTGCTATTTCTCTATTACATCCGAGTATCTTTTCTTAACATCTACATATTCACTTATTTGCTTAATATATTCGTCGACATCTTTTGCCGTACGCCAATCGGGATCGGGCATGTGCTTTTTGATTTCTGCCCAATCTTTATTCTCAAAGTATAAAGAATCTATAGTACAGCCTTGCAAGTTTCTGAATGGACTTATAAATATATAGCCATCAAAGAAATCTTCCATGCGAAAATCATTGTAACACATACTGAAAAAGCTATTATCGGGCAGTTTGCCTAATGGCGTATCCTTCAGATCAAACCCGACAGGCTTATCATTATTCATAGCCATAATGGCTTCAATCGCACCATCTGCAGGAGATACCCAATTAACTTTTGATTTGTCTTTAGCTTGGAAAGGAAAGTGCAACATTATATTAAATATTTTTTGGGGATATTTCCGATAAAGCCTATTTCCGACAAAACCGGTGTCATAATCGCAAAAATTATCGTTATTCATTTTTAGTATCGGTAAATAATACTTCGTAAAAACATGTACCGATCCCATATAGACAAGAGCCTTTTCCTGCTTAGCAATTATTTCTTTTTCTATAATCTTAGTTCTGAAATCATCCGGAGTTCCCAGATAAAACACCTTACTCATATTTTCAGGAGTTCGGGGAAAACTATATTTAGTCCAATCATACTGATAACTGAGATTAACGATCCTGAACTTCTTCTTGTCGGCAGGCAATGTCTTATTAAACTCCCAAACCTTTCTATATATATCTGTATACTCTTTATATGCCCACCCTACATTATAGTAAAACATCATATCCCGGGCAAGTTGCTCATTATACTCCTCTGCATTCATTAAAGAGTCTAATTTGCTTTGCATCTCAAAAGCTCCAAATTCCATACAAAGATTCGTCACTCCGTTTTCATACAGTCGGGGGATTAAATCTTTCACAAAGTCCAAATGGTCTTTGACAGCATGATCTTCGCCAAGCAAAACCAGATCATAACGCTGAAACTTAGAGATAAGATACTGCGAAGGATCCATTCCTTTTTCTTGGATATAATTATATTCTGAATTATATAAGGTCTGGCTCTTCAAGAATGAAGAAAAAAGAACAAAAGCAAAAAGAAAGAGGCATTTGTTTTTCATGACATATACTGAATTAGTTTAAGTAAAACTAATCATTTAACATACACATCATATCTAAGAGGATATAAATAATAATTCTTTATCTTCGCAAACGATTGCAAAAAACAAAGGCTGCTACTTCCGTAACAGCCTCTATCAATTTATTTTATAAGTTTACTTCTTTACGGTTTTCACCCACTCTCTTGCATTTACAAATGCTTCTATCCAAGGAGTAAAATCATCTCTACGATGTTCGAATGGCAGATATGCACATTGCCAAGGGAACAAAGAGCGTTCAAGGTGAGGCATAATAGCCAAGTGACGCCCATCCTTAGAAACAACACCTGCAATATCATAATCAGAACCATTAGGGTTGCCCGGATATTCGCTGTAAATATATTTAGCTATAACATTGTATTCCGATTCAGCCTTTGGCATCGAGAAACGTCCTTCACCATGCGCTACCCATATACCAAGCTTACTGCCCGATAGAGAACCAAACATTACCGATTCGTTTTGTGGAACTTCTACGCTCACATAAGTAGATTCAAACTTATGAGAAGCATTATGTTCCATCTTAGGTTTCACATCATGGTCTGGATATACCAGCCCAAGCTCCATCATCAACTGACAACCGTTGCACACACCAAGACTCAATGTATCTTCACGTTGGTAATACTTGCGAAGAGTTTCTTTCGCTTTTTCGTTGTACATGAAGCTTCCTGCCCAACCTTTAGCCGAACCAAGTACATCCGAATTAGAAAAGCCTCCGCAGAATACAATCAGATTGATATCCTCAAGCGTTTCTCTACCAGAAGCTAAGTCTGTCATATGTACGTCTTTCACATCAAACCCTGCAAGATACAAGGAATATGCCATCTCACGCTCTCCATTAGTACCTTTCTCTCTGATAATGGCCGCTTTTAGTCCGGTAGGATTTACTCTGTCCGGATCGATACCAAACTGAGCAAATTTGCCTGTAAAAGATGGATTATAGTTAAACTGTAATGGCTGATTTTTATAGTTTTGGAAACGCTCTGCGGCTAGTTTCTCTCCGCTTTGCTTTTTATCGAGCAAGTATGAAGATTCGAACCATACGTCACGCAGCTCGTCTATATCAAATTCTTGAACAAATGCATCTTTCTGAATTACCAGTTTTCTCTCCTCTATTGGTCTGGCAATAATAGCAAAACCAATACCATAATCATCAAGGATTTTTTCTACCAGATGATGATGTTTTACCTGAATAAGAATACCCGGATTTTCGGAGAACAATACTTTTATTATATCTGCATGATGCAGCTTATCTAAGCGAGATTCAAGACCTCCCTGAGGATTTGCAAAACACATTTCAAGCATTGCTGTAACAAGACCTCCGGCTGAGATATCATGTCCTGCAAGTATCAATCCCCTGTCTATTAACTCCTGAACAGCGTTAAATGCATTTTTGAAGTATTCAGTATCCTGAACGGTTGGCACTTCCTCTCCTAGCTTATTCATAGTCTGAGCAAAAGCCGAACCTCCAAGCTTGAAGGTATCGAAAGAGAAATCTATATAATAGAGGTATGTTCCCTTTATGTATGCCAATACAGGCGAAACAATCTTGCGTATATTCTTTACTTCACCTGCTGCCGAAATGATCACAGTACCCGGTGAATATACTTTTTCGTCTCCGTATTTCTGAGTCATCGAAAGAGAGTCCTTACCTGTAGGGATATTTACTCCCAGTTCGCAAGCAAACTCAGAGCATGCTTCTACAGCTTTGTATAAGCGTGCATCTTCTCCCGGATTTTTGCAAGGCCACATCCAGTTAGCACTCAAAGAAATACCCTTCAACCCATCTTCGATAGGTGCAAATATTATATTTGTAAGCGATTCGGCAATAGCAAGCACCGAACCTGCCGCCGGGTCTATCATCGCAGCCTGGGGCGCATGTCCTATAGATGTTGCAATCCCTGCTTTTCCTTTATAGTCTAAAGCCACAGCTCCAAGATCACTCAGTGGCAACTGAATTTCTCCTTGCGTTTGCTGGCGGGCAACTTTACCTGTCACCGAACGGTCAACCTTGTTTGTCAACCAGTCTTTACAAGCAACAGCCTCTAACTGTAGCACGTTCTTTATATAGTCTTCCAGTCTTGAGAGATCATATTCCGGATTCGTATATTCTTCTTCAAGCGTATCGTCGCGCATTATTGTTTTAGGCGCTTTACCAAAAAAGTCTTCCAGCTTCAAGTCTATCGGACGTTTTCCGTCAGCCTGTTCAAACACCAACTTCATATCGTTAGTAGTTTCACCTACTACGTACATCGGTGAACGCTCACGCTGAGCGATTCGTTCTATTTTGTCTACAGCTTCTTCGGGGATAAGCAAGCCCATACGTTCCTGACTTTCATTTCCTACAATCTCTTTCGAAGATAAAGTAGGGTCTCCCACAGGTAATTTAGATACATCTATCTTTCCTCCGGTAGCTTCTATCAGTTCCGATAAGCAATTTAAATGCCCCCCTGCTCCATGATCGTGAATAGAAACGATCGGATTATCTTTCGATTCTGCTAAAGCACGAATAACATTAGCTGCACGCTTTTGCATTTCGGGATTTGCACGCTGTACGGCGTTCAGTTCTATTCCGCTTGAGTACTGACCTGTATCAACAGACGAAACAGCTCCACCGCCCATACCGATACGGTAATTATCACCTCCCAGTATTACTACCTTTTCTCCGGGTTTAGGTTCACCTTTGAGCGCATCGCGCTTATTGGCGTATCCTATTCCTCCGGCTAGCATAATTACTTTATCGAAAGCAAATTTCTTTCTATTTTCTTCATGCTCGAATGTAAGTAATGACCCACAAATGAGCGGTTGACCAAATTTATTACCGAAATCAGAAGCTCCGTTAGACGCTTTTATTAGTATCTCCTCCGGGGTCTGATATAGCCAAGGTCTTTCTTCAATTGCTTCCTCCCATGCTTTTCCTTTTTTGGTTCTTGGGTAAGAAGTCATGTAAACAGCTGTTCCTGCAATAGGCAAGGAAGCTTTACCTCCGCCCAGACGGTCACGTATTTCTCCTCCCGAGCCGGTAGCCGCACCATTGAACGGTTCTACGGTTGTAGGGAAGTTATGAGTCTCAGCTTTCAGAGAGATAACCGATTTGATCGGTGTTACCTCAAAATAACTTGGCTTGTCACCTTCTGTAGGAGCAAACTGTTCTATTTGAGGCCCCATATTGAAGGCTACATTATCTTTATATGCTGAAACTAATTTGTTCGGATTGGTTTGAGATGTCTTTTTTATCAGTTTAAATAAAGAACTTTCTTTTTCTTCACCATCAATGATAAATGTTCCATTAAATATTTTGTGGCGGCAATGCTCTGAATTCACCTGAGAGAATCCAAAAACCTCGCTATCTGTCAACTTGCGCCCCAATCGTTGACTTACACTGTTCAGATATTCAACCTCATCTTCGCTTAAGGCTAAACCTTCCTGTTGGTTATATGCTTCGATATCATCGATCTCTATAATAGGTTCCGGCGTCTTATCTATTGTAAAAATACGCTGATTAAGTCCATTGTATATACGTTGGAGCATAGAATCATGCTCTGCATCGGTACCTGCGACAGGAAAAAATTCTTCGATACGCACGATTCCCTCTATTCCCATATTCTGGGTAATTTCCACAGCATTTGTGCTCCATGGGGTTATCATCTCGCGGCGGGGACCAACAAAAAAGCCTGAAACTTCATCAGAATCAAGCATAGTTGCACCACTGAATGCCCATGTAAGGCGTTGGATAAAATCATCGTTGAGGGTGGAGCTTGTTTGAACAGCAATAATGTTCCCGGAAGGGGTTTGAAAGAAAGAAACCATATTTTTATTTCAAGTTAATGATTGACTTATAATAGGCATACAAAGGTAATGAAAAGTGACAATATATAGAAAGAAAAAGGAAAAATAGCAAACGCCTTTTATTACAGCTTTATAATATACATATTAACCCTTTGCAACAAAGCGAAGTCTTAATAACAGAACCTTAAAACGAAGACGATTCTATGCAAACTTAGCGTTTAACTTCGGAATAAAATGGGCTATTAAAGACGATTATCGCTTGACATTTGGTTTAGGTTCATACATCGGTATGGATATTATGGGATTAATAGCAGGGACTGATAGTCGGTACGGGAAAGATATTACTCGGAATAGAACACAACAATTATCAGTTTGCTCTCAATTACCACCACGGTTTATATAATATTGTATATGACCAATATCCTTTATACAACAGAGCCCTAAAGCTGAGTGTTACATATTTCTTTTAACAGACAGAGCCAAATATAGATTTAAGATAAAAGATTAATACTATATTTGTATTTCAAAATTAAGCACTACAAATATTTAGTTATTTATAATATTTAATTCAGGCATGAAAATCGCGATTGTTGGTACAGGTTATGTAGGTCTCGTCACGGGAACCTGCTTTGCTGAAATGGGAACAGAAGTTTTTTGCATTGATATCGATCAGAACAAGATAGATAAACTAAAGAATGGTATCATTCCTATTTTCGAGCCGGGACTTGACGAAATGGTAGAACGCAATCATAAAGCGGGACGCCTAAATTTCACGACCGAGCTTAGCTCTATCCTCAACGAGGTTGATATTGTATTCTCAGCAGTAGGCACACCTCCCGATGAAGATGGAAGTGCAGACCTGAAATATGTGCTTGATGTAGCACGTACTATTGGACAAGAACTAAACAAATATATGGTTATTGTAACCAAAAGTACAGTACCTGTAGGCACAGCCAAGCTGATAAAGAAAACCATTCAGGAAGAATTAGACAAAAGAGGTTTAACGGATCTGAAATTCGATGTGGCTTCAAATCCTGAATTCTTAAAAGAAGGTGCAGCCATTACAGATTTTATGCAACCCGACCGTGTTGTGGTTGGCATTGAGTCTGACCAAGCCAAGCAATTAATGGAAAGACTATACAAACCTTTCACATTGAACAACTACCGCATTATATATACCGATATTCCTTCGGCCGAGATGATAAAATATGCAGCGAATGCTATGTTGGCTACCCGAATCAGTTTTATGAACGATATTGCTAATATGTGCGAAATTGTAGGTGCTGACATCAATATGGTACGAAAAGGAATCGGAGCAGATGTGCGCATCGGTTCTAAGTTTTTATATGCCGGATGCGGATATGGTGGAAGCTGCTTTCCAAAAGATGTAAAAGCACTTATCCATACAGCTGAAAATCTAGGCTATGAAATGAAAATCCTCGAAGCGGTTGAAGAAGTAAATGAGTTTCAGAAGAAAATTCTCTTCGAGAAACTAATGAAATACTATGATAACGATATAAAAGGAAAAACTATTGCCGTATGGGGACTAGCATTTAAACCAAAAACGGATGATATGCGTGAAGCGCCATCGCTGGTTATCATTGATAAGATTTTAGAAGCAGGAGGAAAAGTTAAGGCTTATGACCCTGTAGCAATGGAAGAGGCTAAACGAATTCTAGGCGACAGTATTACATACGCAAAAGATATCTACGATGCTACATTAGAAGCGGATGCGATATTAATGGTTACCGAATGGAACGAGTTCCGCTTGCCTACATGGGAAGTAATAAAGAAAACCATGAAGAAACCTGTCGTTTTTGATGGAAGAAATATATACAACAAACAAGAGATGAACGAAATAGGATTTGACTATTTCGGTATTGGTATAAAATAAAACAAATGATTACTGTAGAAGGAATAACTAAAAGTTTTGGCTCGCTTAAAGTTCTCAAAGGCATAGATCTTCATGTAGAAAAAGGGGAGATAATATCGATTGTAGGTGCTAGTGGAGCCGGAAAAACGACCCTTCTGCAAATTATAGGGACACTGGATAAGGCTGACAGCGGTACAGTACACATTAATGGGCAAAAACTGAACTCACTGAGAGATAGCCAACTGTCTGATTTCAGAAACAAAAACATTGGATTTGTATTTCAGTTCCATCAGCTTTTACCCGAATTTACAGCGCTGGAAAATGTAATGATCCCTGCACTGATAGGAAAAGTTAAGGATTCTCAGGCAAAGCAAAAGGCAAAAGAATTACTCGACATGCTGGGCTTAGCCGATAGACTTGGGCATAAACCAAATGAACTATCGGGAGGCGAAAAGCAACGTGTTGCTGTAGCACGTGCCTTAATTAATAATCCCGCGATTATCTTGGCTGATGAGCCGTCGGGTAGCCTCGACACTGAGAATAAAGAAGAACTACATCAATTATTTTTTAAGCTTCGCGATACATTAGGACAAACATTCATTATAGTAACTCACGACGAAAATCTGGCTTCTATAACAGACAGAACCGTACATATGAAAGATGGTCAGATCTTTGACCCTTTAAAAGAATCTATTTAAAGAAATGAACCTTTCCTCTGATAAACGTATTTATCAGATTGCCCTCACCCTCATTCCGGGAGTAGGTGATATTACTGCTCGCAATCTCCTACAGATTATGGGTGACGAGGAAGCTATATTCAAAACAAATAGAAAAACTCTGATCTCAAAAACAGGGATCTCACATAAGCTGGTTGATGGCATACTTAATCCGGAGGTTCTTATAAAAGCAGAAAAAGAACTCTCTTTTATAGAGAAGAACAAGCTCAAAACCTACTTCATCAATCAGACAGACTACCCTAAACGACTAAAAGAGTGCGCAGACGCTCCTGTCTTATTTTATTTTGAGGGAGATGTCGATTTCAACACAGAGAAGGTAATAAGCATAGTAGGAACAAGAAACTCCACAAATTATGGCAATAGTTTTTGTGATACTTTTCTGGAAGAAATTGCACACCTGCTACCTAATACCCTTATTGTAAGCGGACTTGCTTACGGAATAGATATTAATGCACATAGAGCCGCTCTGAAACATAATTTGCCTACAATCGGTATACTGGCTCATGGCTTAGATAGAATATACCCGCATGTACACAAGCAAATAGCTCGAGAAATGGTCGCTAAAGGAGGGTTGCTTTCTGAGTTCCCAAGCAATACAGAACCCGACCGATACAATTTTGTAAAAAGAAACCGGATAGTAGCAGGCATTGCCGATACTGTTATTGTTGTTGAGTCTGACGTAAAAGGGGGTTCGTTGATTACGGCGGAAATTGCGAATTCATATTGTAAAGATGTGTTTGCCGTTCCGGGAAAAATGACTGACAAATATTCTCAAGGGTGTAACAAGCTTATCTCGTCACACAAAGCCGATCTATTCCGATCAACAGAATATTTCCTGCAACAAATGGGTTGGGATAACGAACCGCCCAAAAAGAAGAAAGCACCCATTCAACAAAGTCTTTTCTCCATATTGACAGATGATGAGCAAACCATCGTTAATAAATTGTCAGAAAAAGAATCTATACATATTGATCAGTTAGCCAGAGAGCTTGGTGTTCCGGCATACTCACTGTTTTCTACATTACTGGAGATGGAAATGAAAGGAATGATAAGAACGCTCCCAGGAAATTTATACACGATATCTTAACTAGAAATCCTTCAGATTAGCCATATTCCACAAATTAAGATAGGTGGCTTTAGTAACATTTACAACTTTCTCATAATTAATTTTATCGGCATGATCGGTCGGCTTATGGTAATCTTCATGCAAATCGGTATTGTAAAATATAACAGGTATCTTCCTCATCGAAAAAGGAATATGATCGCTTCCTCCCGGAGAATCATCCATAGAACGAAAATCGGGAACCAAATTTAAATTATATGCGGCAATATCGTTCTGTAACCATTCTTTAAATACAGGTTTCTCAGGAGAGAAAAAACATGCTACATAATTATAATCAGCCTCCGTCTTATTTCTACCAATCATATCGCAATTGATATAGCCTCTTATTTTAGGAGCTGTGAGTAAAGGAAAAGTTATGTTCTTGGAGTAATCTTCAACAAAATAAGATGAACCCAATAAGCCCAATTCCTCGCCATCCCACAACGCAAAAATTACAGTGCGCAATGGTTTTTCGCCCGAAGCCAAAAAGGCTTCTGCTATCTGCAAAATCGCCGATGTTCCCGAAGCATTATCATCAGCTCCGTTGTATATGCTATCATTCGTTTTGTTTGCTTTTACACCTATATGATCGTAATGCGCACCAACTATCACAACCTCATCCTGATACTTTCCGGGGATATACCCCAGTACGTTGCGCATCTTTAGGGAAGGATAGCGATCACTTTCGAAAGGTTGATAATAAGTATCTCTCCAAGGCTTAACACCTACTTTTTGAAGTGTACTTTTTATATATTCTGAGGCCTTCAGCCCTCCTGATTCGCCGGCTTTACGCCCCTCTAAACTATCACTAGCCAAAACCCCTATATACTCCTTTGCCTTTTGCAAAGTTATTTCTGCCAGACCTTTTTCTTTAGGTGTTTGTGCAAATAAAGAAAATGGCATAAAAAAGAGTGCGACAAGGATAAGTTTCAGCCTCATAATTTAATATGTTTTTAAGTTTGCTAAATTCCAGAGGTTAAGATAAGCAGCTTTCGTTATTTCGACAAGTTTATCCCAATTTATTTTATCGGCAAGATCGCTCGGTTGATGATAATCGGGATGTCCGTCTGTATGATACCAAATCACAGGAACATCTCTTTTTGCGAATGAAGCATTGTCACTACCGCCAATAGGCTTATCCCAAGGGCGATAATTAGGCTCCAAACCTAGTCCGTATGTCTTAATATCACTCTTCAGCCATTCTCCAAACTGAGGGTGTGCTTCGGTATAGAAATACACGACATACTTTGGTTTCTGCTCGTCATTGTTGCGTCCAATCATATCAAAATTAACATATCCTTTAATATCTGATGCGAAAGGGCATGTTTGCATAAAATACTCCGAGCCTAACAGCCCCAGCTCTTCACCATCCCATAGTGCAAAAATAATTGTACGCTCGGGCTTTTCTCCACTCGCAAGAAAAGCTTTCGCTATTTGCAATACAGCAGAAACTCCCGAAGCATTATCATCGGCTCCATTATATATCTTATCCCCATCGAGGACTTCATCCATACCTAAGTGATCGTAATGAGCACCCATTACAACATATTCATTCTTATTTTCACCTTCAATATAGCCCAATACATTCCTTAATTCTAACTTACGATGAGCCGGAAGTTGACTATACTTCTGAATAGAATCGGGATGAACAGAAAAACGCACTCTTTTTTGTCTCTCGGGACTATATGCTTCAAAAGGCTGGAAATAAGAATCCTCATTCAGAGGTTTAAGCCCCATATCTTGCAATACAGACTTCAAATATTCTCCGGCAACACGTCCACCATGCCTACCAGCCTCTCTGCCTTCTACTGCATCGCTTGCCAGAAAGCCAATATATGCTTTTGCGCTTTCTTTATTAATTGTTTCAAAACCTTTCTCTTTCGTTGACTGAGAAAATAAAGAAATAGATATAAATAATAAAAAAGGAAATATTGTGTTCTTCATATCAATGTAATCCTAAAACCATATTGGCTACAATAATTAATAAAACGACGATGGTTATCGCCACGTACATATAATCTTTCTCAATAAGAAAACCTATCACCGAAAATGCTACACGCAAAATAGGCGTGGCAATGAGTACACAAACGCCTAATTGTATGATGGCTGCACCATCAAACTCTAATACCCGGGGAATAATCGTTGACAACTCTCGTAGATATTGAGAGACTCCCGGAAAGGGCTGATCATCTGGTGTAGGTTTATAATGCTCGATAGGCAAACCGTGATTTTGGAATAAATAGATCAGACCTCCAAATACGGTAATACCACAAGCTAACATAACTCCATATCGCAGCAACTTACCAATAAGAAGCTCCATGTCTCTTTCTTCCCAAAACTCTTTAGAAAAAACTTTCTTCATCTTATTACATTTTACCGGTTAAAGCATTATAAATCATAGAAACAGCCAAGAAGAAAATGACAACACTAAATAGCAGTCTTAAATTTCTTACATTTGCTTTAGGTAGTATTTTAGAGCCAAAGAATGCACCCAAAAGGACTCCCACAACAATAGGCATAGCTAATCCCGGATCGATATATCCTCGTTGAAAGTAGATCACAGCGCTGGCAGCAGCTGTTACACCAACCATGAAATTACTGGTTGTTGTAGATACCTTGAAAGGAATTTTCATTGCCGTATCCATAGCCAATACCTTCAGTGATCCTGAGCCAATACCAAGCAGCCCTGACAAAACACCCGCAACCGTCATCAGAGAATACCCTCCGATTACATTATGAACATTATATTTTTCTACCTTCCCATCTTTGGTTGGGTAAGAACCATTTAGTTTCAACTTTTCGCCCAACTTATCCCCCGGAGCAGAGTAATCGATGCCATCTTCTTTCTTTGACACAGAACGTATCGCAGAAAAAATAAGAACAACACCTAAAATTATAGCGATATACATCTTATCAAGATACATAGCTACAATTGCACCTGCAACAGCTCCCGTCGTTGTTGCTATTTCGAGAAACATACCAATGCGCACGTTGGTTATCCCTTCTTTTATATATGCCGCGGCCGCTCCTGAAGATGTGGCAATAGATGTAACCAATGCAGCTCCTACTGCATATCTGATATCTACACCAAATCCAAGGGTTAAGATAGGGATTACAATTACACCTCCTCCTAAACCTGTAAGCGAACCTATAAATCCGGCAAAACACGCCCCGATAAATAAAACCAGGGAAAATATCTCTAAATTAAAATCCATATTATTTTGTTTTGACGCCGTAAAGGTAATCTTTTTAGAAAAGATACAACGAAACACAGCTTCAAATACTATTAAATATAATGAAGATGTAGCACATGTATTCTATATTTATTAACAAAACATTCTGCATATACTAGTTGTTTTAATTACAGTCACTAAATAATAATACAAGATGAAACATTTAATTTTAACAACTCTATTCAGTATAATTTCTACAGTTATGATAGCGCAAGTATCCTTATATGATTTTAAAGTAAAAGATATTGACGGTAAAGATTTTGATCTTTCAAGCCTAAAAGGTAAAAAGGTTTTGGTGGTAAATGTTGCGTCTAAATGTGGGCTTACTCCTCAATATAACAAGTTACAAGATCTTTACGAAAAATATAAAGACAAGAACTTTGTCGTAATAGGTTTTCCTGCTAATAATTTTAATGGTCAAGAGCCCGGTACAAATGAAGAAATAAAAACATTCTGTACACTCAACTATAATGTATCGTTCCCTATGATGAGCAAAATAGACGTAGTAGGTGACAACAAAGCACCACTCTACAAATGGCTGACAGAGAAATCACAGAACGGTAAAATGGATGCAGAGGTACAATGGAATTTTCAGAAATTTATGATTGATGAGAATGGTCAACTTGTAGATTTTGTCGCTCCACGAGAAGATCCTTTTTGTGATAAAATCATAAATTGGATAGAAAAGTAATTTTTATTGATATAAACATACAAAAGTCCCATTTATCTTACGACGAATGGGACTTTCATGCTATTAGTATAGGAGAATATTGATTAACACTCTCCTATTTTATCTTTATAGACTTGTATGCATTAAAGATTGTTTCTTCTTTTTGAAGTCGTAACTCCTCTATAAGCGAAATAAATAACTAACGCAAATAGAATTATAGGAAGTGTAATATCTCCTATTGGAGCTGCTTCTCCTACTTGACCCGGGTCTGTTACTTCACCTCCTTGTCCGGGCAAGTCCGGATCTGTCCCCCAGTCTGTAAGAGCTCTTGTACCACCTACTTTATTTAGTGTTGTAGCCATCGAAGAATTATCTGTCCTGCTTGCAATTGATAAATTCTCAATCTTTGATAAAGTTACGGCAGAAGGAGACTTGCTGGATATTACTTGCGCATCCATCGCATCCGTCTCTGCAGCATTTATTGAAATCGTTGGTATAGAGAGCCCAAAGCATGTTATCAAAAACACAAATATCACTAGTTTTGTTTTCATTTGTTATATTTTTCGTACGTCTGTGTTCTAAAAAGCTAGTTGTGTAAGTTCACAACTTTTGTTGTAAAAGTTCTGTTTCCTGCTATTTTTACTATGTATGTTCCTAAGTTTAATGTTTTAGAATATTCCATTGATGGATAGTCATTTTTACCTACTCTGGTTTTTCCCATCAATCGTCCTTGCATATCATAAATCAACACATCGCTATTCACATCTTTCTCATTCAAGCCGGAAATATGCAATACCGGTTCATTGTAATAGCAGGTTATTTCGGTAGTTTCGTCTTCTAAAATATCTTTAGTTTCGAAAAAGCGTAATATAAATCGATTTTCATCTACACTTTTCAGATCAGACGGCCCTGAAGAATAATTGTAAGATGTACCAGGTGTCAATTTCACTGTTTTATTATTCTGGTAACGGTCTATCAACCAAACATCCTGAACAGATGTAACATTCTCCAAGTTGTAAAAATTCAAAGACATTGTCTGTTGTGTAGCCGGAGGAGTTACATACAATGCTAACTCTTTAATATTTAGCGGAACTACATTTCCTAACATATTTACACCGTCACTCGATTTTGTGTAGATAAAAGTAGAACCTTCTTCAGGATATATCTTATCACTTTCATTTGGTACAGTAATCGACTTAGAGAAATTCTTCGGCGTATCCAGATTGTCATCACTTGTCATTTTTGCGTTATCACGCAGTACTATTGCAGTTCTATCAGCCGCCTTATCCGCAGAGCTGGCAACTTCAACCACAAAGAAGTCTGATAATAGATTCGATGTAGCACCACTTTTCAAATATCGTGTTGTTCCAAATGTTCTTAAAGCAGGGCTTAAAGAAATATCAAAACTTTTGTTAGCCTGTACAATAAACATTTGCATAGGGGCAATTAAGAATTGTAGAGGATCTACAATATTCCTGCCTGGGTCTGCCGGATCAGCCGATCCACCTGTTACAGTAACTCCATCTGTACTGATATAATCATAGCTAACCTGCATATGATATAGCTTATCACTATTGTCATATCTGATCAAACCATTATTTACAATCCAATATTTAGACCTCAACACATTTTTTGTAGTTTCATTTTTAGCAGATGTATTTACATCTTGCCCAAAGTATTGCGACACATCCAAAACGCCGGCACTTAAATCTGTGCCAAGTGAAGTTCCTTTGATATCATATCCTAATAACGGATTCAAACTGATTGGCGCCATGAAGGGGTTCCCTAAGAAGTTAAGTCCTTGCTCCAGAGTCACTGTTACAGCATCCGTTTTAAACTTTTCAGTTTCGAGCAATTCGATCCTATCTCTTCCAAAATCAGGCCAATCCCCTAAACCCTTCCAACCTCCTGATTTTGTACCTGCCAAATCCGGTGAAAAGCGAGCAAAGCCCATTAAATAATCGGTAGATTCTGGATTAGGAACTCCACCGGTAATTGTATTACCACTTATTTTAGTGAAGTGATATCTCATCAGTCGGCGATTGAATTCAAAACCTCCTCTTGCTCTATTGGCAGATTTGACGTTCAAAGCAGCCCATCTATCATCAACATTCTTACTTCCGTAATCCGTCACATCCATACTCATAAAGTACCCGTATCCGGCTTTCATCTTGTATAGAGGATCTAGAATCGTTCCTTGATTAGAAGTCAGACTATTTTTGTTTGGTTTCATAAATACATGATAAAACAAATAGTCTGTACCCATTTCTTCAAATGGTGGAGTAAACCCTGTCAAGTAATTCCATACTTTCCCGTTTACTGTCTTACGGAGTGTATTAGCTCCGGTAGCAGCCTCATGAGTCGAAGAATTTATAGCTCCATCATCCTCACTGGTACCATTATATTTGTAATATGTTAAATTTACCTGACTATATCCGGGAAGGTCTGAACCGGTATCACTTACGATAAGTGCCTGTCCCAGATTCATTTTTTGCGTAATCGTAGCATCATAGCCTCCCTCTACAACAAACCTATTACCTCCCAAAACATTAGAACCATTGAGTGGTGATAATAATTTATTCACGACAACGGCAGCAGATGTATCAACAGCCACAAATCCTACCAATCGAGGATCAGCAGCATTAATATCTGTTACTGTTTTATCAACATGCAACGTCGGGAAAGCTATATAATTGTATTTTTTTTGAGAACCTTTGTTAGCTAAAAGACTTGGAGACCTTTTAATCGTTTGTTTATTATCCTTACCAACAAAAGCTACCACACCGCTGCTCGTATTGGGGTCTTTAAACAGATGCGCATACTCACCGCCAACATCAGCACCATTACCTTGAACTCCGGGATCTTTTCCATTAATAAAATCCCCGGTCAACTCTGTACGGCCATTCTGAATTATGCCTGAACCATCAGCAAACTCAGCAGAACCTTTAACATACAAAGTTGTTGACTTAGACTGCGTTCCATCAGTCTCACTTCCGTACTTAACGTACATTTTACCCTTCGAGTAAAACACGACATCTGGCGAAGTAGATTGCCCTTTTATAAGTAAAGGCAAGAAGAGTAGTACAACTAATCCTAATCGAAATTTCATTATTGTAGTTTTAATAAAGTCAGTAATAGTCTAATAAAAGTCTGTAACGGTCAAGCAGTTATACTCGATCCTAGCTTTAGGAAAAGCTATATTGTAATAATGTAAAAATTCTTATTCCCGAGCAAAGATAATCCTTTTTTCTTTAAATAAAAACTTTGGCTATATTTTTTTAAGAATTACATACACAATCTTTTACATTTGAAAAAACAGAATAAATGACAAAAAAAATCACAAATGGCAATCTCTTAACAAATCATTTACAGTTTTTACAGGATTGAAAGTTTCGACCGGAACTTCAACAAATATTGTGTTCCAATCAGACATCGCACCATTCCATAAGCCGGGAAGTTCTAAAGCTTTAAGTTCCTTTCCGCTTTTTGATTTGATTGATATAAATCCGGTATTATAGTCTACATAGTCTTTCAGATTGAAATGATTACCTCTGTAGTCTTTAATCCCACAAACTAAATCAACAGGATTGAAGTGAGTTCCTTTTTTAAACATCTCCTGTTTCGCAGGGTCGGACATATCAATTTGCGAGCTTTCCAAGATTTGAGGAGAGATCGTTCCATCTGAATTTACGGCTAGAAAAGGGCCACCTCCCGGTTCTCCCACATTTTTCACCATACCACAGACACGACAAGGGCGATCGAGTTTTCTTTTCAGATAAAGCACAAGCTCTGCATCTTCCAGCAATTTTGTATCGGGATTTTTTATATTTAATTCTTTTTGTAGAAAATAAAGAATTTCTATTAGTTGATCATGTTTATATTTCCCGCTATCGAGAAGTTTCAAATATTCAAATATTTTTCTCTGAGTATCAACCAATACACCCGCTAGTATCTTTTTATATTTGGTCTCTGTCTGCTTATATTTATCGGGGACAGTATTATCTATATTTTTTATAAAAACGATATCCGCATTTAAGTCATTCAGATTTTCTATCAGTGCGCCATGTCCTCCCGGGCGAAACAATAATTTTCCATTTTCCCTAAACGGCTCATTATCGGCATCCACCGCAATTGTATCTGTACTCGTTTTTTGTTCGCTAAACGTAACGTCATATTTTACATGAAGTTCGTTTTCAAACTTTTGTTTTTTTCCCTTTATCAGGTCGTCAAACAATATTCTATGCTCAGGCGATACAGTAAAGTGAATATTCACTTCTTCTTTATCATTCTTTGCATAAAGATACCCCTCCATCAAATGCTCTTCGACCGGAGTACGGGATGTATCACTATATTTATGAAACTTAAGAAGTCCCTTTGGCAGATTTCCGTAGTTAAGCCCTTTTGGCTTCAGCAAATTCTCAACAATTGATTTATATTTTCCTTCCGAAAGCAAAGCTGCAAGCGGTTGCCCTTCATTTTTCAGACACATGGCATCCAGATCGTTATAAAACGCAAACTTCTCTATGTCTTCAAAAAATTTCTTTTCAAAGTCTGAAGTCGGTACAGAATAAGGCGCATCTAAAAACTCGAACAAGTCTTTGAACATCCTACTTGCTGCTCCCGAGGCAGGAACAAATTTAACAATTTGTTTTCCCGATGACGCTTTGTATTCATCCCAGTCCGCCAGATATTCTTTTTCCTGTTCAGGAGATATCACCTTAATACCTTTTTCTACTGACGCTGCAGCGGCAATACCCAAGAAAGGAAATCCTTGTTTAAAGTTATCCAATTGTTTGTTCAGTTGATCTTCGGTAATACCTTTTTCTGCGAGATGGTTTTTATCTGATTCGGTTATCATAGCATAGTGTGTTATATACGTCTTATATGCAAAACTAGGAAAAATATTGGTAACTTACTTCAATTGTTTAGAAAATTCCCATATTACCATCCCGGCAGCCACCGAAACATTAAGGGAATGCTTTGTTCCATATTGAGGGATTTCAACACAACAGTCGCAACGGCTCACAACATCCTGCTGTACACCCTTTACCTCATTCCCTAAAACAACAGCATATTTCTTTTTAGAATCCAGTTGCAATTCATCCAGCATTATGCTATTTTGAGCTTGCTCCACAGCACAAAGGGTGTAGCCATTTTTCTTCAGCTCTTCTACAGCCTGATCTGTATCTGAGTAATATGCCCATGCAACCGAATTTTCAGCACCCAAAGCTGTTTTATGGATTTCCACATTGGGCGGAGTTGCCGTAATTCCGCATAGATAAACAGCCTCTACAAGAAATGCATCCGAAGTGCGAAACACAGATCCGATATTATTAAGGCTTCTTACATTATCCAATACAATGATAAGCGGAATTTTAGGTTCAGACTTAAACTCTTCGACCGAAAGCCTATTCAACTCTGTTATTTTTTTTACTCTCATCCGCTTAATCTATTAAAACAACACTGGCACAATCCAACTGAGCTCCCATCGGTGGGTTTCGTTTCGAAAGCTTAATTTCCACATGTTCGATTTTTTTATACTTCTGCTTCAGGCATCGAACGATCCGATATGCGACATGCTCTAATAACTTGGACGGAATTTGCATTTGCTCCTTCACATCATTGTATATATCGGCATAGCTGACCGTATCTTCCAACGAATCGGATTGAGCAGCATCTGTTAGGTTTACTTCTAATTTCAGATTGATCACAAACTCATTTCCAACCGTGGTTTCATGAGGCTGTACGCCGTGATAAGCATAAAAAACAACATTCTCAAGCAAAATAAAACTTTTCATAAAGAGTCAAAATAAAACGGCACAAAGCTAAGTTTTTTATCTATATTTGTTCGTTATTGAGTTTACAAAGATATAAAACCTTGTGAAAACAGAGAATGAAAATTATGAGTAAATCAAGAGAAACAACACCTTACACAACATCCGGCACACACAACATTTTAGCGTCGGGCACACAACTAAAAGGAGATATATCTTCAGAGGAAGATTTCCGTATCGACGGCGCAATAGAAGGTAATATTCAGTGTCGTGGTAAAATTATCGTAGGTCAGAGCGGCTGCGTTATCGGCAATATAAATTGTTCGAATATAGACTTATTCGGCAAAGTAAAAGGAAACATTATATGTTCCGAAAATATTGTTCTGAAAGCGAGTTCCCTTCTTACCGGCGAGATTAAAACACGTACGATTGAGATAGAGCCGGGAGCCAATTTTGAAGGAACCTGTTCGATGCTAAACAATAGCGTAACCGGTTCTTTGGATGAGTAAGATAATACCAAAACAATATAGTTATGAATATAAATAAAAGACTTGCCGCACTACGCGAATTTATGGGAGAAAAAGGCTTACATGCTTTTATCATCCCCAGCACCGACTCCCATCTAAGTGAATACCCGGCTTCGCACTGGGCTTCGCGCGAATGGATCAGTGGATTCACAGGGTCGGCCGGAACAGTTGTAGTCACTCGCGAAAAAGCCGGACTGTGGACAGACTCCCGCTATTTTCTGCAAGGGGCAAAAGAACTGGAAGGAGCTGATATCGAATTATTCAAAGAAGGACTTCCTTCAACCCCAAGTATAGAAGAGTGGCTAACCACCGAACTGGGGAAAGGAGAATACGTTGGTATAGATGGCACTGTGTATGCAGCTAAAGAAGCCATGAACCTTACCCACAAATTAAACATGAAAGGATTGCACCTTATCAGTGATTACGATCCGTTCAGCAAAATATGGAACGACAGACCCGAAATACCTACGAATCCAATCTTTGTTCTGCCTGAAAAATATGCGGGCGAAGCGGCACATAAAAAAATAGCACGTATTTGCGATGCTGTAGAGAAAAATGGAGCAGAATCTTTGCTTGTGGCATCATTAGATACAATCGCCTGGATTTTCAATATCAGAGGTAACGACGTAAAATGCAACCCTGTAGCTGTTAGTTATGCCTATGTTTCGAAAGAAGAAACAGTATTGTTTATCAATCCTAAAAAACTAACATCGGAAATTTCCGATTACTTGAAAGCAGAAGGGGTTACAATTGCCGAATACGATAAAGTATTTGATTATGTATCGAAACTAAAGACACCTGTTTGTTTGGATGCGAACAAAGTAACTTTCAAGCTATATAATACGATACCCGACGGATGCCGCATCATCGATATGCCATCTCCGGCAGACCTGATGAAGAGTATCAAAAACGATACAGAGGTTCAAGGTATCCGCAATGCAATGGAACGCGATGGTGTTGCATTGGTACACTTCTTTATGTGGCTCGAAAAAGCAGTACCCGGAGGAAATGTGACGGAAATTATGATACCCGAAAAACTGGTGGAATACAGAAGTCAACAGAAAAACTTTGTAGGAGAAAGCTTTGATACAATCTCGGGCTATGGTCCGAACGGGGCAATCGTTCACTATCATGTAAGCAATGAAAGTTCACTACCGGTTAAACCCGAAGGTTTGCTGCTTGTAGACTCCGGTGCTCAGTATTTCGACGGCACAACTGATATAACCCGTACACTGGCAGTAGGCCCGCTTACCGACCAGATGAAAAAGGACTACACGATGGTACTGAAAGGACATATCAATTTGGCAACAGCTATATATCCTCAAGGTACAAGAGGAAGCCAGTTAGACATCTTGGCTCGTAAGGCGTTATGGGATGAAGGACTAAACTACCTGCACGGAACAGGGCATGGTATCGGACATTTCCTGAATGTACACGAAGGCCCTCAAAACATAAGAATGAATGAGAACCCTACAACTCTGCAACCAGGAATGGTAACATCTAATGAACCGGGACTGTACAGAGCAGGACAATACGGTATCCGTATCGAAAACCTCATTCGTACGAAGCATGAAATGACTACCGAATTCGGAGATTTCTATTCTTTCGAAACGCTGACTCTTTGCCCTATAGATACGACACCTATAGTAAAAGAAATGTTGACAGAGAAAGAGATCATCTGGCTTAACGAATATCACAAATTTGTATACGATCGTCTTTCTCCACTATTGACTGAAGACGAAAAACAATGGTTAAAAGAAAAAACTCATGAGATTTAAAATAACTGTTATATTATTGAGCCTCCTTTTCACGTTTGAGATGGAGGCTCAAACTATTAAAAGTCCCGACAATAAGTTCAACTTAGAAGTGACTTATCCGGGACAGAGTGGAAAGAAACTGTATCTGGGGCAATATTGGCGGGGCGCGACATATGCAAAAGACTCCGTTGTCCTTTCAGCGGCCGGTAAAGGTGTATTTACAGCAAGAGAGAAGTATCCCGAAGGTCAATATTTTCTTTACATAGCACCTGACTTCAGAACAGACATGCTCTTTGGTAGCGAACAGAGCAAAATGCAGATAACAATCAACAAGGATAATTTCTTAAAAAGCACTGTAACAGGAAACGATGACACACGCCTACTGTGGAGCTATCTCAACAAAATAGCAGAGAATGATGCTCTGAGAGAGACACTCGAAGATCAGCTATCGGCATCAGATCTTACTCCGCAAAAAAGAGCCGGCATAGAAAAGGAAATAGCAACCGAAGAGCAAATAGCGCAGACCTATGTAAACAATCTTATCAAAGAAAATAAGACGAATTGGTTTGGAACTTTCCTAAAGGGTATGACTCCGATCACGTTACCTTACGCCGACCCTAAGAATGATAAAGAATTTGCAGAAAACAACAAGTACGGAAAAGTACATTATTTTGATAATATAAACCTTACCGACCCTCGTCTGTGGCGAACAAATTATTTGACTAGCTATATAGAATCATATATGACTCAGTGGGTAAATCCTACGCCCGATTCTTTGGCGATAGCAGCAACTAAGCTTGTAAGCAGAACAAAAGAGAATGAAGTGTGTTTTAAAGAAATGTTGTCTTATCTGATAAATACAACCACTTCGAGCGACAGAATGGGCGATGAGAATATCTGGGCAAAGCTTTGCGAAGATTACGTCTTCGGCAAAAACCTGGCGTGGATAGATAGTGCTCAAGTGTCAGGATTGCAGTATATGTATGAGCATATCAAAAACAATCGCATAGGCATGAGAGCCCGCAATATAAAACTGACAACAATAGACGGCAAGACAATTGAGACAAACGACATAAAAGCCGAATACCTGATATTGTATTTCTATGGTCACGACTGTAATCACTGTATAGAAGAAACACCTCGCATATACAATGAGGTATATACCAAATACAAAGACAAAGGATTGCAGGTAGTAGCCATCGACATAAAAGGAAGCGACAAAAAAGAATGGGATAAGTTTGTAAAGAATAATAAGATGACCGGCTGGATCAACGCCGCCGACCCGAATAATATATCACAATACTGGTTGAATTATGATACATCATACATTCCGTCGGTGTTTGTGTTGGATAAAAACAAAAAAATAGTTGCAAAGAAAATAGATTCTAAAGGACTGGAACAGTTCTTCGATTATTATACAAAATAAAAGATAATGGCATTAATAAAAGAAGTCAGAGGGTTTACACCTGAGATTGGAGAAAATACATACATGGCCGAAAATGCTACAATAATCGGCGATGTGGTAATAGGTAAAGATTGTAGCATTTGGTTTAACACCGTATTGCGTGGCGACGTAAATTCTATACGCATCGGAAACAGGGTAAACATACAAGATGGCAGTGTGTTGCACACATTGTACCAAAAGTCTGTAGTAGAAATAGGCGACGATGTATCCATTGGTCATAACGTGGTGGTGCATGGCGCAAAAATAGAAAATGGTGCACTGATAGGTATGGGAGCCATTGTTCTCGATCATGCAGTGATAGGCGAAGGTGCGATTATTGCAGCAGGATCGGTAGTGTTGAGCGGTACACAGGTAGAGCCGGGAAGTATCTATGCAGGTGTACCTGCCAAGTTTGTAAAAAAAGTAGATTCGGAACAAGCGAAAGAGATGAACCAGAAAATAGCTAAAAATTACCTGATGTACTCGGGCTGGTTTAAAGAAGAATAAAACCGATTAAGGAAAATACTTATAATTAAATATGGGCAGAGGAATTTCACACCCTGAGAGATACGCTAAATGAAGCAATCAATCAGTCGGAAAATGAAATTCCTCTGCCTAAAATAAAATACAAACAAAATTCACTAAGTATAGATAAAAGGAATCGTGCGGTAAGATTAGACTTTCAGATCATAAAAGGAAAACGAGCACGACTCCCCCAGACTATTTAAACTAAAACAATAATATGAGCTTAATAGAAGATCTTAAATGGCGACATGCATGTAAAGGAATGAATGGAGCCAAAGTTCCACAAGATGTAGTAGAAAGAATACTTGAAGCAATCAACCTCACCCCTACCTCTCTGGGGATGCAGGCATTCAAGGTATTTGTTATAGAAAACAAAGAGCTAAAAGAAAAGATATACAATGAAGCATGCGAGCAACAGCCAATTACCGGATGTTCGCACCTATTGGTATTTGCTTCATATACACAAATTACAGAAAAATACCTTGACGACTATTTCGATTTGATAAACAAAAAACGGAATCCGAGCAAAGAGTGGTGCGATAAATATAGAAAAAAGATAGAATTCTTTATTGAGAAAAATGGCAGTAATGTAAAGAACTGGCTATCTCAACAAACTTACATCGCACTAGGAGTGGCGTGTACAGTTGCAGCCAACGAACGCATAGAGACACTTCCTATCGAGGGCTTTGACAGGGATGCATTGAACCGTATCCTCGACTTACCAACACAGAACCTTTCTGCGACATTTATTCTTCCGCTGGGATACAAAGATGAAAACCTCGACTGGCTGCAGAATCAACCGAAAGTAAGAAAAGACCTCAACGACCTGATTGCAGTCATCAAATAATTTTCTGTGGGAATAATTATCTTTTTATATACATACACTAAACAAAAAGCGGTGAAATAAGGTTACAAATAGAAACAGGGTAAAAACTGTCACTTTTGTCACTTTTTACATTATTGGAAATGACAGAAAAGAAATATAGTAATCTGGTTAATGTTATCATAGGAATATTATTGATAATACTAAATACATGCTGGATATATTTCCAACTCAGATTACTATATAATTATAGCTTTGGCAACATTCTCTCTCTTTACAAAATACCCGAATGGATACTGGTTTTGAACATAATTTGCGGACTGATCGGAGTCTTACTTGCAGTCAGGCTAATTAAAGACAAGATAAGCGCATGGACAGTAATACCCGCCAACTTCGGGCTTTTCTGCATCTGCATTTTGATTGAAAGTTTCCTAGCATAATAGAACTATAAATTAAATAGTTATGAAAAAAGAAATTCTGAAAAGGATAATTGCAAAACCCGGAGAAAAGCATAAAGTATCCAACTTCAAAACAGATTACACCGCCGGATTATCAAAACAGAAAGGGGAAAAGCTTCTTGAAGAAAGTATAGATAAACTGTCGAAACTGCAAGATAAGCTTTATGCACAAGACCGCTATTCTGTGCTGATCATATTTCAGGCAATGGATGCTGCGGGAAAAGATGGCACAATCAAACACGTTATGTCGGGTATCAACCCGCAAGGCTGTCAGGTTTTTGCCTTCAAGCAACCATCGGCAGAGGAACTCGACCACGACTATCTGTGGCGCATCTACAAATGCTTACCCGAGCGGGGAAGAATCGGTATATTCAACAGGTCGCATTACGAAGATGTACTCGTAGCAAAGGTTCATCCGGCGATTGTATTAAACGGAAAATTACCCAATATCACAAAGACGGAAGATATCAATGATAAGTTTTGGGAAAAACGTTACAGACAGATAAACGACTTTGAAAGGCATCTGACTGAAAATGGAACAATCGTATTGAAGTTCTTTCTCAATGTTTCGCACGATGAACAGGAGAAACGCTTTCTTGCCAGATTGAATGATGAGTCTAAGAATTGGAAATTTTCGGCAGCAGATCTCAAAGAGCGTGCATACTGGGACAATTATATGGAGGCATACTCAGATATGCTGACACATACATCGACCGACGAAGCTCCTTGGCACGTTATTCCGGCAGACAACAAGTGGTTTATGCGCTATATTATTGGTCAAATCATCAGTGACAGAATAGAGGAACTCGACCTTCACTATCCCGAACTGACGGACGAAGCTAAGATAGAGATAGAGAACGCCAAGAAATCCATGTCAAAACCGCAGGAAGAAAAGCCTAAGATAAAGAAGGAAAAGAAAGACAAGAAAAAATAAAAAAGAAGGCAGCGCTGATTATCTCAACGCTGCCTTTATTTAAGTAATCAATTTACATTTAGATAATTACAACCACTTCTGTCGTCTGAAATAAAAGAGAATAACAGCAACAGCAGCTATCATCAGTCCGATAGAAAATTCGTAGCCGTATTTCCATTCCAGTTCAGGCATTTCTCCAAAGTTCATCCCATAAATACTTGCAATAAGTGTAGGCGGCATAAATATAACGGAAATCACGGTAAACATTTTGATGATCTTATTTTGCTCGATATTTACAAACCCGAGGAATGTATCTTGTAAGTAGTCGAGCCTGTCGAAGCTAAAGCGGATATGTTCGAGCAGAGAGTTTATGTCCTTTATCAGAATCGTAATTCTGGCATGCAACTCTCTTGGCATCAGTTCACTTTTGAGCATACTCGATACAGCCCGCTGCTTGTCGATAATATTCTCCCTCAGCATCATGGTCTTTTCCTGCAAGTCTTTGATTTCCATCAAAAGCTCTTCGTCAGCCTCTTTTATACTGATGCTATTAGACAATGACGTAATCTGCTGGGTCATGCGTTCGATCATATCGGCATCGAGTTCTACCCGTGTCTCCAAAATAGCGACAAACACATGATAACCGGTAGGATACATCTTAGGATTAGCCGATATTTTCTTTATTGTCTCGTGGAAGGACGATAAGTCCTCGCTGCGGACGGTAATAAGAATATTGTTCTTTATGATAAAAGAAACCGGTTCTCTCTCGAAAGTTCCAAGTAAGAAGTTGGAATTTACAACCAATGAGTCTGCCGTCTCCATATAACGGGACGACATCTCGATCTCTACCATCTCCTCTTCTTCCTGGATATATATTTTCAGATAATCTTCTAACTCGCTTTCTATCTCCTCATCTACATTATTAAGGTCGATCCATAGAAAATCCTTAATAGGGGTGGCTTTCAAAAATTCAATGCTACGGCTCATTCGTATGACATTGTCTTTGTGATAGAATAATTTTACTTCTGACATGAGCTATTCTTTTTTAAGTGTTAGGACTTCCTTTACTTCTCACTACTTCTCCCGGGCAGAAAAGCTGAGACTATATTTGTCAACTTTTCGAAATCTGCAACCGAGAGGCGCTCGGGTCGTTCGTCAAAGATAGGGTCGGCATACGCTTCGCAATCTTTTCCTAACAGAGGCTTCATAGAGTTTCTAAGGGTCTTTCGACGCTGATTAAATCCTGTTTTCACAACAGTTTTAAACAATTTCTCATCACAGCCCAGATGTTCTCTCTTATTGCGAACCAGCTTAACCACGGCGGATTTAACCCTCGGCGGAGGGTCGAATACCTTTTCGCTCACCGTAAATAGATATTCTATATCGTACCATGCTTGTAGCAAAACACTTAATATGCCGTATGTCTTGCCTCCCGGCTTAGCGGCTATACGTTCGGCAACTTCTTTCTGGAGCATTCCTGAGCAACACGGAACTTTGTCTTTATACTCAAGAACTTTAAAAAATATCTGAGACGAAATATTATAAGGATAATTCCCTATCACACAGAATTTGTCCGGATAAATAGCCGACAAATCAAGTGTGAGAAAATCGCCTTCTACTATACGCCCATGCAAAGCAGGATAATGCTCGTTAAGATATGGCACAGAATCGCGATCGAGCTCAACAACGGTTAAGTCTTTCTCCTTTTCGATAAGAAATTGAGTCAGCACACCCATTCCCGGACCAACCTCAATTACCGGCACATCGGTAAAATCATCCAATGTATCGGCAATCCGACGTGCAATATCCAGATCTTTGAGAAAGTGCTGTCCTAAGAATTTCTTCGGCTTAACTGCCCCCATACTTATAATTATCATTATATTTGCAGCGGCAAAGGTAGTATTTATTACTGAAAATCGTTCGTATTAAAAGACCTTTATTCTGAAACCGCTACATTTAAATTTGGGGAATGGAAGAAACAGATGAAGTTGTAACACAAAAGAAAAGCTCTTTATTAAACAATCTTATAAAAGTCGTATTACCCCTAGGATTAGGTATTGCGATCATATATTATCTTATTAGTAAAATTGACCCGAGTCAACTTTGGGAAATATTGAAAGATGCCAACTGGGGGATACTGTTATTCTCTCTATTATTCGGGCTTCTAGGAAATACAATCAGAGGATACCGTTGGGCTCTGTTTATAACTCCATTGGGTTACTCTCCCAAAATATCGAACCTCAATTATGCAATCTATGGCGGTTATGCCGTTAACTTTGCTTTGCCACGTGCGGGCGAGATATGGAGATGCGGTGTAATAGCCAAGGAAGACAACATCCCTTTCTCCAAATTATTCGGAACGATGATTCTCGATCGGATATTTGACACAATTACCGTTGCTATAATATCTTTAGTGGCCTTTTTGTTCAACATGCAATTCTTTTTGACGCAACTGGAACAAAACCAAACAACGTTCAATACTATATCCGGTATATTCAAATCCCCTTTATTATACTTAGCTATCGGCGCTGCAATAATAACCACATACATTGTCTTTAGGTTTTTCAAAGAAAATGTTATTGTACGTAAGATAAAAGGATTCCTGTCAAGTATAGCAAGTGACTTGAAAGCAATTTGGAAAATGAATACCAAAGGTCGTGTATTCTTATATACGATAGGCATCTGGGGTTCTTATTTTTGTTATTTCTACATTACATTTTTCGCTTTCGATTTTACAGCTGACTTGGGAATCACCGCCGGACTCATCGCTTTCGCTTTGAGTAGTATAAGTATGGGAGTACCATCTAACGGAGGACTAGGCCCTTGGCAAATAGCAGTAATAGCATCGTTAAGTCTGTATGGTGTAGACAAGCTACATGCAACGGCATTTGCTACAGGCGTGTTTGCTGTGCAATCTATCTGGGTGATTATTTGCGGGCTGTTCGGCATTGCCATGTTGGCTTTGAAAAAGCAAAAGAAATAATTCTTCCATCATTTCCACATCTACACTTTTATATTTTAGATTTATCTAATAATATGAGAGCTTTGTACTTTCGTTCCATAGAAAAGCAATCCTCGGTAAATTAAAGAAGAAAAGGTTACAATAAAACACATGTAAAAAAGTGTCACTTTTGTCACCTTTTGAATAAAAAAGCACGAAAAGAATAAGAATAACAAAAAGTTATAAAAAAGAGTTTACCGTCTACTCTTTTCATTATATATGTAAAAGACTTCATCGAAAATTCTTATCTTTGTTACTATTCGTAATTTTAAAACATAACATATTATGTCTAAAGAAATACTTAAACTAAAACCGCAACAGTTGTGGAAACACTTCTACGACCTGACCCAGATTCCTCGCCCTACAGGACAGATGAAGGAGGTGACAAAATTTGTCATCGATTTCGGAAAATCACTGGGACTAGAAGTAAAACAAGACAAAACAGGAAACATTGTTATTACCAAGCCTGCTACCAAAGGAATGGAAAAAGCTCCGGTAGTGATACTTCAGTCACACTTGGATATGGTTCCTCAGAAGAACTCGAATGTAAAGCATGACTTCACAAAAGACCCTATAGAAACCCAAATAGATGGCAGCCGAGTAAAGGCTAAATCTACCACATTGGGAGCAGACAACGGAATCGGAGCTGCCGCCATGATGGCTGTCCTCGAAGACACGACACTGAAACATGGAAAAATAGAAGCCTTGTTTACAGTAGACGAAGAGGTAGGCATGGTTGGTGCAAGCGGATTGAAAAAAGGATTTCTTTCAGGAAACGTATTGCTGAATCTGGATACCGAAGAGATCGGCGAGTTATGCGTAGGTTGCGCCGGAGGTGCAGACGTTAATGCCGACTGGGAATTTAAAGATGCAGAAGTACCAGCAGGTGATGTTGCTTATAAAATATCGCTTACAGGTCTTAGAGGTGGTCACTCGGGAACTGAAATACACATGGGAAGAGCAAATGCCAACAAGCTTATGTTCTACTTCCTCAAAGAAGCAGTAAGCAATTATGAGGTGCGTTTGTCTGCCATCGATGGCGGTTCACTAAGAAATGCGATCCCTCGTGAGGCTGTTGCTATCGTTACTCTACCCGAAGAAGATGAGAAGGACTTCCTAAAACTGGTAAAAGAGTACGAAAAGATATTTAAAGAAGAATATAAAGCTGTAGAAGCAAACCTTTCATTCAAAGCAGCAAAAACGGAATTACCGAAAACGCTTATCCCAGAGGAAATACAAGACAGCGTTATCAATGCTGTTATTGGTTGCCAAAATGGAGTAATCAGTATGCTAACTGACTTTGAAGGCATTGTAGAAACTTCTACAAACTTAGCCTCTGTTAAGTCTGAAGCAGGTCGTATTTCTGCGAAAATGCTTGCTCGTAGCTCTTCCGAAACACGCAAAGATGAAATTTGCTCAAGCCTCGAAAGTGTATTCGCCCTTGCAGGCGCAAAAGTATCTATCGAAAATGGTTATCCGGGATGGCAGCCGAATGCTCAATCGGATACGCTAAATATGATGGCTAAATTATACAAAGATATGTACAACGAAGACGCCCATGTAGTAGTGGTACATGCAGGATTAGAATGTGGTATTATTTTGGGTAGCACACCGGGATTAGACATTGTATCGTTTGGTCCTACAATCTTAAATGCACACTCTCCTGACGAGTTTGTAGAAATAGATACAGTAAGCAAATTCTATGATTATCTGGTTAAAACCCTAGAGAACATAAAATAAAAGAAGAAACGGCGGGAAATTCAAAAATACCCGCCGTTTTACTTTTCTAACCTATCGTTTATATATCAATCGAAAGGTATTACTCCTCCATCCGTCAGGTCTGCTAAAGACACTTTAAAGGTTGCAGACGTTGTAGTCTTGCCTAATGCTCCTCTGAAAGTTATACGTTTACCGCCTTCGATATTCCCTTTATATATCTCCCTTTCGCCTAGAACAGTATCACCGGTAGCAATCTGTTTTACAAATACCAGCTTCACAGTAACATCTTTACCTGCTGTTGCATGCCTATCTGTAACTATTTTGTGTTCTCTAAATTTATCAACATTAGTATTACATAGGTCACCCCACCCCCAAGATGCTTCTGAGCCTCGAGTAGGAATACCTTCTGCTATGGATATTCCGGAATAAAAAGGAGTGATCACACAGCCAATTGTAGTTGTACCCTCAGGCAAAGAACATGTATTGGCATCGGTCACTTCAACGGTCACCTCAGACCACATCGGCTGTAAAGTTACCTGTATTGGCACATCCGGGTTATTCGCAGCTACCGAGAAGTCAACCTTTTCGTAATATATATATCTACTACCCATATTTCCCATTATCCATGTAGGAGGATTCTCAAAATAGTCAGTATAGAAATTATTATCCTTTACATCAATTGCTCCTTCTGTTGGAGGAGAGCTCATACCTCCGGTCGGATAAGAGATAAAAGCAATATAGTAGTTACCTTCAGGGAGCTCCTCAGTTAGCTGCCCAACCATTTCTTTAAACTTCCACCCTTTCACTCCTTTGCCAGTCTCTTTCTCGTAAATGATATAAAAGAGTTGATTGTTATAGGTGTCAGCTTTCAATGATTTAACATCTACACTAAAGTTAGATACATCAAACGTAACCTTATACGTTTTATTTGTTGTGGGTACTTCTTCCGAGTCATTGCTACAAGACGCAAACAGAATAGTTGCGCATAGAAAAAATAGTAGTTTTTTCATTACGATAATAGTTTTGTTAAGTTTATATATTCATTATTAAATACAATAATAATGAGGCGTAAAGATATACAATATAATTTATTCTAGATGATTTATAAAAGAAAAGAGAGCAAGACAATACGCCTTACTCTCTATAGCTTTTAAATTATATTTTCTTATTTGATGCCTTTCACTTTTTCTCGGGCTTCTGCTTATACTTAGACAATATAGCCAATATTTCGTCAGAAACATTTCCGAAAATAGAAACGCCCGAAGCTCCGTTTTCCAAAGCATATTTTATTCCGGCTTCGATTTCTTCATTGTTTTTGAAGTCGGGTATATACAATCCGGCATAGAGAGGAAAACGACCGTCTAGACCTCTCAATCCCTGCTTAACGGCATCACCGATCCATGGTACATCTTCTTTATAGAAACCATGATAGATCATCGGGTAAACAGCATCCAAAGGCCAGTTTGTCCAATCCTGTCTTACCAAACGCTTCGCTACGTCCGGAGTCGGAAATACGGCAGCAGTAAGCGGCTTATGATGGGCTTTTGCCACATCTCCAATCTTATTCACAATTGCGGTTACAGCATCGTATCTGAAAGATTTCCATGAGAGATTTTCCTGAGGATACTGAATACTGTCTATGTCTTTATGATATTTTTCTTTAAACTTATCCTTACATACATCGCAATAGCAAAAATCGTATTCGGGCAATTCTTGTGTTTGAACAATACCATAAACATCCCACAGATTAACAGCCAATATCACATCACTGAAACGAACATAATCCATGTGGATGCCATCAACATAATCTTTAGACAATGCATTCTCTACCTCTTTGGTCAGAAACTCCGCAACCTCGGGACGAGAAGGACACATCCATCTGTAATAATCTACATACGGCGGATGATCAGCACAAGATTCACCCTTTCTGTTTACAGCAGCCCATTCAGGGTGAGCCTTCAACGCATCTCCCCTATTCATTATCCACATCCAACGATGAGCTTCCAATCCCTGAGCTTTTGCCGCCCTATAATGCTTCTCACTATCGGCTTCGAAGAAAATGCCCGCAATGCCCGCATCATGATATTTTTTATACCTCACGGCTAGTTCCTCTTCCGTATCAGAATCCTGAGGATTAATCCACACCCAATGTTTGTAAGTATTTTCGGCCTGCTTATTACCAATATTGCTTGTACAATTCGAGAACAAAAAAGGCAATAGTAATAAGGTCAACCAGTAAATTTTAAAATGGTTTCGCATAGTTTTTTATTTTTTATTTAGTTATTAATCCTTCTTCATTAAGATAAATCTTCTTACCCGAAGTATCTTTAATAGAGACTTCGAATCTCCTGCCGGTAGAAGACAGTTCGATTTTGTTTCTTTTATTATCAATATCGAATTCCGGCTTATCCATTTTCAGCTCTGCAAAGTTAGTTGCATAACGCTGATGCGCACGCCTATAGTCTTGCTGCTTATAGTACACAAGCCATAAATATTGTCTTTGCTTTTCAGTATATGGCAATACAAACTGAGGTTGTTTTTCCCCTGCTTTGTTTTTCGAAAAGAATAAATAACCCCATCTTTCGGGTCTATGCATATCGATAACACCTTGAGGAGACCATACCCAGTTATTTTCAGGTAATACCTTCCCCGCACTATCTTTTCTTTTCACATACTTACCATTTACAATATCTGTTTCCCATTGTACTCTTGAGAAATTAATGCGCCATACGTCTTTATCTTTAGGAATATTTATAGCATTCCCCAAGGTAAGAGCCCTGAAAGGGATTGCCATCTCTACCGTCCATCCGGTATCTGTATCATTAGGGTTATTGATAGTGCCCTGCACTTTTACGGCATGCTGCATTCCCTGAGTATCCCAACTGAAGAGCGCTGCGCCTCCACTCCGATAAGGTTTATGCATAAACAGATCGAAAATATTATTATATGCATTGACCTCTATTTCAAAGTAGTTGTGGGCAGTGTTTAATGGATCTATAAACACTTCGAAGTCATTATCAAAAAACACAATCTCATCGCGCTTGGTCAAGGTAGCCCATACATGCGGATCTTTTAACTCAGCTGCGATATAAAGATATGATTCGTCCCAAAGCATTTTTACACGAGTATCGTAATATGGTTTAGGCTTGGCATCGCCCTCTATATCTTGAAAACGATCAGACCAAGGAGTATTCAGCCACACTTGATCATTAATATCGCCATCAATTGTCGGTGCTTTGGATGCATAAGGTACTACGTAGTTTGCCGGAATAGTAAATAGGTTTTCATATCCCTTAAAGTGATTCTGGGCATAACAAAAATTAAAAACAAGAAGAAAAGAAATAGAACAAAATAATTTTATATAATTCATTTTACTGATTTTGAAATTTAAGGATATCACGAAGTTCAGCCACACCCTCAGAAGCACCCTTCTTTATAAAGTGTATTCCGGGCTGATGCACATTCACTTCTTTCGGGTCGATCAGATAGACAGGCACACCCGCATGCACATAATTAAGCAAGCCAGCGGCAGGATATACATTCATCGATGTACCTATCACAACAAAGATATCGGCCGTTTCTACAATTTTCATTGCTTTTTCTATCATGGGCACAGCCTCTCCAAACCAAACAATGTGAGGACGAAGCTGTGAGCCTTTTTCACACTTGTCTCCAAGGTGAATCTCACAATTATCAGGAGTCAAGGTATAAATCAACGAAGGATCGACCGTCGAACGCACTTTACTCAATTCCCCATGAAGATGTAAAACATTTGTGCTGCCTGCTCTCTCATGCAGTTCATCTACATTCTGCGTTATAATGGACACTTTATAATCTTTTTCCATCTCCATTAATCCTACGTGTCCTTTATTGGGATTAGCCTCAAAAGCAGCCTTGCGTCGAGCATTATAAAAATCAAGTACCAGTTGAGGGTTTCGGCTGAATCCTTCAGGAGTGGCAACATCTTCGATAGAGTATTGTTCCCACAGTCCTCCCGAGTCTCTAAAAGTGGCAATGCCACTCTCTGCACTCATCCCTGCGCCGGTTAATACAACAATATGTCTCATAAACTATTAAAAAAATGTAAGTAGCATATACAAATATAGTTTTTTCAGGGGTAAATTTTATTAAAGTCCCATGAAAAGAATTACTTTTGTTGGCAAATTTAAATAAACATTCAGTCATATCATGAAATAATACTTCTTTGACATACAAGACTGATATAAAACGAAAAGAATATGGATAAAATTAGTTACGCTCTAGGTTTAAGCATCGGAAATAACTTCCTTAGCTCAGGTATCAACAAAGTTGATTTCGACTCTTTCCTTAAAGGAATGAAGGATGTAATCAACGGAGGAGACACTGACATGGATTATGAAGAAGTTAAACAAGTGATTAACGACTATTTCACCAAATTACAAGACGAGAAATTGGAAATTAACCTCAAAGCGGGTGAAGAATTTCTATCTATCAACAAAAACAAAGCAGGTGTAGTAACTCTTCCGAGTGGACTACAATACGAAATACTTAAAAAAGGTGATGGCCCTAAACCGGCTCTTACAGATCAGGTTAAGTGTCATTATCACGGTACGCTTATCGATGGCACAGTATTCGATAGTTCTGTAAAACGCGGACAGCCTGCCACATTTGGTGTTAATCAGGTAATACCGGGATGGGTAGAAGCCCTTCAATTAATGCCTGTAGGTTCGAAATGGAAATTATTTATCCCTTCTGATCTTGCTTATGGCAAAGCAGGAGCAGGACAATCGATCGAACCTAATTCAACTTTAATTTTCGAAGTGGAAATTTTAGATATTGTCAAATAATAATTCAGTTTAAAAAATGAAAAAAATTCAAGTTGTGGCTCTTTCGGCTATCGTAGCTTTCGGAGCATTATTTACATCTTGTGGTGGAAATGTTTCTACAAACGTTCCATTAAAGACCGATCTCGATACTATTTCTTACGCTTTTGGTGCTAGCCTTTACGAGCAAGGATTGTCTATGCATCTACAACAACTAGGTATTATAGGCGATACTACAAGCATCAAAGCCGGATATCTTAGCAAAATAAGCGCAGAAACTGATGCTCAGAAAAAGACAGCATTGGAAAAAGAGATGAAAGCTAAAATGGATTCTGTAGTAAAATCAAACGCAAGAAACATCTCTGAGTTCTTAAACGGACTAAAAGAATCTTTAAATGCACCTGAATCAAAAGCTGCTTATATGGCCGGTGTATCAGTTGGAGGTCAGATATCAAAACAAATGATGCCTGGTATCATACAACAAATATATGGTCCTAATTCGAAAGAAAAACTAAACAGCGATGCATTCCTTGCTGCAATGGCTACAGCTATGAAACAAGGTAAATTTGCAGTTGCTGAACCATCTACAGTATTCAATGCAAAAATGCAGGAAGCTCAGGCTAAAGCTCAAGCAAGAGAAGAAGAAGAATTGAAGAAAGCAAATGCAGGAGTAATTGCTGAAGGTGAAAAATTCCTTGCTGAAAACAAAACAAAAGAAGGTGTTGTTGCTCTACCTAGCGGATTGCAATACAAAGTTGTAAAAGAAGGAACAGGAGCTAAACCAGCTGCAGCAGATATGGTAAAAGTGAACTACAAAGGTACACTTCTAGACGGTACTGTATTTGACAGCAACGAAGGTAAAGAGCCAATCACATTCAACGCTAACCGCGTTATCAAAGGATGGACTGAAGCTTTACAGTTGATGCCTGTAGGATCAAAATGGATTCTTTATATCCCTTACGATCTTGCTTACGGTGCACAAGGTAGCGGAGACAGAATCAAACCTTTTTCAACTCTTATTTTCGAAGTTGAATTGCTTGAGATCAATCCGAAACAATAATCTGACATTGTCAGAAAATAAGTTAAAACAACGGATTTAAATAATAATTTGGCACAAGTTCAGTAAATTATTGAGCAAAAAGCATACAGATTGTAAAAAATATCATATATTTGAGATATAATAACGATAAAACGCTCATATTATGCAAAAAATTGACAAACTTGATAAAAAGATTCTAGAGATTATATCCCAGAATGCAAGAATTCCATTTAAGGATGTAGCTCTTGAATGTGGTGTTTCACGTGCCGCAATCCATCAGCGTGTACAACGCATGATCGAGATGGATGTAATCGTAGGTTCCGGATATTTTGTTAATCCTAAAGTTCTTGGTTACAACACTTGTACATATATAGGAGTAAAACTCGAAAGAGGCTCAATGTACAAAACGGTAATTCCTGAATTAGATAAGATTCCTGAAATTGTAGAATCTCATTTTACAACGGGCCCATACACCATTCTGATCAAGTTGTATGCAAAGGATAACGAGCACTTGATGGACTTGCTGAACAACAAAATCCAAGACATTCCGGGAGTTGTAGCTACAGAAACTATGATTTCTTTGAGTCAGGGAGTAAAACGCCAGATTCCTATATCTAAATCCGAATAATCGAAACTTATTATATACTATTATAGATGAGAAGGATAATTGAAGCGAAATCAATTATCCTTCTCATTTATCTTATTATAACTTAAATAAGTAAGGTAAAACAAATGAAAGAAGTATTTTTTTAATATTTTTGTACCGTCGTTTGATAAGGATAGCCATACATGAAGAAAGAGAATATCATATTTAGGTTATTAAAAAATATCTATGTGAAGAATGTACTGATGATGATCGGGGCCTTTGTAGGACTGGTTATAATCGTATTGTTTCTTCTCAATTTTTATACCAAGCATAATGAGTCCATCACTGTTCCTACCGTAAAAGGACTGCAAGTACAAGATGCAGCAGGAATACTGGAGTCATCGGATTTGAGATACGAGATCAGTGATTCCATTTTCCAGGCGGAAGGTGCTCCCGGATCTATTATCGAACAGATCCCGAAAGAGCAATCGAAAGTTAAAAAAGGACGTACCGTATTTTTAGTTATAAAAGCTAAAGGTGTGCAACTGGTATCTGTTCCCGAGCTAAAAGACTATTCGAGAAGGCAAGCCGAAGCTCAGTTAGCGTCTTTAGGCTTTAACAAAATAACCATACAGGAAGTACCTGCCGCTTATAAAGGGTTAGTTATATCTATTTCGTATAGAGGAAAACAGCTAACACCGAATCAGAAAATACCAAAAGGATCTCCGCTGGTAATGACCGTAGGAGCCGGAGGTGATGTAAGTGAGGGAGACAGTATATCTGAACAATCTGACTCACAAGACATCGAAAAATCTTTTTTTGAATAATGATCGACGATTCATTTGATGAAATAGATGACCTTTCGGAAGACGAACTTGTAGAAGATCAGAATTCCGAGTTATTTGAACACTATCGCTTTGTAGCCGATAAAGGTCAGGGTATGATACGCGTTGATAAATATCTGGCTATGCATATAGTTGGAGTTTCGCGCAACCGCATACAACAAGCAGCCGAAGCAGACTGCATATTAGTAAATAATACTCCGGTAAAATCCAACTACAGAATCAAGCCGCTCGATGTCATATCGGTGGTTATGAATCGCCCCCCACGGGAATTGGAAATTATACCCGAGGACATCCCATTAGATGTAGTATATGAAGATGAAGACCTAATGGTGATAAACAAACCTCCGGGTCTTGTTGTGCATCCGGGATTTGGCAATTATCAGGGCACAATGGTAAATGCTATCGCATACCGATTGAAAGATACGCCGGAATACGACTCGAAAGATCCTCGATTGGGTATTGTGCACCGGATCGACAAAGACACATCGGGACTTATACTTGTGGCTAAAAATGCTTATGCAAAAACGCATTTGTCAGCCCAATTTTTCAATAAGACAACAAAAAGACAATATATAGCCTTAGTCTGGGGTAATATCACTGATGACGAAGGACGCATAGAGGCCAATATTGGTCGCAGCCTAAAAAATCGTATGCTGATGACTGTATTCCCCGAAGCAGACTACGGCAAACATGCCGTTACGCACTATAAGGTATTGGAACGACTGGGCTACGTCACACTCATTCAGTGTAGGCTCGAAACAGGGCGTACCCACCAGATACGCGTACACATGAAGCACATCGGGTATACCTTATTTAACGACGAACGGTATGGCGGAAATGAAATATTAAAGGGAACTAATTTTGCTAAATATAAACAGTTTGTACAAAATTGCTTTAATATCTGCCCAAGGCAGGCGCTTCATGCTCAGACATTAGGGTTTGTACATCCGCGAACAGGTCAAGAATTGATGTTCGAAGCTCCACTACCCGACGACATGGCTCAGCTGGTGGAGAAATGGCGTGGATATATAGCATATAGAGACATTTAATAAATATATAATCATTCGTATAAAATGAAACGTAATATAGCCATTGTATGGGGAGGCTATTCCTCCGAAGTTATCGTCTCAGCAAAAAGCATGGCTGGTGTTTATTCTTTTTTGGACAAGGATAAATACAATCTGTATAAAGTAAAAATCGTTAAAGAAGGGTGGACTGTTGAGATCGATGGAGAAACACTTCCTGTTGACAAAAACGACTTTACCTTCCATACACCGGGAAAAGAAAAGATTAAAATAGACTTTGCGTTTATCATCATACACGGAACGCCCGGAGAAGACGGTCACTTGCAAGCGTACTTTGATATGCTTGACATCCCCTACTCCACATGCGGCATGATGGCATCGTCGCTAACAATGAATAAGTTTGTGTGCAACAATTTTCTTCGAAACTTTGGGATAAGAGTTGCCGATTCATTATATTTGAATAAGGATTCTAAGTACGATATAAATAATATCACCGAAAAATTGGGCTTACCCATGTTTGTAAAGCCGAATACAGGTGGTTCAAGTTTTGCAACAACTAAAGTAAAGTCCGTTGATCAACTACAAAAAGCAATTGACGTGGCATTCGGCGAAACACCGGATGTGATTATCGAAAGCTTTATCAAGGGAACAGAAGTTACATGCGGCTGTTACAAAACAAAAAACAAAGAGGTTGTTTTTCCTTTGACAGAAGTAGTTACATCGAATGATTTTTTTGACTATGATGCTAAATACGAAGGACAGGTTGAAGAAATAACTCCGGCAAGGATATCACAGGAAATAACAGAAGAGATACAACGATTAACTCGTAAAATATATGATTTGGTAGGAGCGAAAGGCATTATCAGAGTTGACTTTATCATTTCAGATAATAAGCCTTACTTATTAGAAGTAAATACCGTTCCGGGCATGACTCAGACCAGCTTTATCCCTCAACAGATAGCTGCTGCGGGCTTAAATATCACTGAAGTCTTAACAGAGATTATAGAAAACGAATTTAATGTAAATTGATACCATGAGTAGCAAATTTGACGATATAGCGCCTCTCTACGACCACGAGGTGAAGCAAGCCATTCAGGACATACTGGTTGACCCCGGTTTTCAGCACGCAGTAAAATATATTATGCCCGAAATAGATTGGGCTGAGTTTTCTGCCGAAATGTCTAAATATGCAACAAAAAAAGAATTTCAAAGCCGTATGATATACCCTGTGATAAAAGCATTGGGTATGAGAGTATCATCGAGCATGAAGCTCGACAACTGGGAGAGTATCGACCGGTCGGTAGAGCATCTTTTCTTATCAAACCACAGAGATATTGTACTCGATGCCGGGTTGCTAAACATTCTGCGCCACGAGAAAGGCTTTGAGACCACAGAAATAGCAATAGGTGACAATCTGCTTATCCACCCTTGGATAGACAAGCTTGTGCGCCTCAACAAGAGTTTTATTGTAAGACGTGGACTATCTATAAAAGAAAGATTGATAGCGTCAAAACATATGTCTGAATATATACACTATGCCATTTCTGAGAAAAAAGAATCGGTATGGATTGCTCAACGTGAAGGACGAGCTAAAAACTCGGACGACCGCACTCAAGACAGTTTATTAAAAATGCTAGCTCTATATCCCGAAGACAAATCTTTTATCGAAAGTCTTAAGGAGCTGAATCTTATTCCGCTATCCATATCATACGAATACGACCCTTGCGATTATCTGAAAGCAAAAGAGTTTCAACAAAAGAGAGACAATCCTGATTTCAAAAAAACTCAGCGTGACGACCTTCTAAACATGGAAATCGGCATTTTAGGTAAGAAAGGCAATGTAGTATTTCGCTTTGGCAACTGCATCAATGATGAGTTGGATAAAATCACAGAACCCGACAAACGATTGCAACCCGAAATTGCAGCCCAGATAATAGATAAGGAAATACACCGCAATTATGAAATATTTCCGTGCAACTACATAGCCTATGATCTCTTCTATAAAGAAACAAGGTTTGAGGACAAATATACATCCGAACAACTGGAAGAGTTTAAAGACTATCTGGATAAGCAAATAAAGAAAATAGACCTCGATTATATCGACTACGACTTTGTATGGGATAAAATGCTGGAAATGTATTCGAATACATTGAAGAACTATCTGACTACAATAGAGTCTTGATTACAGGATAATTCCGATCAAGGGTTTAAGTTAAAAATATATTCATATATTTGTATAAATCAAAAAAGATAAAATGATGAAAAAGTTTTTGATTTATATCGTATGTAGTCTCATTTCTGCCGCATGTTTTGCTCAAGTAATAAAGCAAGGTCAGAAATTTACGTCTATCCCTGTATTTGAAGGGAAAGTGACGTTTATAAAGGAAATTCCGGCAAAACCGAACTTATCCATAGAAGATAATTATAAGATACTAAAAGATTGGGCCGGAACAAAGTACGGGAAAGACCCTTTTATATCCAGTATACGATATGGTTATCAGAATCACGAATTTATAGCAAAATCGAGGATAGAATTATTACTACCTGCCGACTCGAAAGGAGTGCGTGAAAAAATGATTATGCGTTACCGTGTAAACGGGTTCTTATTTCAGGATAAATGTGTACTGGAAATTACAGACATCTCTTATCTGTATGAAAATTCAGGAAAAGGCAATCTCCTTACGCGTATAATCAGAGCAGAAGACTTTATTACGAACGATGCAATAAAAGCAAGTGATGGCTTCCAAGAGTTGAAAGTGAATACAAGTAAAAGCACATTGTATTTTCTGAACGAGCTTAACGAGGATTTTGAAAATATATACAAGTCTCAATAAAGATTTACAACAATACACAAAGAGGGCTATTCTGTAGAATAGCCCTCTTTTGTAATTCACTAAATCAGTATTTTATTTCTTTGCCCAGTATGAAAATCTTCCCGACAATACTATTTCTAATTTTACATCGGAAGATGTTTTCTCGGTTGGGGTAAATGTCGCTTTCGTTGAGAGCTTCTTATCTTTAATCATTTTATCAAATACCTTTTGGAAGTAGGTGGAGTTGCCTGTATAAAGATTGGTATGAGTAACAGGAATATCCCCAAAGTCATTCTTAAGACCATTGATTTCTAAACTAAAGTTTTTCAGAACAGTATTATCTGGAAGACCTGTTATTTTCACAACTGTATTAGCTCCATTTACATGGAATTCGCCGGTTGAAACCGGAGAGCCATAACCAGTTGCACCCTTTAACATATCATCAAGGGTAGCCGAAACTTCACTTGTTGTTATTGACGAATTTGCCGGACCAGATTCCAGTACAACAGATTGTTTACAATCACCATTAAAAAACACTTGTTCTTTTTTATCATCACTACCACAAGAGGTTAAGGCAAAAACCGTAGTTATTGTAAATAAAATAAATGCTAATTTCCTCATAATTTAATTGTTGTTTTAGTTTTATTGGTTTGTTTAGGCACTGTGTATTCTAAAATTTCTGTTAATGATGACACAAAAATAATGCTTTTTTTGAAAATAGAACAAATATATTTCATACAGAGGAAAGCCTCCTCCATTTTCACCCTCATGCTTTTACATTAACACATCCCCTTTGAGAACTGATAATCTTAACTTTACAATTAGAAGTAAGACAAATATCATAATTAGGCAGAAAACAACGAATATATAATCAACCTCTTACCGTTTCAATCAACTTATTTAACTTATCCGCAGTCAATATTTCGTTTGTATAAAATTTGCCATCCACAAACAGGCTATAAGTTGTTACAGGCGAAAAATGATTTTGAGCAGCTTCCTTTGTTTCTATCCGATGACACCTTACAGGATAGCTTGAAGCTTGAATTATAGGCTCTAACAATTTTATGTAAGGAACAGTAAAAGGGCATTGCTCTGTATAAAAAATATCGATACCTCTTACGCCGTCTCCCATCCCGGACTTTGCTGATTGCTTAAAAGAAGGCGTTGTTGTTCTTTGATCGAAGTTTTTTACCATCAATTCAAAATAAGGGTCACAAGTATCACACACCTCATATCCATCATGCAGCATAAAAGCTTTGTCCGACAAGAAAGGTTTCTTTTTGTTTCCAACGATCAACACTACACCTTTGTAACCCTGTGAACGGGCATCCTCTTCACACTCTGCCAACAAACGTTTTCCGTATCCTTTTCCCTTAAACGAGCCGGATACCCAAAAACAATTGATAAAAATATAGCCTTCCGCATCGACAGGAACCCAAGCATTCTCTGCAGGAATATACTCTATAAATACCTTCCCTTTTACATCGAACTTTATAAATCTCAAACCATCCTTAAACCGTTTACTCAACCACTCTTTCTTGGCTTCAACTCCTTTGGCTGTAGACTTACTACTAATTGCACAACAAATATGTTCTGTTAATAAATTTTCTTCTGTAAGCTTGATTATATTCATATTTTTCAAAAATAAAGGTTCTAACTCCCCTTGTTGTAAAAGTAATAATTATAAAAATAGCTGGCAATCGAGCCTTCTGTCTATAATCTTATTTTCTAGTCGATTATTTGATCTGCGCTATAAAAGAGGCTGTAAGTATAGCCGAATTTGTAAATATGAAACAGTACTTTTTGTAAATATGAAACAGCATACTTTTCGATTCTCCATACCTTTACATATCCAAAGGTATTGGGGTGAACGCAATCTGAATGATGTTGATTATTCGATTTATTAATCACTAGTCGTACCGACATTCTGAGAGGAACTCCTGCTTCTTGCGGACTTCCGGTTACCAATGGATTTTAACAGTGATTTTTTTTGTTTTTTTATTTATTCGACTTCCTTCCTTAACTTTCTTCGGTCATCGACCGTTGATTCTTCTACAGAAGAACTATAAATTGTAAAGTGAATCAAAACTCATCATTCTGAGAGCAAGTACCTCCCCTTTGGGGAGGTTCGGGATGGAGAGTCTAATTGAATTTGATTTGGTTAGTTTATACCTCCCTAAAGTAGCAATTACAAAGATAGTGGCTGATCAAAATTTTCCAACTTAGAAATGGGGATGTATATTTCGGTCAATATATCATCCTCCGAAACATTGTTCGGACTATTCAGATATTTCTCAAATGCATATCCCCCTCGCAATTTATAGCCACTTTGCGGTAACCACCTGAGGTAGATATTATAATACATATCCAGCAATCCGCTATATGAACCTTTAAGCGTAAAAACAGCATACATCCCCCCACTTATCTTTTGTAAACCGAAAGCTCCCTGAGGTCTCACTTCTCTATCTAGGGTAAAACAAGCATAGAATCTACAATTTTGAGGATGTGTTATGGTTGGATTATCGAAACTGAGTCCTATAAACTCAGTTTTATCATTCACCAGATTGTTCTCTTTTGCAAACTGTCCCAGTTTCTTCCATGCGATTGTATATGATTCCGCAGCACCGTAGCTATCTATTATACGAATATATACAACCTGTTTGGAGGAGATTTTCCTTATTTCAGGAACAAGGGAGATGGTCACTCTTTCAGCTTTTCTAAAAAAATTGGACGCATCTTCTTCCTGCATACGAAAGGCTGAAGGAGAAATACCAAAATGCTTCTTGAATGCTTTTGACAAAGCATACTTTGTTCCATAGCCGGTTTTCACGGCGATTTCGCTCAACGTATGCTTTGTCATCTGCAAGTGTTCTGCAATATATTCTAAGCGAAGGCGATTGATATACTCACCTATATTTTCACCAATTATAGCTTTAAATATACGATGAAAATGATATTCGGAGATATTAGCTATCTCAGACAACCTTTTTATATCAGGTACTTCAAAAAGATGACGATCGATATAGTCAACTACATTGTTTACCGCTTTATCGTATTCGCTTTGGGTAGTTTCCTTCATTAATAGTAATTATGCCTGCGCCCAACGCTTCAGCTTTGGAAAATACATTTTCATTTGTTCTATAGCTTGTTCTTTTGTCATCTTTTGCTCCGAGTCTTTATTAAATTCATCTACAAACTGAGCACAATGCACAATCATTTCGTCCATCGTAAACTCTTCTGTAAACTTACCATCAGTAAAGCAATAGCGACAATAATCTTCGTTCTTACTGTTGTCGGCATTATTTCCGAAATCTTCATTCACATTAAGAGGCATACCACAACTTTGGCAAAATTTCTGATGCATAATAGTTCTTGTTTTATTAATAATTAATTGGCACTACAAATAACGGAAATATGATAAAATGAAGGGTTATCCAATCTTGCTTATTTGGTTTTTTAATATACAAACGCAGACAGCTCACTTATCCACAAAACACAAACAACAAATTAAAAATAAGACATTTACACAGCATAACAAAAGAAACCCCTCGTTAATTAACGTTAAACAAGTCTCTGCCTATTAATCTTTCTGATATTAATCGAATCAAAGATACAAAGAGATAAAAAAGTATTCACCTTTTAATACATATAGTCATGAAAAAGTTTCTATTAGCATTCGCTTTATTGATCGGTGTAGCGTCATTCTACAATACATCAGAAGCTCAAAATATAAATATTAGTATCAATATAGGGCGTCAACCTGCTTGGGGACCCGTGGGATATGATTATGTAGACTATTACTACATGCCTGATATTAACTGTTACTTCAATGTCAATTCAGGGCTATTCTTCTATTTTGACAGAGGAAGATGGATCTCGGCTCGTTATTTACCGTATGCTTATCGCAATTACGATTTGTATGGAATGCACAAAGTAGTTTTGGTAAATGTAGCAAACCCTTGGAGATACAACCACATACACTGTAGAGACTATGGTCGTTATAAAGGACACCACTCTCAAGTGATCATCCGTGATAGCCGCGATAATCGCTACAGAGACAGCCGTAACAACAGAGTAGCATGGTATTCGGGCAACAAACACAACAACTATAGGGGTAACGAATATAAATACAACGGAAGAGATAATGACAGATATAATTATAACAAAAAAGACAATAACCGCAAAGATTATAATTACAATGGACGTGAACAAAGTCGCAACAACGACAGAAACTTAAACAACGGAAGAAACAATAATAAAGAACAAAGATACGATAACAGACAAACTGAAAGAACTAATAATAACATTAGCAGTAGACCGTCTTCCAGCAGAGAGACCAGGAAAGAGTCGAATGTAAAACGTTCATCTTCTGAAGAAAGAGGAAACTACAGACTGGCTTCGAACAGAGAAAGAGCAACCAGAAGCAGATAAGCAGATAAATTAGGCATATAGGTTTTTATAGTGAGTAGTAAATAAAGAGAGCGAGGGTAATTCAGAGTTGAATTATCCTCGCTTTATTATAATATTTCTTACAGCTAAGAGAAGATCTGCTATAAATACTTTTATTTCCAAAAATCAAGATACTTTTTTGAAACAGTAAGGAAGTCATGATTTTTTTCTACAAACTCACGACTCTTTCTTGATATTTCGGGAATTTGTTTTTTATTCAATACTATCCATTCCAGCTTCTCGAAGACATCATCTTCGGTAGGGTGCACATTTATTATTGGCCTATTATCATATTCACCGTATAGGTCGTAAATATAAGGCTCACCCCCTCCTATCAGTACTTTACCTTGCGCCATAGCCAGCAACGCATTCATGGCAGGGGTATGCGAATACAGCTGATCGAGCACAACATGTGCCTCCGACATCAACTTTTGATATACATCATAGCTTACCGATTCTACACGAGTAACAATCACCCTATCCGGATATTTGTCTTTTACCCTGGCCAATGCCCGTTCCATAACATCAGTCCCTTTAAACTTCTCGCGTACCTTGTTGATACCAATAAAGAAATTTACTTTTTCGGGTTCGTCTGCTATGGGCTGAAACTCTATTTCGGAGGTATTTAAAGGCAGAGGGATATATCTTACTTTATCTTTAAAAAATGGTTCATAAGCGACATAATACTCATACAGGCAAGCAACGATTCCATCGGATGTATTTGCCATCATTACGTTAGAATCTTCGAGAGGGGTGTTTATCCATTTGTCGATAAACCGTTGGTTGAAGTCTACATTTATAGGTTTACCGTCAACAAAAAACTCGGAATAATCAAATATTTCGTTGCCAAGACATGCCTTTACCCAATAAGAGTCGTCGCCAAAAGCTCCTAAGAAAACCTTCTTGTTATTTTTTTTCAGCTTCTTATACAAGTAATTATTTACCTTTACATTCTGGGTAGTAAAGCATGGATTTATCAGCTGAACAACATCATAGCCCTTAAACTTTTTAAATTTTCCAAGAACAGATATCAGACTCGTCAAAGTATCTATTATGCCCGAACTTTTGCGAGACAAATCAATATCCCTCGGATAGTTCTTAAAACCGTCTCCGTCTGACGCAACTACAACTTCGTGCCCCATACTTCTCAGACCTTCGGCGAGAGTAAGATGTACCCGGCTATATTCTCCTATCAAAAGTATTTTCATATATTATATAGTATTTGCAAAATATTAAGTATATATCTAATTTAACTCCCTAATCTGGTTTAGTTTGTATTTTGTGTATAAAGATAATAGAATTTAGATTGATCAGTAATATGAATCCACCTCGTACTATAATTATTCATAATCTCGGGATTATATATCTTCACCCGATATATCCTCTACGTATGCCTTCAATTGAGGGAAAAACAATTTATAGCTCTCCTGTATGTCTTTATAATGCTTTTCGAAGTCGGCAAACACAGGTGCATCATCATCAAGATAGTTTGCTCTGTTTTTCAGCCTTTCGAAGCTTCGTTCTATCAGCCATCTGTGGCGATAATTATAAAGCCAATCTTCTTTCTTCATATACATATACATTGAGCAAAACTTAGAAGGAAGATGCTTCACTCTTTGTTCTATCTGGGCATAACATTTCTGAGCAAATGCTTCCCAGCCTTCCCCGGGCTCGCTACTATCGTCGAGAGCTAAGAAATGATCGTAAGAGACATCTAAAAAAGGACCGGCATATCTGCCAGCCGATTCCTTGAAGATAGTCATCGTATCCAAGGGTATGGGATGCCTGTCGGTAAAAGTATCTATCTGCCTGTGTATATGTATACCACGTTGTATCCCTTCGGGATATTGTTCTATCTGTTTACCTTTTACCATATCGGCAATCATATTCCCCACTAATATTTCAGGATCTCCGAAAGAAAGGTAAGCATGTGCAAGGAAATTCATTATGTCTCTAGTTTTCTGGACACAAAGATATGCTTTTTTAGTTATATGTGAGACATACAACTTGAGGACAACAATACTGAATAAGAATAAGGACAAGTCTGATCAAAAAGAAAGGAGATATTCTTTAGAATATCTCCTAATCTTTTTCTACTATTTGTAACAAAATATTATCTTGTCAAAGAAAATGGCGCGGCATCTTTTGTTGTATTTCTATTCTTATTCGGCTGACTTCCCATTTCAAATTTTAAGGTTCCTCCATTTATAATATCCTTATATTGAACATAGTTTTTATCAAAGCTTTTTCCATTTAATGTTGCCGATTGTATATAAACATTTTGTGTATCGTTATTATTAGCTTCAACAATAAATTTCTTACCATCCTCCATCGTTATTGTTGCCTTTCTGAAGAGAGGACTTCCAATCACATACTCATCCGTTCCCGGACATACACTATAAAATCCCAGGGCACTGAGTACATACCAGGATGATGTCTGACCTTGATCTTCATCACCGGGATATCCATCCTCTGTGGCATTATAAAGTTTCTTCATTACTTCACGAGCCCAAAATTGAGATTTCCATGGTTCACCGGCATAGTTATAGAGATAAATCATATGTTGTATAGGCTGATTACCATGTGCATATTGTCCCAGATTAGCCATTTCCATCTCTGCCATTTCATGAATTACACGTCCATATGTACCTATCTTAAACTTATTGCTTACAGTGAATACCGAATCCATCTTAGTGATAAAATTCTTCTCACCCCCCATCAGGTTTATCAATCCTTGCGGATCATGAAAAACGGACCATAGATAATGCCATGCACAGCCTTCGGTGAATGGACCTCCCCATTCGTAAGGATCAAAGTTTGGAACCCATTTCCCATCTTTTTGACGCCCACGCATAAAACCGGATTCTGCATCATAAACATTCTTATAGTTATACATTTGTTTTCCAAAAACATTCATATAGAAATCATTCCCGGTCATTTTAGCCAATTGATACCCACAAAAATCATCGTATGCATATTCTAATGTTTTAGCTGTAGATTCTCTTACGTCAGGATAGGGAATATAACCTATTGTGAAATACTCTTTCCAGCCTTTACGTCCATTAGCGGGAGCACCGGGACCATCGTTTGTTATTTCATGATAATATCCTTTTAGCACCTTCTCTGCATCGAAAGTACGTATGCCTTTTGCCCAAGCATCAGCAAGAACCGATATTCCATGATTTCCTATCATACCGCCCTGTTCGTGAGGAAAGGCCCATGAAGGAAACCACCCGAACTGATCTTTAGCATCTACCAATGCCTGCATATAACGTCCTTGCATAGTAGGGTGGAGAATACATGTCAGAGGAAACTGTCCTCGAAAAGTATCCCAAAATCCTGTATCGGTATAATAGTAACCTTTATAAACCTTCATATCATTGGGACTGCGATAGAATGAATCACCGTAAGCGTCTACTTCATAAAATTTACGGGAAAATAGACTTGCACGAAAAAAACAGGAATAAAATGTTGCTTTATTTTCTTCAGAATCATCCTCTACCAATATACGATTCAAATGATCATTCCATATTTTCCATGCAGCATTTTTTGTATCCTCTAGTTTTTTATATCCTCCCAGTTCTTTACTCAGGTTCAACTCGGCCTGTTCGAGGCTTATATATGATGAAGCAACCTTAACTTGTACTGTTGTTCCTGATGCAAACTGAACATATGCTCCGATTCCCTTTCCTGCATCACCATTATTGCCACTTTTTATATCCTTCGATTTGTTATCCCAAGTCCCATAAGCTATAATTGGCTTATCGAAGACGATCACGAAATAGTTTTTAAAATCTTGCGATAGTCTGCCAGAACTATTTGTTATATATCCTGTAATCTTTCCTTTTTTCTGATCGATATTTACACTCGATAAACCTATATATCCGTCTAATACTAAATATGCATTTTGTTTTCCGGGATAATTAAACCGTAAATGTGCTCCCCTTTCTGTAGGAGACATTTCCACTTTTATACCATTATCAAGCTTTACACTATAATAATGAGGCTTTCCGATCTCATTGTCATGACTAAATTTTGCGGCGCGGTCATATTGATCTACTTTCAGTTGTCCAATCACGGGCATCAATGAAAACACGCAATAGTCTCGTGTCCATGAACTACATTGGTGAGCTTGTTGAAAGCCCCTGATGGAATCTTTTTTATACTGATACTTCCATCCGCTTCCATTCTCCCCTGTTTGCGGGGACCATGTATGCATTCCAAACGGCAGCGCAGTAGTAGGATAAGTATTCCCTCTTGTAAGGGCATGTTCCGAATTGGTTCCTTGCAGGGTATTTACATACTTCACAAGGTCAAGTTGAGCTGTAGCAGTTATACTCAGTATACCAGCAACAATTGCAATAAATACTTTCTTCATTTTCTTAAGGTTAAATTAATATTATTTAAGCAAAGTGTACAATCTATTGCATCTATCTATTATACTTGGGCTATATAATATATAGAAAAACAGATTAAGGGCATACTATTTATTCCGGCTATAAAGTTAACATTTTTATATTTAAACACTTATATCACCGCTTATATTTCTATAAAGTTATCAACATCGTTTCGTAACATACTTATATACAACACAGAAACTATCCATAAAAAAGCACCAGCTATAAAAAAACTGATGCTCCAACAAAATTAAAAATTTGATTTACTTTTCTATAGCGATAATTCTAAAACGAATATCTCAAACCTCCACTCACTCCAAAGACATGAGAGTTTTCTGAACGTATGCTAAACGGCTGATTATTGTCAAAGAAATAAGAATAGCGGGGTTCGAAGTATATTCCCCAATCACTATAAAATTTATATGTTACACCCACAGAAGCATTTAAAGACCATTGAAGCCCACGAATACTCTGATGGGTAGAATAATTTAAAGAATTAGACTCTTCTCGCTGTATAACGCTCTGCGAATAATTCATTCGCAAGCCTTTTTCTACCATTCCTCCGGCAGATACGTATATATTCCAATTCGGGTTATTCCAGAGATACACAACAGCATTGAGTGGAATACCTAAATAATGCAATTCTTGCTTGGCAGTGTGATAAGAAGTTCCACTCCTCCTAAATTTAGAAGACAAGTAAGTATATACCAACCCGGTTTCGAAACCTATCCTATCAGTCAGATCTTTACGAACAGTAACACCAAATGATAACGGAACAGAGTGACTAACATTTGTAAAGTCGTTGTAATCCAAAAACTCCTTTCCGTATGAATTATGTCCTCCATCAGAAAGTGCACCGCTCTCACTCGAAGGAAGGGAATTCATCATAGAATAATAACCATTCTTATCCGGTCCCCCTCCTCCAAATGAAGCGCTTCCTCCCGAAGAGAAAGAAGCGGCTAATAACCATTTGTCTTGTCTCTTCGATTTTTCAATCAGGATTCTAGTTGGTTCATTACTTTTCTTTACATCTTTATAAACACGAGAAGGAACAGAATCTTTCTTTACTTCAGGTAAATCGGATTCGCTATCAGGCTCCGCAACTCCAAGAGAATTGCCAATTTGAGCAAGCTGCACAGTATCTATCATTAACAGAGAATTTTCAACAGATTTCGTTGTGCCGGACGAACTGTCATCTATCAATACTGCTTCACTTACTTGTTGCGAAATCAACCGGACGCTTCCTGAAGATTTCTTAGTTATTTTTATTTTATTTTCTTCTTTTACGACGTTATCCTTGCCATTTACGGCAATATTATTTTTTTCTACAGATGTTGTTATTTTAGCAGGCGTTGCACCACTGCCTATTTGAGTAATATAGTCCTGTTCTTTGAGTGGCAACATCAACAAGACTAACAAAATGACGGCAACAGCAGCCCCTGCAATAGTCCACCACATCGTACGCCTGTTGTTCACAGGTTTGATGCGCTGCTCTATTGCATTCCAGCTATCTTCATCGACAGGCATACGGTGATCTTCGAGCCGCTGCTTTATCAATTTACTGAAATCGTCAAGTTGGTCTTTATATTTTTTTTCGTTCTGCTGCATTTTCATGCATAATTAAAGATTCCACATTTTTTTGTAAAATTTTCCTGGCCCTTATAAACTGAGACCGGGATGTACTTTCGTTTATACCAAGCATATCCGCTATCTCACTATGCGAATATCCCTCGATCACAAACAGGTTGAAAACAGTGCGATACCCGTTAGGCAATTTAGCCACACAAGCCAATATCTCATTCACAGAGAGTTGTTCCAATGCCGAAACATCACCGCTTTCCATTGCTTCGTCATACTCATTTATATCTGAAGTCACCCGAAGTATATCGTTGCGGCGCAAATGCTCAAGAGCAGTTGTTACAAAAACCCGACGCATCCAACCATTAAAAGAACCCGTTCCGGAATAGGTATGTATTTTAGTAAATACCTTTACAAACCCATCCTGCATTAAATCTTTAGCTGTCTCCCTATCATTAACATACCGCATGCAAACAGACATCATGGCAGGAGCATGTAACTCATAAAGTTCTTTACGAGCCCATGACTCACCACGTTTACATCCGGTGATTAATTGCAGTTCGTCCATTCGTTTTTCTCTCTATTAAATAAGATGCGAGTTAAATTCAAAAAGTTGCATCGAGTATAAAAATAAACTTTTTTATTCATCTATTTAACAAAAAAGCCTCACCAGATAGAGAGTGAAGCTTTTACAAACGTATATATTATTTAATTTATTTTTCTGCACTCATATCAGGATTATCTGTTACACCATAGCAAGTTTTGCCATCTGTAGATAATACAAAGTTTTTCACAACGTCTGTTTTTTCTTTAGCCTCATTGGTTACTGTATACTTACATTCTACAACGACAGCCAAAACCTGATCGGTCTTTTGTCCTTCGTACAATCGAGTAGGTTCGGGTTTTACAGCTTTCAGTGAGTCAATCGTTTGCTGAGTCTTTGTCAATTGCACAGTATAAGCATCAGTTACAACTTTCGACGATGTGCCTATTCTCACAAGATCTTGCTGATAGCTCGCCAATTCTTTCTCTGCTTGTTCGATTCGTGCTTTCAATTCCTTTTCAGCCTTCATGTTAAGGAAGTTGATACTGTCGCCTACCGTTACTTTCTTTAACTCCTTTACTTCATTTACCTTAACTTCTATTTTCGAAGTTTGTCCTTCAGTAGACTCGATATAGCTTGATATAGCTCCATCGTATTTACCTGAGCACGATACCATAAAGAAACTTACGGCCAAAGCCAAGAACAGGAAATAATATTTTCTCATCATAGTTTTATTTATTGTTTCATTTTTTAGTCTTAGTTTGTTTAGCAAATGTAGAAAAAAATAAGAACACATACCCGCATATTATTTAAAGAAATGTGACTCATCATCTAACTGCTTGTTTCAAAGAGAAAGGAAAACCCTCTATTTTAAGAAGTTTTTGAATTTAGCAACTAAAAACCAAGCAATAAAAAATAATACTTTCAGTGATTTAACTATCTTTGCACCCAAATGTATAAAAAACAACTGTTTAATCAAGCAGCATATCATTCAATAACTGTTCATTATGAAGAAATATAACCTGATAAACAATATTTTTGGTTGGTTTAGTTTTGCCGTAGCCGCTATTGTTTACCTGATGACAATTGAACCTACAGCCAGTTTTTGGGATTGTGGCGAGTTTATTACTTCAGCCTATAAATTGGAAGTTGGACACCCACCCGGTGCGCCATTCTTTATGCTCACAGGGAAGTTCTTTTCGTTATTTGCTTCCGATCCCAGCCAAGTTGCTGCAATGATAAATAGTATGTCTGCACTATTAAGTGCACTCACCATCCTATTTTTGTTTTGGACTATTACACATCTTGCTAAAAAGCTCATATATACCGATACCGACAAAGAAATGACTATGGGGCAACTTATAGCCATCATCGGAAGCGGATTGGTTGGAGCTCTTACTTATACATTTACCGACACATTCTGGTTTTCGGCTGTCGAGGGTGAAGTGTATGCATACTCGTCTATGTTTACAGCCCTTGTATTCTGGTTAATCCTGAAATGGGAAAACCGTGCCGATCAGCCGGGAGCAGACAAGTGGCTTGTGATTATAGCCTATGCGATGGGATTATCTATCGGTGTCCACTTGCTTAACTTGCTTTGTATCCCTGCCATTGTTTTGGTATATTACTTCAAAAAAGCAAAACATGCTGATGTAAAAGGCATATTGCTGGCGTTGGCAGGCTCACTGTTGCTTATTGTAATTCTTATGTATGGTATTATCCCGGGATTTACAAAAGTAGGAGCATGGTTCGAAATGCTGTTTGTCAATAGCCTCGGATTCTCATATAATACAGGTGCGTTATCATATATTCTACTGACAGTAATTTCTATTGTTTGGGCAATATATGAAACTCTTTCGTCGAAGGGAAGTATCAAAAGAGCCAAAATTGCTACATTTATTGCTTTAGCTCTAAGCGGCGTTGTATTTATAGGCTCTAGTGTAGTACTGTGGATCGTTTTGATTGCTGCACTCGCTGGCTTCTTATTCTTTTATAAAGGAATCAATGCTCGTTTTCTGAATACAACCGTTCTGTGTCTACTTGTTATACTAGTAGGTTATTCATCGTTTGCTTTAATACCTATCCGTTCGATAGCGAATACTCCGATGGATCAGAACTCACCCGAAAATGTATTTACGCTGGCAAGTTACCTCAACCGTGAACAGTATGGAGACAGACCGCTATTCTATGGCAGAACGTATGCTTCAACCGAGAAGAAAGATCCTTCTACAGGCAGAATGGCAGCACCTGAAAGCGAAAAGAAAACATATGATAAGATAGTAAAGAAGTCACCTGACCAAAAAGATGAATACGTAGTAACAGGTACTATCCCAACATACGCTACAACTAACAATATGCTGTTGCCTCGTATGTATTCTACCGAAGACAGACATGTTTTGGGTTATCAGATCTGGGCCAACATTAAAGACCCATCTGTACCTCCGACAATGTTTGAGAACATGAAATTCTTCTTTAGCTACCAGCTAGACTTTATGTACTTCCGTTACTTCATGTGGAATTTCTCCGGTCGCCAGAATGATATTCAGTCGGTAGGAAATATAAGCAACGGTAACTGGATTACAGGTATCAGCTTTATTGACGAATTACTAGGACGTGGACCACAGGGGAATCTTCCTCCGGATATTACAGAGAACAAAGGACACAACAAATATTACATGTTGCCGCTCATACTGGGTATTCTCGGTATTGTTTTCCAATTGACCAAAGGACGTAAAGGAGAGCAACAGTTCCTTGTAACGTTTATGCTATTCTTTATGACAGGTATCGCTATTATCATATACCTGAACCAGCAACCATTCGAACCACGTGAGCGTGACTATGCTTATGCCGGATCGTTCTATGCCTTCTGTATATGGATCGGGTTCGGTGTCGCCTTTATATGGAAAACATTAAGCAAATGGGTACCAAGCACAGTAGCAGCCGGAATCTCCACAGCTCTCTCGCTGTTTATACCGATACAAATGGCAGGGCAAAACTGGGACGATCACGATCGCTCTGACAGATATACAATGCGTGACTTTGGGATGAACTACCTTAGAGGATGCGAGCCGAATAGTATCTTATTCTCGATGGGAGACAACGATACATTCCCATTGTGGTATGCTCAGGAAGTAGAAGGTTTCCGTACTGATGTGCGTGTATGTAACCTCAGCTATCTGCAAACAGACTGGTATGTAGACCAAATGCGCCGTCAGGCATACGATTCGTCGCCACTGCCTATCAATTGGGAATCAGACCGCTATCAAGGGTCTAAAGGACAATCGGCTTACGTTCTTTCTCGAAAAGATATCGAAAGCATTATTACCCGTGAGCTCAAAAACTCACAAGACGGAGCATGGCTGGGAAGAATCAACTTCAACGACTATTATGATACATCAGCATATAAAGATACCATGCAAGTAAGCGAGGTATTGGATATACTGAAAACAAAAGACAACTACGCCCCTCGTAATCCATTCGGCATCGACAAAGGCGTTGTAATACCAAGTAGTGTATTGAAAATGTCTGTGAATGAATCGAAAGTAGACTGGAAGAAAATGGGTGCAAGCCCTCAATCTCAGTTTATATTTAATCTTGGAGACAACAAGGGCGGTATCTACAGACAGGAAATGATGATATTGGAAATGTTGAACAATATCAACAATGACGACTGGAAACGTGGCATCTACTATGCGATGACTATCGGCGAGCCACCTTTGAAATTGGAGAAACAATCGATCAAAGAAGGTATTATATGCCGTATCATTCCGGGTGTAGCAGACAGTACAGGAGTAAATACCGATGTGATGTTCGACAATATGGTCAACAAGTACAAATGGGGAGGTATCGAAAATCCGAAAGTATATCTGGATGAAAACAACCTGAGAATGTGCCGCACGTTCCGTGTATTGTTTGGCGAACTCATCTCTGCCTTGTTAGAAAAAGGCGACAATGAGAAAGCACTCCAAGCACTTGATGCATGTATAACAAAAATACCGGGCAACACTGTTCCGCGCGGTGGAGAATCTGTTATGTTTGCTGAAGCATATTACCAACTCGGACATGCTGACAAGGCTCAAAAAATAATAGACGAAATCATGTACAGATCAAACGGATCTTTGGAATGGTACGCCAGCATGAAACAAACAGACATGATCACATGTAGTTCTGATATACGGGATTATATAAATACCGAAATTCAGATCTTGGATATCTATCAACGCTACGACAGAGCTAAATATAAAGTGCTCCTCAACAAATTGATGAGCCTATCTGAGCTATACCTTAGCAATGGTGTAAGTTTCAGTGAAAGCAGACACCCTCTCGATTTTCTTATGCGAGTAACAATGAGAGGCTTCTACCTGTCGGGTGAAGATACTATAGCGGAAAAAGAAGAACATGCAATGGCCGAACACATCGCCGGTCTGATGCAGAAATATAATCCTCGTCTTTTGCAAAAATACAGATCTAACTAGAATAAATAAACAAACAGATAATCGTGAATACTTACGATTATCTGTTTGTTTATTATATCGATTATGCTAATAGAACAACCCCCTAAGATATACCGGATGCTGTTTCCGGGAGCATTGTGGCGTAAACCTGTAGAAGGACAAAAAACAGTCTATCTCACATTCGATGATGGACCGATACCTGACATTACCCCGTGGGTATTAGATCTTTTGGACAAATATGAAATTAAAGCGACATTTTTCTGTGTAGGAGACAATGTTCGCAAACATCCCGATATCTATAAAATGGTATTGGAAAGAGGGCATCGTGTAGGAAATCATACTTTCAACCATGTACAAGGTATACGAAAACTCTCAAAAAGATACCTTGAAAATACCCGACTGGCTTCGGAATATATCGATTCGGAACTATTCCGTCCGCCACATGGCCACATGCGAGTACCTCAGTTCTTTACCCTGAGACGTTATTATAAAATTGTGATGTGGGATGTTGTTACCAGAGATTACAGTAAACTAATGACTCCTGAAAAGGTATTCGAAAACGTAAAAAGATATACCCGTGATGGTTCTGTGATCGTTTTTCACGACTCGCTAAAAGCCGAGAAGAACATGAAATATGCTTTACCCCAAAGTATAGAATGGCTAAAAGAACAAGGGTACACGTTTAAACTTCTGTAAAAAAGACATCCATCATTCATAGTATCTCCCCGGCTATCAGATAGGGGCAACCAATCAAGTACAGGCTATATTATCCCGTATTGTTAATAGATGAGATATTTATTAATATATTTTAATTATAGCATGCTGCAACTTTTCTGACATCTAACTCATCATATATTATAGAATCAATAATTAATGATGTTAGAACTATGAAAGCGTTGAAACTTTTTTTAATGACTATTGGGATCATCGGCATGACTATCGTTTTTCAGTCTTGTTTGGATGATGATGACAACACAAGCTGGAGGTATCCAAATGCACTTGTAACTGTAAAGCCGACTGACGGAAATTCTTTTTTCTTACAGCTGGACGAAAAGACAACATTGCTGCCTACCAATATGACAACTTCGCCTTACGGCAACAGAGAAGTCAGGGCACTTGTCAACTACGACGAAGTAGACAAACCTAGCCAAGGATACACGAAAGCTATACATATAAACTGGATAGACAGTATCCTTACAAAGCAAACCGTTCCAAACCTAGGTGCTGAAAACGATGCAAAATACGGAACAGATCCTATCGAAATAGTGAACGACTGGGTAACTATTGCCGAAGACGGCTATCTTACTCTCAGATTCAGAACTTTGTTCGGCGATGCAAGTAAGACGCATTACGTAAACCTGTTAGTAAACACAAATCCTTCAAACCCTTATGAACTGGAATTCAGACATAATGCGAGTGGAGATACCTATGGACGTGAAGCTGATGGGCTAGTAGCATTTAATATCAACAACTTGCCGGATACGGAAGGTAAAACAGTGAAGTTAAAATTGAAATGGAAATCATTCAGCGGCAACAAGTCTACCGAGTTTGATTTCACAACACGTAAGGCAACACCTAAGAGCTCAGCAATTACAGCTCAAAGAAGTGTTTCGAACATAAAATAACTTCTTGTTATAAACAAAACTCTAAAAAGCGGATTCATCATCATAAACGGTCGGATTTTTTCCGACCGTTTTTTATTTATCACTTACCGTTCTTTTATCCACAAATTGTTCTGGCAACTGTAGAGGCGATCCCTTGTGGTCGCCCGAATATAAACGGGCAGGGGCAAGCCACTGCCCCTACCTCTTTCGTGCTTATTCATCACTTTTCTAAATAATTATCTATTATAAACAACATTATTATAACAGATATGGCAAAGTACACAGAAAGACTGGCAGAAAAGATTGTCTCGCTGATAGAAGAAGACACATATTCGATCACAGAGATTTGCAAACACCTGAAAATAACCCGCAAATCATTCTATGAATGGAGAGACAAGAAACCCGAATTTAGAAAAGCAATAGAAGCGGCAATTGAAACCAGAGATGAGGCTTTGGCGATCACTGCCCGCCGATCGTTAAAGAAAAAGCTGGAAGGCTACACCCTCACCGAGATACGGACTACCTATGTACCTGACAAAGAGAATCCCGACAAACTAGTACTGAAAACCCGGGTAATCAGACAAAAAGAATATGCACCCGATACCCATGCTATCAGGCTGGTATTGTCGCACAACGAAACGAAGGAAGAAGAGAACAAAGAGCACAGCCAACCCTTAACGATAATCGTACAAGACCCCAAAACGAGGGATAGTTTGAATGAACTGCGGGAGAAACTAATGAATAATAATGTACCGGTCGAAAAGAAAATAGAAAAGGAAGAGCTTATTTCTGAACCGACCGAACCGATATCGCATTCTGATAATTTGCAGGATGTACAGATTGAAGAAGAAGAGGAACCAATAACCCAAAAGAAAGAAGAATCGGAATATGTCTTTATCAGGGATTACTGTCTCCCTCCGCCCCATCTGTACCGAAAAGTGAAAAGGAGCGAAGTAAAAGAAGGTGACATAATACGACCAGACTGAAAAGTGTCACTTTTGTCACCTTTTTCATAGTAAACAAATAAGAACAAACACGTTACACTGATACCGCTTTATTACCTTTGATGTTTAGATGTAACTATTGGATTAAAAACTTTAGTAACCCTCACAAAAAATCGTATTTTTGTATTCTATTAATTCTACAGAGCATGATATTAGAGCGGTTATCCATACTCAACTATAAAAATATAGAGCAGGCAGAACTCAGTCTGTCTCCCAAGATTAATTGCTTCTTGGGTAGTAACGGTATGGGTAAAACAAACCTGTTGGACGCCATCTATTATCTCTCGTTTTGCAAAAGCCACAACAACCCCATCGACAGCCAAAATATAAGGCACGATGCCGATTTTGCCGTTATACAAGGATGGTATGTTTTGGGCGACAAGCAAGAAGAGTTCTTTTGCAGCCTCAGACGGAAACAGAAGAAACAATTCAAGCGGAACAAAAAAGAATACGAACGTCTATCCGATCATATCGGCTTTCTGCCTCTTATCATGGTTTCACCTTCCGACACCGAACTTATAAATGGAGGAAGTGACGAGCGAAGAAAATTTATGGATATGTTCCTTTCGCAGTTCGACAAGGAATATCTACATTCTCTCATACGCTACAATAAAGCATTGCAACAGCGTAATGCACTCCTGAAAACGGATTCGTATATCGACGAAACCTTGTTCGACCTTTGGGACGAGCAATTGATAGAAGAGGGAAAGGTTATCTATTCCAAACGAAAAGATTTTATTGAGAAATTCATTCCTATCTTTCAACGTTTCTATGATTTTATCTGTTTATCAAATGAGAAAGTAGAGCTACGGTACGAATCACATTTCGACGATGCAGACTTTGCTCGTTCGCTGAAACAAAAGCGGGAACGAGATCGCATATTAGGGTACACGAGTATCGGTGTGCACAAAGATGACTTGGATATGCAGATGGATGGATATTCGATAAAACGAGTAGGGTCGCAAGGTCAGAACAAGACATACGTTGTTGCGTTGAAGCTTGCCCAATTCGATTTTCTACGAAAGGCAACCGAAACAACTCCCGTGCTGTTGCTCGACGATATATTCGACAAACTGGATTCGACACGTGTAGAGCAAATAGTGAAGCTTGTATTGGATAAAGACTTTGGGCAGATATTCGTTACCGATACAAACCGTGAACATCTCGACGAAATACTGTCACATACAAACAGCAGTTATCACCTCTACGAAGTAAGCGGTGGCGAAGTCGTACAAAAGAATAATAAAGCCGTATGAGAAAACGAAATACAGAAAGTATAGGTGAAGTACTCAGACAGTTTTTTGAAGAGAATCAATTCTTCAAAAGAAAGTTTGCCGAGAGCAGGGCTGTTACAGGCTGGTCGAAGCTTTTGGGGTCTATGATTTCATCTTATACAACAAATATTTACCTGCGGAATGGGGTATTGTATGTCTCGCTCAGCTCATCGGTATTACGTTCCGAGCTCATGATGGCTAAAGATAAATTAATAACAAAATTGAATGAACATGCAGGCATGCCTGTTGTAAACGATATAGTATTCAGATAAGACGAATGGAAATAAAACCAGAAACATTTAAAGCTACACTCCCGGTTCAAATCCGGTTCAACGATATAGACGCACTAGGACATATAAACAACAATATATACTTCAGTTTTTTTGATTTAGGGAAAACCAATTATTTTGAAGTAATCAAGCCTGCTTCGGTCAGTTGGATTGAGGGAATGATTGTACTGGCACATATCGACGTGGATTTCTTTTCCCCGATTTATTACAAAGAAAAGATTGTTGTTGATACCAAGATTACAAAGCTGGGCGACAAAAGCGGCGTATTCCTTCAACAAATACGAAGTGTAAAAAACGATGAAGTAAAATGCCGTTGCGAATCCGTTTTCGTGACTTATGATGCAGATACACAATCATCGATGCGCATACCCGACGTATGGCGTTCAGTCATTTCCAAATATGAAGGAGTAGAATTGTAAAGAGACTGTTTTTTGGCAGCCTCTCTACATTTATTCTATTGTTTTACTTCTGCTTTTTTGGCAAATGTATCAGGGTAAGTTACAGGGTATAATTTGTCACCTCCCAACAGTCGGATATAAGTGGAGAAAGTTCGTTTGCCTTCTTCGAGTTCTATGACACGGCATCCGTTCTTACCTAGGTTATTGTACTCGGTATTGCCTCCCGAATAACGTCCATAAGCGAGATATATGTTATAGTATTCTCCTATATAATCGTTGTCGTGGTCGTGCCCTACAAAAGTACCCATCACATCTCCGGCTTCGCGCATGGCTGCAAACATTCCGGTGTTCATCTTTCCGTGGCATTCTTTCTCATCACGGCTTCCTATCAGCTGGTCGTATTTCTCAGCTTTCATCATAGAGTACTCAACCAACGGGATATGGAAAAAGGCAAGAGCAGGGTAAGGCACTCCGGCATTTTGCTTAGTGTATGCAGCACTTTGAGCTCTATACCATTCTACCTGATTGAATGCAAGCCAGTCATAAGTACCAACCTCTTTGATAGGGGTATAAGCTCCCGAATCGAAAAAGTAAAGAACCGACTTTACCTTATCTTCCGAAGCACCCTTCACCTCAAGGATATAGTTCCCTACTCCGTTCAAAGACTTGTCTCCTGCCTGAGCAAGACAGTATGGTTTGAGGGTTACGAAATCCATGAGTTCCTGACGAGACGTTTCGTGTTCGTCATCATGGTTTCCGAATACATAGACCCAAGGTATCTTCCTTTTTATCACAAGGTTGAAGATATCATCAAGCCCTTCTTTTACAGGCTTCGCATAAATAACATCACCTGTGAATACAACTAAGTCCGGTTTTTCGGCATCAAGCACTTCACTGATTAGCTTTAAGGCAACTGCCGATTCGGGAACATTCTTCTTATAGTGGATATCGGTAAACTGGATGATCTTAAATTTACCATTGTTATTAAAGCTTAGAGACTTGTGTTGGGCATTCACTGAGATAGAGAATAGGATAAGGAGGAAGAGAATAAAATTACGCATATTTTTCATGTTTAAATATTTATTATGTACGAATAGAATTTGGTGGTTGATACTGTCTAAACAAAGATATAAGCTTTCATAGTGATAAGCAAAGGGTGGATTAAAATTTAAACAATTCTTAATCAAATCAAAAAATATATGTCAAGCATTTGTTCGTTTCATTTTTTTTATATCTTTGCAAGAACAAAAAGAAAGTATAATGAATCTTCTATTAACAAATACATATTGGTGGTGGCACTCTCAACTCAAAAAGTCGTGAGCCAAATCGGTGTGTATTTACAAATAGAAAATTTTTAAAATACAAAGCCTATCGTAACTCACGATAGGCTTTTTTTATGACAATAAAATAAACACTATATAAGATGGAAAAATTCGCAGTTGATAAAAATGGCTTTTATGGAGAATTTGGGGGAGCATATATCCCTGAGATTTTATATGACAATGTGGAAACATTAAAGAACTCATATCTGGATATCATAAACGACCCCAGCTTTCAGAAAGAATATAACGACCTGTTAAAAGATTATGCAGGACGCCCATCACCTCTCTATTTAGCAAATAGGCTTTCCCAAAAATACGGATGCAAGATATATCTCAAGCGTGAAGATCTTAACCATACAGGCTCGCACAAGATAAACAATGCTTTGGGACAAATCCTTATAGCCCGCCGTATGGGTAAGACACGCATACTTGCCGAAACAGGAGCAGGACAACATGGCGTAGCCACTGCTACAGTATGTGCTCTGATGAATATGGAGTGCATTGTATATATGGGAGCAACAGATGTTGCCCGTCAAAAGCTCAATGTACAGAAGATGGAAATGTTGGGAGCAACGGTAGTTCCTGTAACCAGTGGAAACATGACATTGAAAGATGCAACGAATGAAGCTATCCGTGACTGGTGCAGTCATCCATCCGATACTTATTATGTGATTGGTTCTACCATAGGGCCTCATCCTTATCCCGATATGGTAGCACGTCTGCAATCTGTAATAAGCGAAGAGATCCGTAAGCAGCTCTTAGAAAAAGAAGATCGAGAAACACCTGATTATCTTATTGCTTGTGTAGGGGGAGGGAGCAATGCAGCGGGGACAATTTATAACTTTATAGATGAGCCCCAAACAAAGATCGTACTTGCCGAAGCTGCCGGAAAAGGGATAGACTCAGGTGAGTCGGCTGCAACGATCCACTTAGGCAGATTAGGTATTATACATGGCTGTAAAACACTGCTCATGCAATCGGAAGACGGACAGATAGAAGAGCCTTACTCCATATCAGCCGGACTGGATTATCCGGGAATTGGACCGATGCACGCACACCTTGCCCAGATCGGTCGCTCTGAAGTACTTGCCGTGACAGACGATGAAGCGATGGATGCTGCTTTTGAACTCACCAAACTGGAAGGAATAATACCTGCCATAGAATCGGCTCATGCTCTGGGTGCTCTGAACAAAAAGCAATTCAATGCCGACGATGTAGTTGTGCTTTGCCTATCAGGGCGTGGCGACAAAGACATGGAAACCTATATAAACTATCGCAACTGCTAAACAGAGAATAGATTAACAATATCAGCTAAATAGTATGAAATACAATATACAGGTAAAGACCAAAAACCTTCTGGCAGATTTACAGACTCCTGTCGGAATTTATCTAAAGGTAAGAGATGTGTATCCGGAGTCTGCCTTACTGGAAAGTTCCGATTATCACGGAGGCGAAAACAGCTATTCTTTTATAGGTATAAGTCCTATTGCTAGATTTAGAGTAGATAATGATGAAATAACCACGACTTATCCCGACAATACAACACATCAGGAAACCTTGTTAGGACACGAAAAGCTTACAGATAAATTCAATGCTTTTATCAAGCAGTTTGATGTACAAGGAGAAAATAAGACAAATATAAATGGGTTCTTTGGATATACTTCTTACGATGCCATTCGCTATTTTGAGGCTGTTGATCATGTGAATACAAAACTAAGAAATGCGGATGTCCCTGAATTTTACTACATATTGTACCGTTTCATATTAGTTATTAATCACCTGAAAAATGAACTTACCATCGTAGAAAACATAGTGGAAGGCACTCAGGAAAAGACACCTGAACTTGAAGCTATTTTGACTAACAATAATATCCCCTCTTACAATTTCGAAGCGATCGGAGACGAACAATCGATGATCACAGATGAAGAGCATCAGGAAATGATAAAGAAAGGAATCGCACATTGCAAACGTGGTGATGTATTTCAGATTGTCCTTTCTCGCTGCTTCACCCAAAAATTTGCAGGAGACGATTTTAAAGTATATCGTTCTTTACGCTCTATCAACCCTTCACCATACCTCTTCTATTTCGACTTTGGTTCGTACCGCATCTTCGGTTCATCACCCGAAACACATTGCAAGGTAACAAAAGACAAAGCTTATATAGACCCCATTGCCGGTACATATTTTCGCACCGGAGACGATGAGAAAGACCGCATCCTTTCAGAGAACTTACTGAACGACGAAAAAGAAAATGCAGAGCATGTCATGCTTGTCGATTTGGCGAGGAATGATCTCAGCCGCAACTGTCACGACGTGCAAGTAGAATTTTACAAAAATGTTCAATTCTATTCGCATGTGATCCACCTCGTTTCTCGTGTAAGTGGGACTGTAGATAGAGACAATAACAGTATATCTGTTTTTGCCGATACATTTCCGGCCGGAACACTTTCGGGTGCGCCCAAAGTGCGAGCGATGCAACTGATACGAGACATCGAAAAACAAATGCGCGGGGTATACGGCGGCTGTATTGGCTATATAGGTTTTAACGGAGACCTTAATCAGGCTATTACGATACGTACATTCTTGAGTCGTAATAACACACTATACTATCAGGCAGGAGGAGGAATCGTATCTAAATCGAATCCCGAGACAGAGGTAATGGAAGTAAAAAACAAATTGGGGGCTTTAGCCAAAGCTATTCGGTTTGCAGAAGAATTAAAAAATTAAATCGATGAAAGCATTATTAATAATAGATATCCAAAACGATTATTTTGAAAGAGGAATGATGCCCTTATCCAATTCTGAAGAAGCTGCTATGAATGCAAAAAAGCTCTTGACAGATTTCAGACAAAAGGAACTTCCCATAATCATCGTTCAACATATAGCGTCCAGACCCGAAGCAGAATTTTTCTTACCGAATACATATGGAGCAGAAATACATGAAAGTGTAAAGCCATTAAATACCGAAAAGATTGTGGTCAAACATTTTCCCAATAGCTTCAGGGAAACTGATCTCAATAGCTATTTGAATAAATCAGGCATCAAAGATCTTGTTATTTGTGGTATGATGACTCACATGTGCATTGATGCAACAACACGGGCTGCAAAAGATTTAGGGTATGATTGTACTATTATTGGAGATGCCTGTGCTACACGAGACTTGGAGATATTTGGCAAAAAAACAGATGCTAAAGATGTTCAAAACTCATTTTTGTCTGCACTGAATTATTTTTACGCAAAGGTAACCACCACTGAACAATATTTGAACGATAACTTATTAAAACCAGAGGTATGAAAATTCTGATATTCGACAACTACGATTCATTTACATACAATCTTGTTCATCTGGTAAAGGAGCTAGGCTATACAGATGTGGATGTTTTCAGGAATGACAAAATAGCACTTGAAGATGTTGCTAAATATGATAAAATTATTCTTTCTCCGGGTCCCGGTATCCCTTCCGAAGCCGGATTACTATTACCCCTGATAAAAGAATATGCAGGCAAAAGACCAATATTAGGTGTTTGCCTTGGACATCAGGCAATAGGCGAGGCTTTTGGTGCTCAGTTGAAAAACCTAGAAGACGTATATCATGGAGTAGCAACCCGGATTAACATCACACAACCGGATTATATATTTGATACGCTAGGGAGCGAATTAGAAGTCGGGCGCTATCATTCATGGATAGTAGACAATAACGGACTTCCTGACTGTATTGAAATAACAGCAACAGACAATAACGGACAGATAATGGCGCTAAAGCATAAAGAGTTTGATGTGCATGGAGTACAATTCCATCCCGAGTCTGTTTTAACTCCTGCCGGAGAAACAATAGTAAAAAACTTTCTGAACCAATAATTAATACTAATATAATGAAAAAGAAAATCTTATTAAGCGAGAACGACATTCCTAGATGCTGGTATAACATTGTGGCGGATATGAAAAACAAACCTCTCCCGCCGCTTCATCCCGCAACCAAAAAGCCGTTGGAGGTAAGTGATCTGGAACCAATATTTGCGACAGAACTAGCCAAACAGGAACTAAATGATACCGACCGTTGGATAGAAATCCCCGAACCGATACGGGAACTATATAAAAATTACCGTCCTACACCGTTGGTACGAGCATACGGTCTAGAAAAAGCGCTGGACACACCGGCTCATATTTATTTCAAAAATGAAAGTGTCAGTCCTGTAGGTTCGCACAAACTAAACTCGGCAATAGCGCAGGCATACTACTGTAAAGAGCAGGGGATAACCAATATTACGACCGAAACCGGAGCGGGACAATGGGGGGCTGCCTTATCATATGCAGCAAGCCACTTCGACTTGAATCTAGCTGTGTATATGGTTAAGATCAGTTACCACCAGAAACCTTACCGCCGATCTATCATGCAGGCATATGGAGCAGAGGTTATAGCTTCGCCGAGTATGAGTACGAAAGCCGGACGTAAAATAATTACAGAAAACCCGACTTATCAGGGAAGCCTCGGAACAGCTATCTCGGAGGCGATAGAGCTGGCATTGAACACACCGAATTGTAGATACACATTAGGCAGTGTTCTGAATCATGTGTCTCTGCATCAAACAATCATTGGGTTGGAGGCGGAAAAACAAATGGAAATAGCCGGAGAATATCCCGATATAGTAATAGGCTGTTTTGGCGGCGGATCGAATTTTTCCGGTATCACATTCCCATTTCTGCGTCACAAACTGACCGAAGGAAAAGAAGTACGCCTGATTGCGGCAGAGCCGGCATCATGCCCTAAACTGACCCGAGGTAAATTCGAATATGACTTTGGTGACGAAGCCGGATATACACCACTGCTACCCATGTACACACTGGGGCACAATTTTGCACCGGCAAATATCCATGCGGGTGGCCTTCGGTACCATGGTGCAGGAACTATTGTCAGCCAGTTGAAAAAAGACGGATATATAGAAGCTGTAGATGTGAAGCAACTCGATACATTCGAAGCGGCTATACTGTTTGCTAAAGCGGAAGGTATAATCCCGGCACCTGAATCATCACACGCTATACACACAGCTATCCAGGAAGCATTGAAAGCAAAAGAGGAAGGAAGGCAAAAAACTATTTTGTTTAATCTATCCGGCCACGGGCTTATCGATATGGCTGCCTATGATCGTTATTTTGATGGAGAATTATCGAACCATGAGCTAGGCGACGAAGAGATTGCGAAAACAACAAATACACTAGAACATCTGGTTCCGTAAAATAAACTCTTAGCTGATAGCCGTTAGCAAATAGAATAACGGCTAAAAGCTATAAGTTAACAGCTAAAGATATGAAACAAATATTAAACAGACTCTTTGAGCATCAATATCTCAACAGATGTGAAGCAAAGGAAATATTGACAAAGATGGCTGCCGGAGACTATAATGATTCGCAAATCGCAGCATTCATCAGCGTCTTTCTTATGCGCAGTATCAGTGTTGATGAGTTTCTCGGATTTGCAGATGCACTTTTAGATCTGCGAGCCAATGTAGATGCGCTGGCGGCTTACAACCCTATCGACATAGTCGGTACAGGCGGAGATAATAAGAATACATTCAACATTTCAACGCTGTCTTGCTTCGTTGTTGCCGCATCAGGATACAAGGTTGCCAAACATGGTAATTACGGGGCAACCTCAGTCAGTGGAGCATCCAATGTAATGGAACAGCACGGAGTGAAATTCACATCCGATGTGAGCAAGCTGGAAGCATCTTTGGACAAAACCAATATCGCATACTTGCATGCCCCTCTGTTCAACAACGCACTTAAGGTGGTTGCACCGGTACGTAAAGCACTTGGTGTTCGTACCTTCTTTAATATGCTCGGGCCGGTGGTTAACCCAATAAAACCAAAGCGCACGGTGTTAGGTGTTTTCAATCTGAAAATGGCACGTCTGTATTTCTATATGTATCAACAAACGGATGTGGATTATTCGATTGTACATAGTTTAGACGGATATGATGAAATATCATTAACGGGAGATTTCAAAATAATCAATAAATTTGAAGAAAAAATATACAGCCCCGAACTAATTGGTTTTGAACGTTGCAAAGAAGCCGACCTGGACGGTGGCGCAACGCCAGAAGATGCCGCTAAGATTTTTGATAATATCATCTGCAATACTGCGACTAAAGCACAAAAAAATGCGGTGATAGCAAATGCTGCTACAGCAATTCAGACAATTGATCCGAATATGTCTTTTGAAGATAGTATTGCACAAGCGCGGGAAACAATAGAAAGCGGAAGGCTAAAAGATACATTTTTGAGATTCTTGGAGTTAAACACTTAGTATGTCAACGATACTCTGATATGAAAAAAGTTTTAATAATTAACGGACATCCCGACAAAGAAAGCTTTTGCTTTGGGCTACATCAGCAATATAAAAAGGGCAGCTTGGCGAAAGGAAATGAAGTAAAAGAAATTATCCTCGCTGAAATGACCTTCAATCCCATATTGATGTATGGCTATCGCAAAAGAACAGAGCTTGAGCCCGATCTGTTGCAAGCTTGGGACAAGTTGCAATGGGCAGAACATATTGTTTGGATTTACCCTACATGGTGGGCATCCCCTCCTGCTCTATTGAAAGGATTTATAGAAAGGTTATTCCTTCCGGGATTCACTTTTGAATATCAGGAAAAGTCTCCGTTTCCCAAAAAACTATTGATGGGAAAAACATCTGAAATCATCAGCACGATGGATGCACCTGTTTTTTATTACAAATGGATAGTGAAAGATATCGGAGGAAAAATGATAAGAAAAAATATCGGCGCATTTTGCGGTATTAAAAATATCAGAACAACTTATCTGGCAACAGTAAAAGGATCAACTCCCGAACAACGGGAAAAATGGTTAAACAAAATAGAGCTATTAGCTCGTAAATAATGGATATAACAACGAATACAATATCGAAAGAACGTATACGACTAGCTATTTTCTGTCTGTATTTTTGTTCGGGCATGTGCTTTTCCAGCTGGGCAAGCCGAATTCCCGATATAAAGAATTCGTTAGGGCTGGGTGATGCAGCATGGGGTACTATCCTGTTAATGATCCCTATCGGACAAATATGCGGAATGACCATATCAGGCTTACTCATATCCAGAGTGGGAAGTAAACGTATTCTACCCTTAGCTCTTACAGGCTATGTCTTAGCGTTACTGCTTATAGGGCTTTCTGGTTCTGAATATGCCTTGATCATGAGTCTTATATTTTTCGGCTTTTGTGGCAACTTCTGCAATATATCGGTCAATACTCAGGCTGTAACACTTGAGGCTACTTATAATAAACCGATCATGGCCTCCTTTCATGGAGGGTGGAGCCTGGCAGGGCTAGCGGGAGCTTCTGTAGGGCTGTTAATGGCATCGCTAAAGTTCAAACCCATCTATCATTTTTGTATCATCGGAACACTTGTTCTTATAGCTGTCTATCTCAATATGCGCTATCTTCAGGCTGATCTTAAAAAGCAAAAAGACCCGTCGGATGTTGCAGCTAGGAAAAAGAATAAGCCGGAGAAGTTTCTGTTCTTACTGGGCATTGTGGCATTTTGTGGTATGGCTGCCGAGGGTGCTATGGCCGACTGGAGCGGGCTTTATCTGATAGATGTAGTAGGCACTCCCGTACATATGGCTCCTATCGGACTAGCAGCATATATGATAACCATGGCATCAGGACGATTTGTTATCGACAAAGCCACTCAGAAGTGGGGTTCGCAACGTGTAGTTCAAGTAGGAGGGATCCTTATAGCAACAGGTCTGTTCGCTGCTGTAGCTTTTCCACATTTCATAACTACTATCATAGCCTTTATGATTATAGGATTGGGTACGGCGGGTATTGTACCCACTGTGTATAGTATTGCCGGACAGAAAACAAAGATATCAACCAGCATAGCATTGACATTAGTATCCAGTGTAAGTTTCCTCGGCTTTTTGATGGGACCTCCTCTAATTGGCTATATTGCAAGTGCAACCAACTTGCGATATTCTTATGCACTAATAGGTATGTTCGGTATTTGCATTGTAGCATTGGCCTCTGTTATTAACGTTCTGAAGAAAGAAAAACAATAAAATAAGATATGATTAATATTTTAGATAAGATAATTGCAAACAAACGGTTGGAAGTAGAAAGACATAAAAAAGAAACTTCTATCAACGAGTTAGAAAAAAGATTATCGACAATCACTACTCCTGCTTCTTTTAAAGAAGCTATCAAGAATTCAAGAACAGGGATTATTGCGGAGTTTAAGCGTCGCTCACCTTCTCGTGACTGGATTTTTAAAGATGCAAAAATAGAAGACGTAATTCCTCTATACTCCCAAAACGGAGCCAGTGCAATATCTGTACTTACCGACATGGATTTCTTTGGAGGTGAATTAGCTGATCTGGAATTAGCCGGAAGTTTTACAAAAACGCCATTATTACGTAAAGATTTCGTAGTAGATGAATACCAATTGTATCAGGCTAAAATATCGGGAGCCAGTGCCATATTGCTGATTGCCTCAGCACTGACGATAGATGAGACAAAACAACTGGCAAAAAAAGCAAAGGAACTAAACCTTGATGTTTTGTTAGAAATTCATAACAAGCAGGAACTTCATCATATCAATGATAAGGTAGATGTTGTAGGGGTCAACAACCGCAATCTGGGAACCTTTGTTACAGATATACAAATCTCATTCGATCTGGCGAATAAGATACCTGACGACTTTATTAAGATATCCGAAAGTGGTATCTCCCAGCCTCAAACAGTCATCGATCTGCAACAGGCAGGATATAAAGGATTCCTTATGGGAGAAAATTTTATGAAAACAAGTAATCCGGGGAAAGCATTGGAAGACTTTATAAACCAATTGGCATGAAGATTAAAGTCTGCGGGATGAAGTATCCTGAGAATATAGAGGATTTGAACAAATTACCTATTGATTATATGGGTATGATATTCTATCAGAAATCACCCCGCTATATGGATTATCAACTATGGCAAAATGTAGGGGATATACACTCTCGTAATATCAAAAGAGTAGGCGTATTTGTGAATTCAAAGATAGATTTCATCGTTGAAACGATTGACAAATATAAGTTAGACTTAATCCAATTGCACGGAAACGAATCTCCAAACTTTTGTAGCGAGTTAAACAAGTTTATCCCTATAATTAAAGCTTTCAGCATTTCTGAAGCTTCTGACTTTGAACAGACCAAAGCATACGAGGGGCTTCGAGGATATTTCTTATTCGATACCAAAACCCCAAAATATGGAGGTTCGGGAAAAAAATTCGATTGGGCAATATTAGATGCTTATGATGGAGATACTCCATTTTTCCTTAGTGGAGGGATATCGGCTGAAGACGTTCAGCAAATAAAAGCAACAAAGCACCCTCTGCTATATGGAGTAGACCTTAATAGCAAATTTGAAATAGAACCGGGGTTAAAAGATATACAACTTCTTGATCAATTTATAAAACAACTAAGAAATGAATAGAATAAAACAACTCTTTGAAAAAAAGCAAAAGAATATATTATCCATCTATTTTACTGCGGGATTTCCGCAATTGAATGACACCTGCAATGTTATTCGCGAATTAGAAGCAAATGGTATCGACCTGATAGAAATAGGTATTCCATTTTCAGACCCGATGGCCGATGGCCCGACTATTCAGGAAAGTGGAACAATTGCTCTTCGCAATGGTATGACATTAAAGGTCTTGTTCGAACAGTTGAAAGACATCCGTAGCGATGTGGCGATACCTCTCATCCTGATGGGTTATCTCAATCCGATTATGCAATATGGTTTTGATAACTTTTGCAAACAATGCAAAGAAACAGGTATAGACGGAGCTATTATTCCCGATCTTCCATTCAATGACTATATATCTCAATATAAACCAATAGCAGACAAATACGATATAAAAATAGTCATGCTCATCACCCCTGAAACATCAGATGAGCGTATACGCCTGATAGATCAGCATACCGATGGCTTTATCTACATGGTTTCGTCAGCATCTACTACTGGCGCACAGAGTAACTTTGATGATAAAAAGCAAGCTTATTTCCGCAAAATAAATGGAATGAATCTTCGCAATCCCCGTTTGATTGGATTCGGTATATCCAACAAAGCAACATTAGAAGCCGCACAAGAGAATGCAAGCGGAGCGATTATAGGAAGTAAATTTATCACATTACTAAAAGAAAGTGCTAATATAAAAGAGGCAGTAAAAGCTCTAAAAGAAGCGTTGAGTAAATAAAAAAATCCTCTACTTATAGGACTATAAGTAGAGGATTTTGTATTATCCAATTAGAAGCTATATCCTAAAACTATGTTATAGGATTTGAATTTATCAGATCCATTTTTCTGAGCAGTGTCCACAGTACCGTTCTGTTGTATAGACGCTTGAAGTAAAAGATCATGTTTCTTATTTAGAGCATAGCTTACACCTGCATTTATAAAATAACCAAAGTAAGAATTTCGGAGGCTATACAAATATTTTTTCTCTGGTGAATTCTGATAAGAATACTTAACATTATCAGCAAAGATGCGTGTGTATGCTAACCCTCCACCTATTAGTGGACGAATCTTTTTCAATGGTAATTTATATTCTAACCCAACTTTACCGGTTCCATATATTACATTCATATCAAAATTTAATTTATATCCGGAAAATACAACTTCATTAGAACCATCAATTCTTGAAAACGAGACTTCTAATTGAACTGCAAAAGATTGACTCCAACGAGGATTAAACACATTGCCTTTTAACCCTATAGTAGGTTGCATACCTCCAAACTTGTATTTTCGATCTTTATCATTAATCAGTGTATATGTGCCCCATTGTAATCCTCCAAAAACAGTTAATTGAAGAACACTCGGATTCTTATCAGGGTGTTGATTTTCAAATATTATACATTCTTCGCCGGTAGAACAAGTCTCATCGTGGTACAACTTTGCTATATTTATAAACGACTTCTGTTTAAAATCAATATTACTTAATCGACTTGTTATTGTAGGGTAGTCTTTAAAGTATCTTTTCAGCGTATTCTTATATTTTACATCTTTAATAAGACGTAGACTATTAACATCTATAAAATCTTCTTTTTTTGTAATCTCAATTAAATCCCCATCTTTATCAAACAAATAATATACTTTACCATCTGATCTTAAATAATAGAGATCCATCATACCTTGAACCAAATATTCAAGAAAAAATTTCTGGGGAATACTATCTATTGTCACTTCACGCGTAACATAGTATTTTCCTTCATCTGAGAACTTATAACCCGCAATATCACCGGGATAATATATTTTTTCGGCTTGCTCAGATTTGAATGTACATCGTGTTGCATTTATGGCATCTGTCCTAAAATCGATCAAGCCATATATTGTATCGTTGTCATTGGTGATAACATAGCCTTTTTTATAATTACTTTGGGCTTTAAGAGATGCGAATAATACAAAAAAAATAAAAGAGCACAGAAATAATTTTCTTTTCATAAATTCAGTTTTTCATAGTGTGAGATGTTAATACAAAAAGCGAATGTATTAAAAATATAAACAAAAAAGAACATTTTTTAATATAAATTCCATAGCAAAAAATAATACCTTTGCTCATCAACTTACGCACGACTTTTTACCTCGTTAATGACTAAGATTAAAGAATATACAAAGTGGATAGGAAAACTTATATACAAATATAAATTTACTATACTGGCTCTAATATATATTGGTCTGATAGCCTTTTTGCCTATCAATTTAGCTCCAAGTATTCCGATGGCCATACATGTTGTTTCATTTGTATTCATCTTGAATATTTTAGCCAAGACCAAATACACATTTATAATTACATTTATACTCGCATTTATACTTACGTTCAATGCCTATTTCGCATTTGTCTTAGGTAGCGATATTTCGCTGGATATGATGGCCTCGATATTCGAGACGCATACGACAGAGGCCGCAAGTATGCTGAAAGGTGGAGTGGTGATCGGAGCTCTGACAGCATTAGCTGCTACAACTCTGTTTCTGTGGTTATCAGAAAAGGAACTAAAGGAAGCTAGACTCTCTATAAAATGGTCTTTAATCGGATTGTTAATTTATCTCTTCTTATTCCTACCGTTTGTTTGTTATAAACGCATCGCTTACGAATATCAAGAAGACCTGTTTACAGAATTCCCTATTCGGGTAGGGCAAGATAAAGTAAATATGTATGCACCGATTCTCTATGGCAATATAGCAACAATTATAGCTTACCAAGAAGAGATGGCGCAACTACGAAAGTTCTCTGATCAGAGCAGTAAAAAGCTTCCCGAAGGAATACTACTCAGCGATACAGTACAAAAACCCGAAAAAATATATCTTGTTATCGGAGAGAGTGCCTATCGCAAACATCTTTCTCTGTACGGTTATCCAATAAAAACAACTCCGTTTTTGGATAGCTTGGTACAGACTACACCCTCCCCTATAAATTACTATGATGGTATTGCCGCAGCAGCTTTTACACGGAATGCTTTACGTATAGCCTTGTCTTTTGCATCGCCAACAGATATGACCCCGTTTTATCAAGAGAAAACACTTATAAACCTAGCCAATGATGCGGGATATGAAACTTATTGGTTGTCTAATCAAGGAACATCGGGTATTCAAGATTCTTATTTAGGTTATTTAGCTGCCGGAACAAACAAAGCGGTATTTACTAAAGGAGGGTATCTGGCTAATGACGATTTAGATCTTATCCCGATACTAAAAGAAGAGCATAAACCCGGTAAAAAACAGTTCTTTATTATACATCTAGTAGGAAGCCATAATAACTATTCGGATAGGTATGATAATATAGATGCCAAAGCAATATCAAGCTCGGGTTCATCCCTGCAAACTGACTACGACCGTTCTATACATCATACCGATAGGGTAATGCGTGAAATATATAAGGTAATGCAACAAGACTCCACGGCTATCTTCTTCCACTTTTCGGATCATGGAGAGATACTAGGTAAAGGACACGGACCTTGGAAAAATGGTATTGCCCAATATGATATACCACTTATAACCATACAGAAGAACGAAAGTAAAATTAATTCCGCAATGGATAAATACATTGATCCTGTAACCAAGCTGATCAACAATTCGAGCACAATATATGTACTGGCTGAGATGATGGGATATATTATACCACAGAAGTACGTAGACAAATCTATTGAGGACGGACGCTATGTGCGCCATAGCGATCAAAGCTGTTCTCCATATTCAGAAATAAAAGAAGAACCCGAATATATCAAGTTTAAGTATTAATTAATAAAAAATAAAGACTATTACGATAAGCAAATATTGATAAATATAAATAAGTAAATTAATCATAAAAGCAATTGGGCTATCTATCTATATAGAGTCTTTTTACTAACTTTGGACTTCTTATTTTAAAATAATTCGTATAGATACTTTCTATGAAAAAAATATCATTCTTATTTTTCCTGTCAATCGTTCTGTCAGTATCGCTTTATGCGCAACAACCTGCGTCGTGGACAACCAAGCTTGTTGATAAAGGAAACGGAGAAGTTGAATTAACAACAACTTTTCGAATAGATCCTACATGGCATATTTTTGACATAACTATTCCTGAAAATGGACCGATGCCCACAACGATATCAATCGATAAGCTGAAGGGTGCAACTAAAATCGGTAATCTGAAAGCAGTCAACTCCAAGTTGAAGAAAAAATATGACGACATATTTCAGATGGAGTATGGCTATTATGAGAATCAGGCTACTTTTGTTCAAACACTTAAAATAACCGACAAAGCAGCTTTTGCTCTCGAAGGTGATTTTCGAGGACAGGTATGTAGCGAGATTGACGGGCAGTGTATTCCAATAAAAATTGATCTGGACTTCAAATCAAAAGATTTACCCGCTACAGTTGTTGCAGCTAAAGCAGGCGAATCCGATAGCGCATCGGAAGGATTATCAGCTGAACAAATTCCGGCTGACAGCTTATCTTCATCGGTATCAAGTACTACAGCAAACGTAAACAGCGAAGAACTTTGGACACCTGTAATAAGCGAACTGAAAGCTTATGGTGCTGCGGGAGATACCTCCGACATGTCACTCCTTTGGATTTTCTTAGGAGGTTTTGGCGGTGGACTTATCGCCCTACTTACACCTTGTGTATGGCCGATGCTACCTATGACCGTGAGCTTTTTCCTTAAACGAAATAAGAAGAACAAAGGCAAAGCGATAAAAGATGCTATTACCTACGGAGTGGGAATTATCATTATATATGTCACCCTCGGATTATTAATAACCGGAATATTTGGAGCCAGCGCTCTGAATGATTTAGCTACGAGTGCCATATTCAACCTGATATTCTTTGCATTGTTGGTTGTGTTTGCTATATCATTCTTTGGTGCATTCGAGATGGTTTTACCGTCTTCATGGACGAACAAAATGGACCAGAAAGCCGATTCTACTACAGGTATTATCAGTATTTTCTTCATGGCTTTTACACTGGCACTCGTTTCATTCTCTTGTACCGGGCCTATCATAGGCACATTATTAGTACAGGCTGCCGGGTCGGGTAGCATAATAGCTCCTGCAATCGGTATGTTGGGCTTTGCTGTTGCATTAGCTATTCCATTTTCATTATTCGCAATATTCCCTTCTTGGCTCGAAAGTATGCCGAAGTCGGGCGGATGGTTGAACTCAGTAAAGGTCGTATTAGGATTCTTAGAACTCGCGCTTGCCCTGAAATTCTTATCAGTAGCCGACCTTGCATACAAATGGGGTATATTAGACCGTGAAGTATTTCTAGTATTATGGATTGTGATATTCGTTCTGCTTGGAGTCTACTTGTTAGGTAAATTGAAACTACCGCACGACAGCGACCTGAAATATGTATCTATTCCACGTTTGCTTATGTCTATTGTATCATTTGCTTTTGCCGTGTATATGGTTCCCGGTTTGTGGGGTGCTCCTCTCAAAGCGATTAGTGCATTTGCACCGCCATTATATACTCAGGACTTTAGCCTATACAATGGTGTTGTTCATGCCAAGTTTGAAGACTATGAGGCTGGAATGAAATATGCTCAGGAGAAAAACAAACCTGTTATTATAGACTTTTCGGGCTATGGCTGTGTAAACTGTCGCAAGATGGAAGCTTCTGTTTGGACAGATCCTCGTGTAAAACAGTTGCTTGACGAAGAGTATGTACTTATCACCTTGATGGTAGACGACAAAACAAAATTGAATGAGGTGATGGAAGTTCAGGAAAATGGTAAGACTACAAAATTGAGAACAATAGGAGACAAGTGGAGTTATCTGCAACGACATAAATTTGCGACAAACTCTCAGCCTTACTATGTTCTTTTAGACCATGCGGGGAAACCAATAGGACCATCATACGCATACGATGAAGATGTAAATAAATACATCGAATTCCTGAAAAAAGGATTGGATAATTTCAAAAAGAAAAAAGAAGAAGTAAAATAAAATGAAAGCAGGCAGCAGCCTGCTTTCTCTAAATTTATACACGATGATGCATACAAGAGAACAAAAAATGGAAGCCTTTGGACGTTTGCTCGACATCATGGATGAGTTGCGGGTAAAGTGTCCGTGGGATGCAAAACAGACAAATGAGAGCTTGCGTACCAATACGATAGAAGAGGTTTATGAACTTTGTGAAGCCATTATTCAGAATAGTGATGAGGCTATCAAAAAGGAGCTTGGAGATGTTTTGTTACATGTTGTATTTTATGCAAAAATCGGCGAAGAGAAAGGAACATTCGATGTAGCTCATGTATGTCATTCTTTGTGTGACAAATTAATATATCGCCATCCCCATGTATTCGGAGATGATGCTGCGAAAACAGCCGGAGAGGTTGAAAAATCGTGGGAACAACTAAAACTAAAAGAAAAGGGAGGAAACAAAACCATTCTTGAAGGTGTTCCGGCATCATTACCATCTATTGCAAAGGCTCACCGTATACAAGATAAAGCTCGTAACGCAGGATTCGATTGGGAGAACAGAGAAGACGTTTGGGATAAAGTTTCTGAGGAGCTTCAAGAGTTGAAAAACGAGATATCAAAAATGGATGAAGATAAAACAGAAGCTGAATTTGGAGATATGTTTTTTAGCCTTATTAATGCAGCACGTCTATATAAAGTGAACCCGGATAATGCTCTGGAACGTACCAATCAGAAGTTTATACGTCGTTTCAATTACATAGAACAAGAAGCAAAAAAGCAGAATAAGAATTTAAAAGATATGACCTTAGCCGAAATGGATGCTTTATGGAATCAGGCTAAAGAGATGGAATAATCTGAATTAGTTTCGATCTGATCTGACAGTTAAAGGGCAAACAATTAAGTTTGTATTGCATAAGTAAACAAAAAAGTTTAACCCTTTAAAATG